>JBMFJH010000005.1:0-93016 GCA_049973945.1 Thermoprotei archaeon
GGAGAGGAGGAGGTACGCGAAGAAGAGGGAGAGGAGCCCCGATATAAATATCCCGTCGAAAGTGCCCGCCCCTCCTATGCTCAGCAGAGGCGGATTAGTCCTCTCCAAGTCCTTCAGGTGTAGCAGGTCGGCCCCGATGAGGGCTCCCAGAACCGCGCCGGAATAGGCTAAGGCTGGGATCAAGTAGGGGGAACCAGGCGAAACTAGGAAGGAAATCAGGAGACTCACTAGTGGGGGGATAACGGGGCTCATGACGATCCCCAGCCCTGGGACTGGCTTCGAGGCGTAGTAGGAGACTAGGGCGGTTACCCCAACGACTAGAGCGGAAAGGGGGAGGAGCTTGGGCCCCAAGACCCCGAAGATCAGCCATAGGGACAAGCTCACGGGGATCACCGCACCCCCGACGTTCACCGCCACCCTGCTCTTGTTCTCCACGACCCTTATCGTGGGGATGAAGTATGGGATGCCGAGCACGTAGACCACGTCCACTCCGGGGACTGCTACTTTCGCCACCCTCTCGTGGACCACGACGTTCACCGGGGACAGGGCGAGGCTCAGAATGGAGACGTAAAAGGCCAGGGCTATGGCCAAGTCCCTCGGGATGCCGTACTGGGCGAAAAGGGTCCCGAAGTAGCCTACGCCGAATAACAGCAGGAGGAGCCCTAGGAAGGCGTAGAACGGGAGCATTATCAGCCTGAACGGCAGGGCTATTACGACTCTCCCCACAAGTCCCTGACGAACTCCATGCATTTATTCTTAGCCAAAGCGTAGTCGGCGAAGGTGTTAACGTTGAGGACGGGCTCGGGACTCTCGACAGAGGAGTAGTCGCTGAGGTCTTCCCCCCTCCAGAGGCTCACCCCGACGAACTCTCCCCTGTAAGTTAATGAGCAGATGGCCGACTCGCACTGCCTAACCAGCGCCTCGACCGAGGCCCTCTTAACCAGGGAGTCCGCTGGCAGAACCAGGCTAGGGTATCCCACAGCTCTCACCGCCTCGAGCACGTCGCTCTCGTAGCCCTTGCCGGGAGTAATCACCTTGGGGAGGCCCGACATGAGAAGGGGGGACCAGGGGGTCACAGCAAGGTAGACCTCCTCGGCGAAATCCCTCGCAAGCCTGTAGGAGAAGTAGAACAGGGGGAAGCCGCAGACCTCGGCTAAGGGCTTGAGCGGGGTGAACCTCGTCCCCCTCCCCCCTGCCATGACGACGGCCTTCATAATGAGCTAAGGTTTATTCCTTACAACTCCCTTTAGACCTCATGCTTGCCATCGAGGCCAAAGACCTGAGGAAGGTCTACAGGGGCAACGTCGAGGCGTTGCGGGGAGTCAGTTTCGAGGTCTACAAGGGGGAGATATTCTCCTTCCTCGGCCCCAACGGCGCGGGGAAGACCACCACCGTCAGGATCCTGAGCTGTGTCACCAAGCCTTCATCTGGTCACGCAGTGGTCGAGGGCTTCAGAGTCCCCGAGCAGTGCGAGGAGGTGAGGAAGATAGTCAGCGTAGTCCCCCAGGAGTTCAACGGCTTCAGCGACCTCACGGTTTACGACAACGTGGCTTACTTCGCCTCCCTTTACGGCACTGAGAGGAAAGTGGACGACGTCATCGAGTCCCTCGGTTTAAAGGAATACGCCCACACGAAGTTCAAGAAGCTCTCGGGGGGCTACAAGAGGAGGGTCGCCATAGCGAGCGCGCTCGTCACCGAGCCTAAGGTCGTCTTCCTCGACGAGCCCACCGTTGGCTTAGACCCGAAGGCCAGGAGGCAGCTCTGGGAGGTCATAAAGTCGCTCAAGGACAGGGGGATAACGACTTTCCTGACGACGCATTACTTGGACGAGGCGGAGAAGCTCAGCGACAGGGTGGCGGTGCTCTACAACGGGGCTCTGGTCAAGGTCTCTACCCCGGACAAGCTGAAGGAGGAGTTCGCCAAGGAGACCCTGGAGGAGGCCTACCTGAAGCTGGTGGAGGAGTTGGAGAATGAGGAGGGTGCTTAGGACTTCCCTGGCGATTATTAAGGACAATCTGAGCAGCCCGGTGGCGGTCTTCTTCGTGCTCGCCTTCCCGATACTGCTGGCCCTGACGTTCGCCGAGGGCTTCGGGGGTTTGGCCTCCTCGTTAGTCGTTCCGGTCTACGTCGCCGGGTTTAAGGCCCAGGAGATTGCCCAGGCCCTCAACACAACAGGGCTCTTCATGGTCAGCCTGGGGGGCAACGAAAGCGTCACCGTTTCGGGCGGAGTGTTCGTCAACTCGACCCCTACCGGCGTCGTCATCTACTACCCTCCCTACGCCGAGCGTTACGTCCCCGTGATCGAGTACTCCGTGGCCCAGGCCCTCTACCACCCCAGCGTCCAGTTCCAGCTAGTGAGGGCGCACTCCTACTACTCCTACCAGGCCTACGTCCTGTCAGGCACTATCGGGGCGATGGTCATGAGCAACGGGGTCTTCGGGGTGACCGGGGTGGCCGCGACCTACTACAGGGACAAGCTCATCGAGAGGCTGGCCGCCTCTCCCCTGAAGGACTACGAGTGGGCACTATCGCTCATGATCTACGAGGTCGTGATTTCCTTCGCCTCCGCCCTAGCCGTGGCCATTGCAGGACTAGCGATAGGGATCCCCCTGAACGCGAGCCTCTCCCTGGCGGCCTTCATAGTCGTCGGCACCTTCATCTTCGCGGGCCTGGGGGCGATAATCATGGGCCTAACCCCGAAGGACAGGCCGTTCATAGCCAACACGGCCGCGACGGCGATAGCGTTCCCCCTGATGTTCGCCAGCAACTCGTTCTACCCGAGCTACGTAGTCCCGATGCCCTTCAGGCTCTTCGTCGAGTACCAGCCCCTGTCGCTCTTCAACGACGTCCTTAGGTCTGTGACCCTGGGGACTCCCGTCGCGGAGAACGTGGTCTTGGGCGTCGTGGTCTCGGGGCTCGTCATGCTGGGCCTGGGGATGAAAATGCTGAGGCTGAGGGAATAAAAATAGGGGACTGATTTGTAGGTTCGTCCCTCCGGCCCTTACCCCGTTAGACTTTCGGCCTCTGGGCCCTTTCCTCTGCGGATACTGCCCAGTAGGGCTTCGTGTTCGTCAGGAAAGCTGTCACTCCCTCCCTCGTATCGCGCGTCATCAGCTGCTCCTTTAGCTCCTCGAAGGCGGCTTCCAACAGCTGGTAGTACCTCCTGTACAGGTGCTTCCTCATCTTGGCTATCGAGCTGGGGGCCATCTGTCTGGCCTTCCCAACCACGCCCTGCACCGCCTTGACTGGGTCGGTCTCCTCGGTGACCTCGTCCACCAGGCCGACCTGCTTGGCCTGCTCGGCGTTCAGGACTTCCCCGAGGAAGGCCATCCTCCTCGTGGCCGCCCAGCCTATCCTCTCCGGCCCCATGGTCAGAAGGACTGGAGGGTAGACGCCCAGCCTCCCCCCGGGTGCGGCGAACCTGGAGTCCTTGTGGGCGATGACGTAGTCCATCGCGAGGAGCATCTCCATCGAGGCCCCGTACGCGACCCCCCTCGCGTAGCCTATGACGAACTTGTCCACGGTGAAGAGCTTCAGGTATATCTCCTTCATCATGTTGAAGAAGCGGTCGGTGAACTCCTTCGAGTTCACCGCGCGGTACAGCTCGTTGACGTCGGCCCCCGCGCCGAGGTTGTCGCCGGCCCCGTGGACTACCACGAACCTCACGTTCGGGTTCCTGTCAAGCATGGTCAGGGCGTCCACGAAGTTCACCATGAACTCGCTCGTGACTAGGTTGTAGGTGCCCCCCGTGTCTATCGCGATGAACCCGATGTCGTCGACTATCTGAATTGTTATGCCGTACACGTGGTTATCTTATTTAACCGAGTTTAAAAGCGAATGGCGGCCATGAAGGTCGGACTAGCCGGTCTGGGCGTGATGGGCTGGTGGATTGCGGCCAACCTAAGGAGGGCGGGCCACCTGACGGTCGTGTACAACAGGACGAGGGAGAAGGCGGTCAAGTTCTCCAGGGAATATAACGTCGAGGTCGCCGAGACCCCTAGGGAGCTGTTCCGAAAGGCGGACATGGTGATTACGATGCTGAGCGACAGCGACGCAGTGAGCTCATTCGTCTCCTCGGTTCTCGACGACGTGAGGGGGAAGACTCTCGTGGACATGAGCACGATCCATCCGAGCGTCTCGGTCAGGCTGGCCAGAGAGGTAGAATCTAGGGGTGGGAGGATGTACGACGCGCCGGTCATAGGGACTTCCGTCTTCGCCCAGCAGGCCAAGCTCACCGTGCTCTTGGGAGGGCCGAAGGATGGCAGGGAGGAGGTGGAGGGCGTCCTGAAGGCCACGGCGCAGGCGGTGATATACGTCGGCCCCAACGGCTCTGGCCTGTACGCGAAGCTCGTGAACAACCTCATGGTAGGCGTTTACGTCTCCGCCCTTGCAGAGGCCCTGGAGTTCGGCCTCAGGGCCGGGCTCGACCACCAGATCATCATCGACGTCCTCAGCAAGTACACCAGCGCCAGCCCAACCACGGCCGGGCTGAAGCTACCCAAGATGCTCAGCGGGGACTACTCGGTTCAGTTCGCCACGAAGCACATGAGGAAGGACTTGGAGATCATTCAGGACGAGGCGAAGGCTTTGAAAGCCCCGACCATCCTATCGTCCCTGGCCCTGCAACTCTACAGGATAGCCGAGAACTCGGGCTACGGAGAGCTCGACTACTCCTCCGTCAAGGAAGTGATTTCCAGGAGGAGCGTCAAGTGAGCGGTAGGATCTCCGTCTTCTCCGTTATCCTCTTCCTCCCTGCGAAGCCGTCCTCAGCGAAGTGGTAGTACATCACGTCCGGCTCGTCTACCTTCCAGCACAGGTAGGCGCTCCTCGACTCGACTATCGCTGGGAAGTCGAAGAGGCCCAGTTCGAGGTCCCTGATTATCACCCCCATGCTCGTTATCCTCCTAACTATCTTGTCGACCCTCCTGACGTATTCCGAGAGGGCGTCCTTGTTGCCGTTGAGGAGGGCCTCCTCTATTTCCCTCCTGAGCCTGAGGTACTCGGCGTGTAGCTCCTTGAGCTCCGGCAGGAGTTCCCTGGCGGACTTCAGGTCGAAATAGGGGTACTCGGGCTCCATGGTTTCGATCTCCTAAGACGTCCTTGGAAACCGTGGGATATAAGCCAGATATAGTGTCGGGTCACGGAAGCGTATATGCGACTTCGTCGGGGGACCGGTTTGAAGGCGTAAATTATTAAGGGGCCGGGACGTGACACTCAGAAATATAAATTTTCCTAATTGACACCTGGCTCGTATGAAGACCGGGAAAATAGTCTCGGCGTCTCTAGTCTTCCTCTTCCTCGCCTCTGTGGCCTTAACTGTGCCGTTCGCCGTTAAGGCGGGCAACGCCCCCGCCACAGTATATTACAGCTATTACACGACCTCGCTCACCTCTGTCAGTGGCGGTATGGGAGGAGGTTTCGGGGCCAAGTTAAGCGCCCCCAGCCTCGTACACTACGTAGTGGTTCAGGTCAACGGGACGACTAACACGAGCGGAAAGAAGGTGTCGATACAAGCGACGGAGCACGTTTACGACTATCTCTTGATTTCTAAGGGAGCGAAGTCGGTGAGCGGCGACTTAGCCGTGACTTCGAAGGGCAACTGGCTGTTCGTCTCTTCGGACGTCCCCTACCTCGCAGAGGTGGTGGTGAAGACGGCCGGGAAGGCCTATTTAGCGTGGGCCGGCCTGACTAACGGTTCGGCGAGTTTCCAAGTCCCCGCGTACATTAACGGCAGCGCGGAGGTAGACTTCGTCTTCCTGAACGGGTCTAGCTACTACGTTGTGTCGACGACGGTGAAGGAGGGCGGCTCGGCTACGGTGCAAGTTACTGCCCAACTGCAAGACTTAGTGGTGCACTCGTTCAAGGCCGTCACCAAGACGAAGACCATCGTGGCCGACGAGCCGAGGAGGTACGCCCCGTACAGGTATAACGTCGAGGCTAACGGCACGGTTTACTCCGGAGCTGAGGGTTACGCGGTGACTAAGGCCTATTGGAAAGGGACTCTCGTGCCAGCGATTGTCTGGAGGTCTAACGGGCACGTCCAGCACGAGGTGGTTTCCTTCTACGGCGTGAACGGGACTCTCGTGGGCTACGTGTACATATTCTACCTGAACGTCACTGTAGGCGGTTCCCACGCCAAGCACACGTCTACGGTCTCAATGTTAGTGATAGTCGACCTGCACGGCGAGTTCGTCAAGCCCGAGTACGAGGGGACGGCCTTCGTTAGGGGCCAGCCCGCCGTGATTATAGTTGGGAAGAACGGGAGCGTCGAGAGCACCGCCAACGTCACCCTGTCACACGAGGTCTACGTCGAGGGACGCCACGGCGCTATCGTCTGGGTGGAGGTCAACGGTACTCAGAGCGTTGTCGTAGTGTTCAAGGGCAACACGACGGCCAACGTGACGGTGGTGAAGCCCAAGAGCGTTAACGTCACGGCAGTCAATTACGCGGGGGCAACGCACAAGGCCACAGAAGTGATGGTGCAGAAAGTCAGCGGGGTCATGACGTTCAACGTCACGGCCAACGGCACTGTCGTGGCCGTCCTGAAGAAGTTGCCGAACGGGAGCTTGGCTGAGGTCAACTCGAGTAGCTACTTCATGGCTAACGGTAAGGTCATAGTGGTCGACGACCCGACGACTACCTATTACGTGGTCTACGACCAGACCGTGACGACCACCACCACTACGAGTACGACTACGTCGACCACGAGCATGACCACCACCACTACGAGTACCACGACCAGTACAACAACAGCGACGACTACGACCACAACTAGCACGCAGTCCACGAGTACGACGACTACGACCACTACCACCTCGGCGACTACTACGCAAACTACCAGTCCCGCTACGACTACGTCGACCGCCTCTACGAGCTCCACCGTCAGCCCGGCCCAGTCGACCCAGGGCCCGGCCCAGCAGGGCATGAGCGACGGGGCTGTGCTGGCCGCCGCGGCCGTCATAATAATCGTGGTAATAGCCGCTGCCGTGCTGTTCATGAGGAGGAAGTGATCTTCCCCTTTTTTCCCGACCTAACGGCCCAGTTCCATTCAAACAATATAATTCGTCTTTCGACATTTCACGCCGTGAAGGAGAGCACGAAGGCCCTCCTTTACTTCGTAGTCGCCATTTTACTGACGCTGTTGCTGTTGCTGGTCTACCTCAACGCGGGGCAGATAGAGTCCCTGCTGTCGAAGACAGTTAAGCCGGTTCAGCAGAACGCCGCGACAGTGCTTACCACGAGTCCCGCTCAGCTGAACCTGACCAACCAGTCCTACCGCTTCCCCCCTATGAAGGTGAGTTACGACGTGTACACGGGACAGAAGGGCTACTCGGGCCTGCCCTCCTACTTCGCCGTGACGACCGGGAGAGTCGTCGTCTCTGCGATCGGGACGGGGGAGGGTAGCTTATTAATCAACGTCGTCAACGGCTCGGGCTACCCCTTAATCGCCTTTTCGGGGGGCAAGGTCTACGTGGGGGACTACGGGGACTGGGGCTTCAGCCGGCTCGGCAAGGGGGCCGTTATAATCAAGGGCGACTACGGGGCCCTCGCCTACCCCGTGAACGGCTCAGTCCTCAACGTCACTCTGGTCGAGGGCTTCGACGCTACCACCAGCTCCTTCTACCTTAGGGCTTACGTGAACGGGACTTTCCTCGGCGAGCTGGTCTCCAACTACCCGCCAGGCCTCTTCCGCCTGTCGGAGCAGTTCGTCTCAGGCAACTCGAACCTCTTCGGCTCCAAGCTCGGAGGGTTTAAGGGCCTCATCTCTGAGATAGTCGTGAGGGACGGGCTGGAGAAGGCGGTGATTTACGTACAGTCTGGGCTGATCCAGGCCCAAGGGGTTTGGGCCTCCTTGAACGGCACTTCCTATTCCTTGGTGGCGGTGAACGCTTGAGGCCCTCATCTCGCCGCCTCAACGAATTTTTTACCTCAACGAGATCCTTTCCCCAGGTGACGGAGAAATTCTGAAGGACGCGTTCGTGGCTGACGTAGTTTCGAGGAAGGACTCCCTGCTGAACTCCGAGGTCTCCCTTTGCGGCTGGGTCGACAGGGTGAGGGACCACGGCAAGCTGAGGTTCATAATCCTGAGGGACAGGACGGGGCAGATCCAGTTAGTCGTGAAGCAGGGCGAGACCCCGGAGGAGGCGATCAAGGCCTCGAACGAGGCCAGGGACGAAGCCGTGATCTGCGTCAAGGGGACGCTGAGGAGGGCCCCGACCAAGGAGGGGGTCGAGATAGCGGTCAAAGAGCTGAACGTTCTCAACAGGCCGGTGGAGCCTTTGCCGATACTCCCCAGGGACTCATTAGGGGCCGTCCTCGACACCAGGCTGAAGTTCAGGTGGCTGGACGTAAGGAACCCCAAGGTGACCAAGATATTCCTCCTCCAGGCATGGGTGGCGGAGAAGTTCAGGCAGTACTTCTCGAGCAAGGGGTTCGTGGAGATCTTCACGCCCAAGATCGTGGGCTCGGGCACCGAGGGAGGGGCCGAGGTCTTCCCCGTGATATACTTCGGCAAGCCCGCCTTCCTCGCCCAGTCCCCACAGTTCTACAAGCAGTTCGCCGTGATCTCGGGGCTGGAGAGGGTCTTCGAGATAGGCCCCGTCTTCAGGGCCGAGCCACACCACACGACCAGGCACCTGACCGAGTACCACTCGATGGACATCGAGGTGGGGTTCATACGGAGCTTCTACGACGTGATCTCGTTCGTGGAGGGCTTCGTCAAGTTCCTGGCGGAGTCGATGAGGAAGGAGGAGCTCCCCCAGAAGGTCCTCCAGGAGTTCAACGTCGAGCCCTTACAAGTCCCAGACGAGGTGCCCAAGATCCCCATCAGGAAGGCCTACGAGATATTGGACAGCGAGTTCAAGAAGCACATCCCCTACGGGGAGGACTTGGACAGCGAGGGCGAGAAACTCTTGGGCCAATATGTTAAGGAGAAGCACAAGAGCGACCTGGTCTTCGTCACCGAGTACCCCTGGAAAGTCAGGCCCTTCTACACCATGAGGAAGGAGGACGAGCCGGACTGGACTTACAGCTTCGACGGGCTCTTGAGGGGGCTGGAGATAGCGACTGGGGGGCAGAGGGAGCACAGGTACGAGAAGCTTTTGGAGAACGTCAAGGACAAGGGGATGAACCCAAAGAACTTCGAGTTCTACCTGAACTTCTTCAAGCATGGCGTGCCCCCGCACGGAGGGGCGGGGCTAGGGTTAGAGAGGATAACGATGCAGTCGCTGAAGCTGGAGAACATAAGGGAGGCGAGGCTGCTGCCCAGAGACCCCGAGACGTTAGTTCCCTGACTCTAGCCTTTTTCGCTGGCGTAATACCCACTTTCGCCGTAGCGTGAGCCCCTTTTAAATAGCCTTATAACCGTGGGCAGGACTCAGCCGTCTCTTTCGAGGAGCGTCGAGGGCGAGGTAGAGAAGCTGACCAGGATCGCCAGGAAGCTGAGGGACGAAGGGCTGAGGAAGGAGCTCGAGTCAGTCCTCCCGATAATAAGGCAGGTCGAGGAAGCTTTCGAGGACGAGCTGGCAGACCCGCTCGAAGTCCTCCTGGTGGCCCTCCTCGTGAGGTGTTCGAAGAGTGTACCTGGTTGACGCCCTGCCGAGAGAGGGGAAAGTGGAGCTGCTCCTCAGCGGGTTCAGGAGGGTCTCGGTGAAGACCACCTTCCCTGTTTACCTGGAGGAGCTCCCCAGCTCGGTCTTCTCCCACCCCTCTGTAGTCGGCGTGGAGGAGGAGACGTGGATGGACTTGGACGGGAGGGAGAGGACTATATACAGGGTCGAGCTCAGGGACTACCCCGCCTACTACCAGTTCAGGAGGGCCCTCAAGGTCGTCAACGACTTCATCAGCCCCCTTAACCAGGCACTCGAGAGGCTCGGCCTGAGGCCCTTCTCCAGGGTCGAGGTCTCGGGCGACGGGAGGGTTACGGCAAAGGAGGAGCCGGGCTTCCCAGAAGTGAACTACGCCAAGGTAGTGCTCTACGACTGGTACGGGGAGTACAGGAGGGGGAGGTACTACAGGCTGTACTACAACGGCGTCCTGAAGGAGGAGGGCGACGTGAGGGACTTGAGGGTCGAGGCTGACGTGGTCGAAGCTCCCTCTACCGTCAAGGACAGGGTCAAGGCGATAGTCCTCGTCGAGAGCGAGAGGAGGAAGTCCCCCGTGGACGTGAAGGGGCTGATAATCTGGAGCAAGTCGGTGCGAGTCCTGCTGAGGGACATAATGTACGCCACCATAGGCAAGGCCTTGACGACCAACGAGGCGTGGGTGGCTTTGAAGAAGAAGTACGTGATCCCCAGGGTCAACCCTAGGGTCGAGGAGCTCAGGGACTTGGAGGAGCTCGCCTACGCCGACAAGGGCGGTTTGATCCTCTTCCCCGAGCTGAAGTGCGTGGACAAGGCCTTCCAGGTCGACTTCTCCTCCATGTACCCCTCGATAATCAGCAAGTACAACATTTCAGGGGAGACCGTGGACAGGTGCGGCGACCTCGACTTAGAGATCCACACGGTCTGCACCAAGGAGAGGGGGATAGTGGCTGAAGCCGTGGAGAGGCTGATAAAGCTCAAGGAGTTCTACAAGGCCTACGACGAGGAGCTCGCCGAAGCCATAAAGTGGATCCTCGTCGCGTCCTTCGACTACCTCGGCTACAGGAACTCGCTCTTCGGGAAGATAGAGGCCTACGAGCTGGTGACCTTCATGGCGAGGAAGGTGCTGAGGAAAGCCGTCGAGCTGGCGGAGTCCAAGGGGCTCAAGGTCGTCGGGGGGATCGTGGACTCGTTAGTAGTCCAGGGCGAGAGGGGGAAGGTCGAGGAGTTCGTAAAGGAGGTGAGCGAGGCGACCGGGCTCAAGCTGAAGCTCGAGGAGGAGTTCGACTGGGTGATATTCACCAGGAGCTCCGACGGCCTCCCCTACCCGCAGAGGTATATAGGCAGGAGGGGGGACGGGACGCTGAAAGTCAAAGGGCTCATAAGGAGCAACCAGCCCAAGATAGTCCAGGACTTCTACAGGGCCTCGCTGGAGGTCATGGCGAAGGCCGAGAGCTGCGAGGAGCTCAAGGGTTTGAGGAAGGCGGTCGAGGACGTCTACTACACCTTCAGGAGGAGGGCATATTACGGCGAACCAAGCGACTTCGTGCTCTGGGTCAGGGACGAGCCCTACGTGAGGGGGGCGAGGGGGTTCTACAGGGCGGACGAGGGCTACTCCGGCCACGACGTGGACTACTACCTGGACTACCTGAGGAGGGCCTACGAGACCGTGGAGGCGATGCTGCCCTGATGCTCACCGGCTTCCCCGAGCTGGACGAGATAATAGCTAAGGACGAGTGGGTCGAGTTCTACTCCGAGGACCTAGACCTCCTCGAGGAGTTCTACAGCAGGGTTATAGCCCTCTCCTCCCACCCCTTCGTCAAAGTCCTGGTAGTAGCTGAGAGGGGAGGGCTCGACCCCTGGAAGGTGAAGTCCTACCAGAGGGCCTTCGGCGTCAACGGGAGGGTCTTGGTCAGGAGGGCGTTCAAGCCTGAGGACGTAGGCCCATCGGTGGAGGCCATGGGGGCGGGAGACCTCGTCGTGATAAACCCCTACGGCTTCTTCAGGCTCTACACCCACATAGTCGGAGCGATGAGGAGGAGGGGAGGGAGGACTTTCGTCTTCTCTCCCTTCGACAGGGAGAAGAGGGGGAGCGTCTTCGGCCTGCACTCGGCCCACTCCGTCATAGAGGTGACCAGGGGGAGCAGGGGCGTGAGGTTCAGGGTCGTGAAGAGCCCGGATCACGGGGAGGTCGAGCTCTCCTACCCGATACAGTCCCTCTTCGGGAGGGAGTCGGTCGGTTTGGAGGCCTGGCTCTAGGCCTTCTTGAGGGCCTCCTCGAAGACGGGGGCTATCTTGTAGGTGGCCTTGGCGAAGCCGTTAGGGTCGAGCCTCTTGACCTGCCCGTTGCTCCTCATGTAGGTCACCTCCTTCACCGCCTTGTATATCGGGATCCCCGAGAGCTCCGAGTAGACGTAGAGGGCGTACTTCGCCAGGACTGCGGGCCTCCTCCTCTGCTTGACCTTCTCGAGGACTTGCCTGTAGGTGGAGTAAACCCTCTCCACGAACTGGTTGGGGTCAACCTCGGCCTTCTCCACGACCACCCTGTACTCCGAGACGTTCTTGCGGCCTATCAGCTCAATCACGAGGTTCCCTCCGTCCTCCTTAACGACGAGCTCGAAGGGCCTCCTCCACCTCTTCTTCTCTACCCTCTCCATTAAGCCGATTTTGGAATTGAAATATATAACGTTTAACGCGAAGGCAATAATAGGTAGGGAGGCGAGTTGAGGACAGTCATGGACTTCGGGGAGCTGAAGAGACTGCTCAGGGACGACTTCCCCTGGTACTTCTCCGTAATGGACAACGAGGTGCCGGCGAAGTACCTGATAGCCAAGAGGGTCGAGGCCGAGCCCGGAGGGTTCGAGTTACTCGACAAGCTCACGGACTCCTTCCTGAGGCTATGGAGGGACGTGAGGGAGGGGAAGGAGGACATCAGGAAGCTCGATGTGCCCAAGTACTCCCTCCTGGACTACCTGGCCGACCTCGTGGACAAGTGGGTCGAGAGCTGTGGCTTCTGCAGGTGGAACTGCAGGGTGAACAGGAAGGTGAGGACAGGGGCGTGCCAGCTCAACGTGGAGAGCAGGGTCGCCTCCTACTTCCACCACAGGGGAGAGGAGCTAGTGTTCAGGGGAGTGAACGGCTCGGGGACGATCTTCTTCACTTCATGCAACATGAGGTGCGCCTTCTGCCAGAACGGCGACATATCCAAGGACAAGGACAACGGGATCCCCTTCACCCCTCAGAGGCTCGCCGGGGCAATGAGAGTCCTAGCGAGCGAGGGGGTTCACAACATAAACCTGGTCGGAGGGGAGCCGACGATCCACCTGCACACAATTGTCAAGGCGATAAGGGAGCTGGCATACAGCAGGGAAGTAATAGACGAGGTGACCCTCTACCCCAAGGCGGACTACCTCGTCCCCAGGAGGGGGAGGAGGCTCTACGGGAGCGAGGTCAACGTGCCGATCCTCTGGAACAGCAACTTCTTCATGAGCGAGGCGACAACTAAAGTCCTCAGGCTACTCGTGGACATCTGGCTCCCCGACTTCAAGTTCGGCAACGACAAGTGCGCCCTGAGGCTGAGCAGGACCCCCTGGTACGTCGAGACCGTCACCAGGAACCTCTCCCTGATATACTCCTGGGGCGAGGAGGCCGTGATCAGACACTTAGTAATGCCCAACCACGTGGAGGACGACACTTTCCCAGTCCTGGAGTGGATTGTCAAGAATGTGCCGAACTACTGGGTGAACATCATGGATCAGTACCACCCGGACTCCTTCGCAAACCCGTTCTCGCCCTCCTTCGACCCCAAGTACTCCGACATAGCGCGCTACCCCACGAGGGAGGAGATAGAGAGGGCCTACGAGTACGCCAAAAAGCTAGGGGTGAAGTACGAGCTGGTCACCTTCTACTGACCGCTTCTGGCGGCGAGGCCTTTCAGGGCCGACCGAGCCCGCGCGGCGACGCCCGTACTGCTCGGACTGTCGAACGTTTATTTTCTTAGGTGCACAATGTAGTGTAAGGCAGGGCATGATTGTCAAGAACTCCGACTTCGCGGTGGCGGCCAGCCCTAAAGCGGCCTACGCCGCGGTCTCCGACCCGAAGAACTTCAGGGCGCTCTGGAAGTTCGCCAAGGAGATCGAAATCGAGGCCCCGAACAGGTACACGGTCAAGCTGAAGATCCTCCCTTTCGTGACCTTCACCTACCATATGCACGTGCTGTACCTGCTCAGCTCGGTGATCCACGAGGGGAACTCGACGGACGGGAGGGCCACCCTGAGGCTGGAGATCGGGTTCGCCCCCCACAGGATTAGGGGGCTCACGAGGGTCATAGCGACCGTTTACTACGTGGGCCCGCTGGAGATCGCCGCCGGGCCTGTAATCTCCAGCATGGCGTCCCACGTGAGCAAGGTACTGCCCCTCCTGGTCCGCGACGACGTGGTGGTAGTTTAAAGGGGGGAGGGGTCGAGGGGACTGGGGTAATACCAGCAAACTTTCGAGATGCAATGAAGAAGCGTCGTTCTCGAACGAATTACTTATTAATTTAACTTCTTTAGTTAATTAACGTGTACTTAAAATGATTCCGACACGGTCGACTTCCTCGTGAGGGCGACCCCGAGCGAAGTCCTGACGGCGGTCGGCGACCCGTACAACCTCCCCAAGCTGTGGAAGTACCTCAAGGAGGTCAAAGTCGAGTCCACCACGTCGTACGTCGTGAAGTTCAAGGTCTTCATGTCGTTCACTTTCAGGATGACCGTGACGGCGATGAAGGACACCGTGGTCCACGAGGGGACTATGGAGAGGCCGGCCGCTTACTTCAAGTTCACGGTGAGGAGCTACAAGGCGTCCCCGGTCTTCGCCAGGGTGATAGCCGAGGGGGACTACATGGGCCCTCTGGAGTCCCTCGCCAGGGGACCCATGAGGAAGTTCCTCTTGCACTTCAGGAGCTCGCTCGTTGACCTTATGGCTGGGGGGCCGTCTCAGGCAGCGTCCGTTGAGCCCGACAGGCCGGGGAGGGGCCTGGAGGTCGTCCCAGCTATCCCGGAGGCCCGCGCGATGGTTGTAGCGGGACTGCAGGGTTCGCTTATGAACGGGCCCGAGCGGAACGTCCACGTGTCATCGCTCCGCCAGATCAAGGCAAGTCGCGCGGGGCGTCGGAAAAGCGTGCGGCCGAACCGCGAGAGGCCGGAGCGGAGCGACGAGGACGCGACGGTTGCCGCCCTGACCAGCGCGGAGGGAGAAGCGTACGGAGCGACGCTCGGGCACGGCGACCATAAAGAGTCCAGGGACTGGAGCCAGACGCGCTGAACTTCCCTTGGTTGACACGGACAAAGGTTGGCGGTAGTTGCGATCGCCACGTCGGCCCACTTCCACTCGGTCACTTCAAGCTTACGTTTCCTGGACTCCGCGGTTTCGGCCCAACAGACTGGGTCGAGCCGGGCCCCATACGGTAAATCAGCCTTTCCCCCTATGCAGGCCAGCCGAAAAATTTTGACGGCATTGACTGGCGCGCGACTGTTGGGGGTTAGTTAGGAGCCCAGGGCTATAAGCTGATTCGATCGCTTCCCGCCCATATTGCGATCCTCGTGATGGCCTAGGGAGCCGCGTTTACCTTAGCCGGTCTTTACGGGTGAGTCAAACAATATGTCGTAGCCCATCGTTAGGAGTCGGGAACCCTCTGCGACCGGTACTTTCGAATATTTATATGTTCATTGAAACGTACTCGTCGTTTTAGACCCGAGAGCTCGGCCCAGCGATGTAGCAGGGCGAAATCACCATCTGGGGGCCGACGCGCGCCGGCCGCCTCAGCGCCGAAAGCGGTCCTGGTCGCTTTGGGCGTAACGTTATGTTGGGCCCGCCTGCCTTTGGGGGCGCGACAATCGGGACAGCGCTAATAACACCGGCCCTAGTTCCGCCAAAGCTGGGCCAGGGATACGTAGTCACAAACATGAGGGCCATGACAGCGAAGGGCGGTAAGGTAGTAGAGGAGGCGCCTCTAGACACGCCCAACTCGGTTGTACCCGTCGTGGACGAGTCGACGCACGCCACTGTCACGCCGTTCTCCCGCACCGCGTCGATAACGACCGTCGTGGGCACCTTCGTGGCCAACGGCGCCAAGCTCTTGAGGTTCGGCAAGCTGAAGTCCGGACGAGCGTCGGGGCTGCTCTCGAAGCTGTCGAGTACGGGGATAACCACCGAGTACCCCCTCCTCGCGACCTCTCCCTCAGCGAGCCCTCGGGCCCCTGGGCTCACTCAAGGTGAGCGTTTTTGTTTCATTTTATTTTATTTATTAATTCTTCTTCTTGAGATAAAAATTTATCTCGGAAAAAAGATAAACTAAAAGTTTAGCAAGAAGAATGTAAATTTTCGTTCTTAAACGGGGTTAACATGCAAAGGCTCGTAAGCCTCGTCCGCGATCTGCTCCAGTTGGACAAGGACTGGGTGACCAGAGCTACAATGGCCATGATAATGATGAGCGTGATATGGGGGATCCTCGGAGTGGTCGACGCACTAATGGTCAGGCTCGTCGAGGCCACCTGGGGGCTTTACGGCCTCCTCCCGCTGACCCCTCAGGAGTACTACGCCTCGATAACACTCCACGCCATGAGGGACCTCTTCGGCTTCGCCCAGCAGCTGGAGTTCGCCGTGTTCATCTACTTCACGTTCAAGCTGTTGAAGCTCGAGCCCAAGGCGAAGTGGGCCTTCAACGCCTCGTTCGTAATGTTCAACATAGCATTCATGCTCCTGGAGGGCCCGATACTGATAATCAACGGCCCAGGGTTCGACAACTACTTCCCCGCGACCGGCTGGTACTACCTGTCCCCGCTAGGACTGCCGGGCTACTCGTACTACGTGGTCTCCCCGATGTGGTACTGGGGCTGGATGCTGCTTGATATTGCGACCATGATCCAGGTAGTGTGGATAACTTACCACTACGCAGTTTACGCTAGGACTGCTAAGGAGAAGCTACCGCTCTTCCTCGTCTTCGTCCTGATGAACGTCCTGCTCTACGGGATAGGTTATTCTGGGGAAGTAGCGGCCAACGTGTGGGACTTGCTGGCTATTTATGGACTGGCCAGTATGGATCCCATAGCCAACCAGATAGCCTTCGGAATACTCTGGCACGCGGTCGTTTACATGGCCTGGCTCCCCGCTGTCGCGGCCCTCTACACGCTGATCCCAATGATTAGCTACAGGGAGATCTACAGCGACAAGATGGCTAGGGTCGCGGCCGTCCTCTACTTGGTCTTCTCCAACAACGTGCCGATCCACCACCTATACATGGTGGACTTGCCTGTAGCCCTCAAGCTCCTCACTGAGGCGTTAACCTACGGCGTCGTGTTGCCCTCCCTCATGACCTTCCTGAACCTATGGGCTACTGCGAAAGGAGCGAAGGTTCAGTGGAACGTGCTGACCGCCTTCACAGTGCTGACCTTCGCCGGTTCGATCTTCTCCGGGGTCACGGGCATCGCCAACGCCACGATATCATTCGATTCGGTGATCCACGAGACCCTGTGGGTTGTTGGCCACTTCCACGGCTTCATCCTCCTCTCCATTGTGCCCGCGGGCTTCGCTATGCTCTACTTGATGATCCCGATGATGACGGGGAGGCAGTGGTACTCTAACAAGCTCATGTGGGCCCACTTCTACGGCTACCTGATAGGTGCCGCGTTAGTAGTGCTAGGCATGGACCAGCTAGGCTTGGCCGGAGTGATAAGGAAGGCCGAAATGTATCCGAGGTACCCAGTCATTGTGGACGGCGAGGTAATAACCACTATAGGGGCCATCATAGCCGACTTAGCGACGACCGTTTGGCTCATCAACTTAGTGCTGACCGTCCTGAAAGGGAGGACCGTTGCAGTCGATAGCCTGCAGGCCTCAGTGAACCTGATAATGTCGAGCGGTTCCTCTCCGAAGCTGGAAGTTAAGAGAGGCGCGAAGTAACGGAAACGTTTTCACGCGAATTCAGTTTTTTCGTGCCTATTAGTCTCACGAAGCCCTCGAAACGTCGTTCTGCCATTATTTCTGCGTCATCCTTGACATGGCCTTCAAGACCACGAGGGGGTCGAGGGCAGGGATTGGCTTCTCGTTGTAGAGGATTTTAGGCGTGCTCCTGACGTGGTACCTCTCGATGAGCTCCTCGTTAACTGTTAAGTCGTAGACCTCCACTCTCAAGTTCTCGTTGACTAAGGAAGCCCTATAGAAGAGCTCCACGTACTTGGGGCAGTAAGGGCATGTAGGTGTGACCAGTAACTTGACCGTCCCCTTCAGGAGCTTAACTAAGTTGGCCTCCTCCTCGTTTAAACCGGAGTCGACGCTCTTGGCGACCTCGACGAACGGGAAGAGCTCGTTAACCGCGGGAACCCCGTAGTAGGTGAACAGCGTCCTGTCGCCCTCCTTTACCCTCGCGTAAGGTTTATCGCAGTCCCCCTTGACTAAGCCGTCCAGGTGCTCGA
Organism: Thermoprotei archaeon; assembly: GCA_049973945.1. GTDB lineage: Archaea > Thermoproteota > Thermoprotei_A > Sulfolobales > Sulfolobaceae > Acd1. Next base: position 18,035 of record JBMFJH010000005.1, read on the forward strand.
GGACTTCCTCGGCCTTACAGACCTCTACGACCCTCACGGGCTTCGGGAGGACTCCCGACTTAAAACAACGAAATAGCAAAAGTCCAGAGAGCCCAGGGACTTCGAGCTTAGCCTGTTCGCCTTTAGCATTATTTTCTGCAGTTAGAGTTACAACCTCGAGGATTACTTCGTTCGAAACGGTAGCAGTTCGTCATGAGGCTTCTATCTAGGTTTAGTGGCCTTCTAGAAAGGGGAAACCTCCCCTCTCATCCTTTACACAGTCGTTTCTAGGAAAGTTTTTAAGTCGGCCCTAAAGAATATAAAATTGAGGCAACGTGAATGCGAAGAAATACGCACTCAAGACCTTCCTTGCTATAGAAGGTATACTGCTAGTGTATACAGGAGTGATGCTGGCGCTGTCGACCAAAGGACAGATCCTGGAGATGATGGCACAAGTGAAGATCAAGGGACCTCTCCCAATACCGTTCGGGGCCATAATGCTGTCCTTCTTGTTCAGCGGCGCGGTGTTCCTAGCTGCAGTGAGCGACAGGTTCCTCTCGTGGCTCACCAAACGTAGCGTCGCGCCATTAACCCTGAGGGCGCTCCTGATATTCACGAGCTTCGTACTGATCTTCCCAGCCCTCATAAAGATCCCCGATTACGGCTCTATCAATTGGCTCAATCCCGCTGTGCCGGCAGGACTGGCGTTCCCAGGGGGTCTGTTAGTCCACCTGGTGTTCCAGCATTGGTTGGGCGGTCTGACGGGGTTCGCTATGGCGGCTAAGCCCATGCTGTTCTCCGGCGTGAGGAGGATCGCGACCATGATCGGAATTGCCAGAAAGTGATGGCGAACCTAAGAAAGAAGGACGAGTCGGAGAGTCGTAGCTCTTTTTGAATCAAAAAGGTAGATTTTCTTGTTTTACCCTCTGTCCCGCTCTTTGAGCCTGAGAGAACGTCACGCCCCTCAATCTAGGCGGGAGGCCTGCTGGGAGAACTGGTGGGCGATCTACGCTGATCCAACTTCGTTCAAGCGCGGGGTTTAAGGCGGCCAGAGCACTCGCGCTGCGGAACCGCAGTTCGGCGGGACGACTCCTACGAGAGTGGTTACGGCCTGGAAGAACTCCCGTCCGCCCTCTCAGCACTTCGCCTCGTGGAGCTTGACGAAGTCCGTCCTCCCCTCCTCTAGGTTAGGGTCTCCTCCGGTTATCACGAAGCTCTCCCCGCACTTGACGAACCTCTTCGATACCTCCTCGGCATAGTCCACGACCTCATTCAGCGTGGCCAAGGGCCTCTCCGTGAGGACTGGGTAGACGCCCCAGCAGAGCCTCAGCCTCCTTGCTAACCCCTCGCTTGGGGTGAGGCCTATTACCGGCACCTTCGGCCTCAGCCTGGATATCCTCAGTATCGAGTTCCCGCTCCTGCTGTGAACGATTATTAACTTAGCCCTCGACACTTCGGCCAGGTCTACAGCTGCTACTGCAACGGCGTCGTCGGGGGTTAAGGCTTGGGGCCTCACGGTTTTAGTCCTGGCCTCGACGGCAGAAATCACCTGGTGGAGGGTCTTCACCGCCTCCACGGGGTAATTGCCTATGGCCGTCTCGTCGCTCAGCATTATGGCGTCCACCCCTTCAGCTACGGAGTTGGAGACGTCTATCACTTCTGCCCTCGTGGGAGTCGGGCTGTTCACCATAGACTCGAGGACTTGGGTGGCCAGTATCACGGGCCTCCCGTACTTCCTCGAGACCCTGATGACCTTCCTCTGGACGAAGGGCAGGTTCTCGAGGCCCACCTCTACTCCCAAGTCTCCCCTCGCTACCATCACGCCGTCTGAAACCCTGACTATCTCCTCGAGCCTGTCGACGGCTTCCTTCTTCTCTACCTTAGCTATCACCCAGGCCTTGTCCCTCACGATTTCCTTGACCTTCAGGACGTCGTCCTTCGACAGCACGAAGGAGAGGCCTACGAAATCCGCCCCCAGCTCTAAGGCTTCCTTGAGGAGCTCCAAGTCCCTCTCCGTGACCCCCGAGGGGATTGCTATGTCAGGCACGTTGACCCCCTTCCTCGATGTTATCACGCCGCCCTCTATTACAACTCCCTCCACCCTGTCCTTCTCCATCCTCGTAACCCTCACCTTCACGGTGCCGTCGGCGATGAGGACGTAACCCCCCACCTTGACTCCGGAGTAGAACAGGGGGTCTTCGATCGGTATCCCCTCGTTCGGGGAGAAGACGACCTTGTCCCCGGGCTTTAGGACTACCTTCTCCCTCAGCTCGCCCACCCTGACCTTGGGCCCGGGGAGGTCTACCAGGATCGAAGCGTCGGAGTTCTCCCTGACATACTTGAAGTACTCCTCGTGGCTCTCCCTGTCGCCGTGGGCGAAGTTTATCCTGAAGACGTCGACGTACTGAGCGAGCTCTCTGACCTTATCGACGCTGGAAGGGCCTAATGTAGCTACTATTCTAGTCCTCCTCACAAAGGGAACTAGGGATCGTCCCTCTTTAAGTTACCAGCGAGGTCGTCACGGGCGGGGAGTAAGGACCGAGTTGAATTACCACGGCCAGACTAGACCGTCTCACCCCCCGCCCCTCTATTCTCTTGAGTTCCCTTATACAGTTAAGCCTTTTCCCCGGCCGCACGACGATCGGCGAACTAGAGACTCCGTTCGAGTCCCGAAATCAAGGAGTCGCAGGACGTAATTCCCTTTAACCGATACAACTAAAGGACTCGCCCCGCCTTCAGGCATAAATTCAGGGCTGAGAGTCTCTACCCCGTGCAGTACCCCCTCCGAAACGGGCTCACGGTAGAGCTGATCCAGGGGGACATAACGGAGCAGGAGGCAGACGCGATTGTAAACGCGGCCAACTCCTACTTACAGCACGGAGCCGGCGTAGCAGGGGCCATAGTCAGGAAGGGGGGATACGAGATACAGAGGGAGAGCGACGAGTGGGTTAGGAAGCACGGCCCGGTGCCGGTGGGAGGTGTAGCGGTGACCGGGGCGGGGAAGCTGAAGGCCAAGTACGTGATCCACGCCGTGGGGCCGAGGTGGGGGCTGGAGGGGGAGGACAAGCTGGAGGAAGCTGTGAGGAACTCCCTGCTCAAGGCCGACGAGCTGGGGTTGAGGAGCTTGGCCATGCCAGCCATCTCGACAGGAGCATTCGGCTTCCCCTACGAGGTCTGCGCGAGGGCGATGGTGAGGGTCTTCAAGGCTTACTCGCCCAAGACGCTGAAACTGGTCAAGGTAGTCCTTTACGGCAGGGAGGCCTACGAGGTCTTCAAGGAAATATTCGACGCCGAGCTACGGAGTGGATAGAGGGTTTCGCTCACGCTGGGAAGACCTCGGGAACGGCTTGCCCCTCCTCTCCTTACCCCTTAGGGCCGACAGGACTGTGGCGGTGAGGGTGACGAAGAACACGGCCCTGAAGGCAGACCTCAGGCCCTCGACGAACGCCGTGGACACTCCCCCGATCAATTAGGTAGTCCCCGGGGACACCTCGAAGGCCACTTCCCTGGGGACTGAGGCCGAGGCCGCTGTCATGGCTATGACGCAACTGAGCGGGATTCCCCCCCCCCGTTCCCCAGAGTCCTCAAGGCCCCAGAAACGGCCCCGTAGCCCTGGGGTGGCCACTTTGCTTGGGCGCGACCGGGTAACGCTTGAGCTCAGCCCTGCACCGCCTTGACCAGCCCGGTCTCGCCCAACAGGTTCAGGACTGTCCTCCCCAGTGGGGTTAGGCCCACCTCCTTCCTTTTGCCGTCCCTCGACCTCACCACCAGCCCCTCGTCCTCGAGGTCGGAGAGCTGTATCGAGATGGTCGAGGCCGACTTCCCGGTCTTCCTGGCCAGCTCCGAGACGCTCTCCCCCTCCCTTATCATGAGCAGGAGGTTCAGCTTCTCCCCGCTCGGGATCTGGGGTATCCTCAGGGGTAGCTCCTTGGAGTTCGTCATGGCCTCGTCGAAGGCCACAGCCTTAACCCTCACCCCGTCCGCCTGGGCGAGGATCAGGGCGATGAAGTAGAGCGACAGGAGAGTCATCCTGGTGCCGCCGACGAGGTAGAACTCGTAGTCGTCGTAGCCGCCCACCCTCTCGCTGATCCTCTCGACGATCTCGTCGAAGTCCCACTCCGGGCTCACCTTTATGACCTCCACGTCGGTCACGCCGACTGTGGCCAAATAGGAGACTATCGAGTTTATGGCCTCCTGCGACCTCTTCTGGGCGTAGCTGTCCTGGGACTCGATGGTCACCAGGTAGACCTTCTCCACGTTCTGGATAGACCTCCTGGCGAGGACCCGCATGACATACTCCGCGGTGAAGCCGACGTTGAATATTAAGACCGCCACGGTTTTAGCGTAGCGTAAAAAGATTTAAGTCTAAACCATATGTTTGACGGGCGACCCCCGACAGCCCCGCCGACCTGCCGGGCCCTCGGCCCAGGCCCCGCGGGCCTCGACGACGCTTTTCGTTCGAGGGCAAAAGCGGACAGGGCCGTCAAAGCGACCCTCACTCTGCACCGGGTGGAGTCAAAAAGTTGCCCTGCTTGGGGATGTTTGAGGGCGTCGCGGCTCAACCATATGTCCCCCGCCGGGGTCGCTTGACTCTGGCGCCATTAAGCGGTCGGCGCAGAGGTCGTGCCAGGAGCGGAGCCCCTAGCGAGAGGGTCGAAACGGGGTCGGCTCAGCCCGACCTCCTTCGGCTCAGATCCTCCAACACCGCCATCGCGGCGTTGTGCCCGGGGGCCCCCGTCACTCCCCCTCCCGGGTGTGCCGAGGAGGAGCAGAGGTAGAGGCCCTTGACCGGAGTCCTGTAGTTCGAGACCTCGGGCAGAGGCCTCATGTCCAGTAAGGCGTCGATCGTCATGTCCACGTGGAATATGTTACCGCCGCTCATGCCGAACTTCGCCTCTATGCCCTTAGGCGTTAAGACTTCGACGGCCGTGAAGTCGAAGTACTCCCGGAGCACGGACTTGACCGCCTCCAGCACCTTCTCTGGGTCTGAGTTATAGCTCGCGTACTGGCCGAAGACGTTCACCACGTGTACCCCCTGGGGCGCGAGGGTGGGGTCGACGGTAGTAGGGATGTTGAGCGAGAGCCAGGGCTCCTTCGAGTAGCCGAAGGTGAGGAAGTCTCCGTAGGCCTTGACGAGGTAGTCTAACGAAGGAATGACCAGCTGGGATGACACGTGCTGGGGGACAAACCACTGCCCCTGGCCGTAGTCGGGGAGCCTGTCGGAGTACCCGTTGATTTTGAAGCTGACCCCTGCAGTCTTTAAGGCCTTAACCCTCCTCAGGAAGTCCTCCTCCAGGCCGTCCTTGACCAGCTTCAGGAACGTGGTCTTGACGTCGGCGTTGGAGAGGACTACCCTCGACTCGACGAACTTCCCGTTCCTTAACTTGACCCCCTTGACCTCCCCTCCCTTGACGACTATCTCCTCGACCTCCGAGTTCGTGTAGACCTCGGCGCCGAAGCCCTCCGCGGCCTTTCTGATCGCCTCGCTCACGGCCCCCATCCCGCCTAAAACGTACCCCCACGCCCCCTTGACCCTGTTCACTTCCCCCACGTTGTGGTGGAGGAAGACGTAGGCCGTGCCTGGGGCGGTTATGGGCTGGGCCGTGCCGACGACCGCGTCCTCGGCCAGGGCGGCCCTGACTTCCTCGCTCTCGAACCACTCGTTGAGCAGAGTGTAGCCGTCCATCACGAGGAACCTCTCTATCTCGGCGACCTTCTCCCTGGGGAGCCCCAGCCCCTTAAGGGTCGAGAGGACCTCCTCGACGCTGGGCGGGGGAGAGAGCATGATGGAGTCTGCTATGAGGGAGAAGGTGTCGAGGAACTCCACGAACTTGAGGTAGCTCTCGGCGTCCCTCTTCGAGAACCTCTCGAACTCCTTGGCCGTCTTCTTCGCGTCAAGCCAGACGGTGACCCCTCTTCCCTTCCCTAAGGGGAGGTACATGGCGGGGTCCTTCGTCACGACCTTAAGCCCGAAATCCCTGAGCCTCAAGTCCTCGATTATCTTGGGCCTCAGGAGGCTCAGAACGTAGGAGCCGGTCGATGCCCTTATCCCCTTGGCTATCTCCTCGGTTACAGCGGCACCTCCCACGAATGGCCTCCTCTCGAAGACCGCGACCCTCAGCCCCGCCTTCGCCAAGTAGGCAGCTGCGACCAGGCCGTTGTGGCCTCCCCCGACTACTACGGCGTCGTACATGCGGGAAGAACTCCCTCTAGGATAATAAATGGGCACCTATGAAATGGCGGGTAGAACGCTTCCCCCTCAGCGGGGCACCTCAGGCTCGCGACGCCCGCACTACGCTCTTCGTCCATGATGGTGAGAGGAGCTCCGTACAGCCGTTCCAAAGCGCCCCCGAATCGCCCGCAGTACAGTTAAATTTGGCGATCCGCTGTGTTATTCAGCCGTGGCGAAAGTAGTGAGGAGGAAAGTCGACGGCCGCGGGAGGATAACCATACCGAAGGAGTGGAGGGACAAATTCAAGGCCAGCGAGTTCGTGCTCGTCTTGAGGGACGACAGGATCGAGCTCTACCCCCGCGCATCTGACCTAACGAAGCTGGTCGATAGCGTCGAAGTCGACGAGCTCCCAAGCGACTGGCACGAGCTCAAGAGGGAGGTTTTCAAGCCTTAGCAGCTTTATCAACGCCGTGCTCGAGTTCGGGGATTCCGTCGAAGAAAAGGCTCCGAAATGTTATCGACTATCGGTAAAGTTTTGCGGATAACCGCGCTAACGGACGAAATAATGTTAACTGCCGAGGGCTTTGTTCAGCCCCAGGACAGCCTCCACGTCCACGCTCACGTCCTTGCCCCACCTTATCTCGACCTTCTTCAACTCGTCCGCGAACTTGCCCCACCCCCTCTGCCTCGCCTCGGCCTTTATCCTGCTCAGGAATAGCCCCAACTCCATTGCTATGAAGGCGGCGACCCTCTCCTCCCTCCTCTCCTCGTATTTGGCTCCTTTCTTCTCCTCACTTCTACCCTCGTCAGCGCCCTCCACCAAGCCCAAGGTCACGTACTTCGAGAAGGTCAGCTTCCTCCACCTGTTCAGGGCGTGCTTGTCCCCGGTGACCACTAACGCCCCCTCGATCAGGTCTGGGTCTATCTTCGGGATGGCGATGTCGCAGTACGCGAACTCCGAGGGCAGGACCCTCGCCCTCTCGAGGAGGCTCTCGTAGACGTAGAACGCCATTTCCCCCACGGGGTTCTTCTGGGTGTTCACGTTGTTCAGGATCTCGTTGTGGACGCAGTACGGGATGACCAAGTCCCTGACCTCGTGTGAGTGGATCCCGTTGTAGACCAGGTTGGTGTCGACCACCACGCTGTGCTCGAACGCCACGTCCCTGATCGACCTGGCCTGCCCGTACGTGCCGTCCCTGTTCAGCGCTCTCACCTTGATGTCGTACGCCCCCGCCAGGCGGAGCAGCCTCTCGGCCATGTCGTGGGAGTTTCGCGGGTCTATCGCGGACAAATAGACGTCCAGCTTGCCCAGGACGAACTTGTAGTCGGGGTTAGCGCTGCTCACCACCCTCTCGTCGTTGACGTACAACTCGATGGGGTCGCCCTCGTTGCTAGTCTTCCTCCTGTTCAGCTCGAAGGAGAGCCTCTTCATGTCCCTGTAGAACGCCGGCTCGTCGTCGCCGAGGTAGGCCGCAAGGCTCAGGTCGAGCTTGGTCTGGGGCTCCGGGACTCTCCCCAAGGGGACCAGCTGGCTGAACTTCCTCGGGACGAAGGGGTAGTAGTACCCCACCCAGGGCCCGAAGGCGAAGACCACGTTGACGAGGGGGAACCTATCGGGATCCGAGTCGTGCAGCTTAGTCAGGGCGACCGCCGTTATGTTAGCGGCCGGGGTGACGGCGAGGAAAACCCTCTCGCACTTCTCCCCCTCGACCTTCTGCCTGAGCCACGAGAGGAACTTCTCGAAGCTCAGGGCCTGCGGGATCATCTCGGCGTTGACCGCGACTCCCCTCTCCCTCATCTCCCTGAAAAGGCCCTCCATCCTCTCCACAGCGGGCCTGTTGAAGTCGCCGTAGAGGACGATGAACCGGCCCGGCCTGAAGGCCTCGTACACCCTGACTATCGTGGAGAACGCGCTGTCGAAGACGAAGTCAGACCTGTTGACCGGGACGACGGCGCAGTCCACGGTGGTTCCGGTTAACGCCTCCACTTATTAGCGCTTGCAGGGGGGCCGCAGTAATACGCCCTCCTCCGCCCCCGGTCGTCTAGCCTGGGCCAAGACAGCGCGAGCGAGGGCGGGCCGGGGCCGCTCGGAGGCCGTGAGTCAGCTTCGGGGAGCTCCGCGGGGGGACGCCGCGCCCCTCGGTGATGGGCACCGTTGCCGGGCCTACGAGCGCCCGCGGCGTCCAAGGCCCTAACCCGTTTCGTCAGGCCCAGCGGGCGACCAACCCGCAGAGCCCGCCGAGAGTGTCGCGACCCCCAGGGAAGAAAAAGTCTAATTTTCTTCGCCGTCCTCGCCCGCCGACCCGTCCTGCTCCTTCGCGATGGCCCGAGGGCTTACTCGAGCGAACTTGGAGTTGCACAGCATCGTGAACTCCTCCTTGTCCGCGTACATCAGGTCGTAGATGAAGCCCACGAACTCGTTCTGCATCAGGACGGGCACGTAAGAGTCGCCGAGCTCCACCCCGTTGACGAACCTCACCCTCTTCTGGTCGACCACGGTGAAGACGCCCTCGTTCTTGAGGAACTCGTTGAGCTTCGCCTTGTCCAGGGCTATCATAAGCCTGTCGTGGACGACGTAGAGCTTCGCCCCGTACTTCTCCCTCATCAGGACGAAGATCAGGAGGGCAATTTCCTTCCTCCTCGCGACGATCACCGCCTTCGTCCCGTCCGAAACGGCCAAGCAGGCCTCCTCGTCGCGTGCGCTCTCGGCGAAGAGCTCGGTCACCCTCGTCAAGAGGGTATCCTCCGCGAGCTTAGACGTTATCCTCGCCGCCCGCTCCCTCCTCTCGTACTCGTCGTAGTGCCTGAAGACTCTGAAGAAGTCCACGGCCAGAATTAAGGGAGTTGAGATATTTTAAGTGTACTCACCGTCCAAAGCCCCTATCAACGTTAGTCTATTTCTACTCCAACTACCGCGTCAGGCGAACGTGTAAGGGCCCAAACGAGGGAGGGGCAAGCCGTGGGGAAAAGCCTCGAACTCACGCGCTCTCCGCTACGCCCTGAGCTGGCTTGACAGGGCCGGAGTGGGTCACCGTGAGGCCCTTGAAGTCCAGTTCTATCTTACCAGAAAGGTAGGTTCGCCGGGGGTCGGCTACGTCTATCTCGCCGGCCTGAGGAGACATCGCGTAGACCGACCACTCGGAGTTGCCAACGCTGTCGACCAGGGAAGAGGTCAGCGTGAGCGGGATTCGAATCGCCACAGTCGCGTTGTTGACCAGCACCACCCTCGCGAAATAGGCGCAGCCCCCCTTGCCGTTGGTGGCGACGTACACCTCGACCTCCCTGGCGTAGCCCAGGTAGAATATAGTGCCAACAACGAAGCCGCCTTCAGCGGAGGACGAATTTCATGAACTGTCCTGGGTTCACCGTCACTGCGGTGCCGTCGAGGTTTTTCACCGTGCCCCCGCTGAAGGTAGCTACGAAGCTCTCATAGGTTAGCAACGTCCACTGCCCTCCGAAGGCTAAGGAGGGGGCATTAATGAACGCGTTTCCCCCGCTGAAGTTCAGAAAGTGGAGCAGGGCTATCAAGCCGCCGACCTCGCCGACTGCCATCACCCCGGCGACGATTAATACGGTCTTAAGCGACGGCTTTACTGCCTCGCCCAGGAACGCATACCGCTACCCCGCTAACTGCCTTTCCCAGTCCTATCTGTCCTCACCTGCCCGCCGGCCCACAGAGCATGTGGGTTAATAAGCAAGGTTAGAAGGGGGCGTAAAACCCTGACCTTCATTATCCCCTGAGCGGGACGCCGGAGGTGAGACAGCTTAAAGGCCTTTGGCCCCTCTACAGTTGGGGCTGGACTCCAAACCTCCGCCCTCTCCTAAAGGGAGAAAGACCGGTTCTGCCCTCATTGGTTTGACGAACGGGGTAAATTTTCCGTTCAGTTGGAAACAAACCGGTAAAGGGGACTCGGGGGCTGGAGAGGAGGTTCGCCCCTCACAAAGGCCAGTCCGAGATTGGCGCTCAAGGGAGAAAGGCGGAGTTGCGATCGCTTGAGCCCAGCGTTCACCAAGCTACAGCCTTTTTACCCCGCCCCTCAACTCGGCGTGTGGAGCTAGCGAAGGCGGTCTCCTACGCCCTCCACCCCCTGACGGTGACGTTCTTCGGCTTCCTTGCGTTCGTCCTAGCCACGGGCCTCCCCTACCTTTCCGCAGTAGTAGCGGGGGCCTCCTTCTCGCTGGTCCCCTTCCTGATAACCCTGTATTTCAGGAGGAGGGGTTTGGCGAAGAGCGTGCTCCTCGAGGGAAGGGAGGAGAGGGTGAGGCCGATGGCCCTTTCGCTCCCGAGCTACGCGGTTGGGACTGCCCTGAGCTGGGCGCTGGGTTTCTCCGCCCTGGTGCCGGTGGAGCTGGGTTACATAGCGTCTACGGCCGTCATACTGCTGGTCACCCTGAAGTACAAGGTCAGCGTCCACGTGTCGGTCACAACTGGCTTCGCCTCTGTGCTGACCCTCTTCGCGTCCCACGCGTTCGTAGTAACTTTCCTCTTCGTGCCCTTAGTCGCTTGGGCTAGGCTTAAGCTGAAGGCCCACACTTTAGGACAGGTCGTCGCCGGCCTCCTGCTGGGCGGGGTAGTCTCTCCCGTCTTGGTCTCAGTTTTCAAGACTTTGGTCTGATAGGCGAGCCGGGTACGAGTGGCGCGCAGTCCTTGAAGTCGCCACGTGGGGTTGGTCCCGGAAAGCGACGCGCTGATTAGGCCCACGGAAGCGTTGCGGGCCAGGGTGACGCGCTTTGGCTTCGGATCTCACGAGGGGGTTATTCCGACGCCGTGAGAGCCGGTGCACCCCGATGACTTCGTGATAAAGGAGAGGGTCAGGGAGTTCAAGGGGGTCGTCTACAACGCCAAGGGCGTCAACGCGCTGATCCGCGCCTCGTCCAGGCTCGAGCTCAGGGGCAGGGTGGTGAGGGCCAAGCTGAGGCGGGAGGTGAACGCCGAGGAGGTCATCAGGCTGGGGGTCAGGATACTCGAGCCCTTCAGGCTCCCCGCGGTGTAGTGATGTCACTACTAGCGCCCCCTTAGGACGGCTAGTCGGCCTTATACTTCTTCCATATCGCGACCACCCTCTCCGCCTCCTCCACGGTCTGGGCCACCCTAGCCACCTTCACCGCGTCGCGCACGTCCTTGAACCCCGACGAGACCAACAGCCTCGCGACCCTCTCGGCGTAGTCCCTGGGCCTCCCCTCCCTCTTCTCGATCACCGCCGCCATCACCCCGACCAAGGTCTCGTCGTCGTACTCCGGGATCCTCAGCACCATGAACCTGGAGAGGAGCTCCCTCCTCAGCCTCCTGACGTCGTTGGCCGCGGCGTAGACGTTGACTTCCAGCCGCTCCTGGACGTGCACGCCGTGCTTGTCGACCTTGAGCAGGCCGTTCTCCATTAGGCCGAGCAGTACGGACTGATCCTCCCTGCCCAGCTTGTCTATCTCGTCTATCAGCAGGTACCTTGGCCTGAGGCCCAGCACCACCTCTGCTATCCCGGCCTTGGAGCTCTCGCCACCCATTACGTAGACCGAGCCCGGGAGCCTGGCCACCTCCATCAGGAACAGCGTCTTGGCAGTCGCCGGGGGGCCCACGAGCAGGATGTGGTGGAGCTTGCTCCTCAGGGACATGCGGAATAGCTCCTTCACGTCGTCGAACCCCACAATGACGTCGAAGAGCTGGTCGGGGGTCACGTCCTCCCTGGGCCCCCGGTTCGCCTCCCCAGCTACCCCCACGAGGGCCCTCGCGGCGTTCAAGTCCTTGAGCCTGTAGAGCGTCCTCTTGTTGGAGCGGTAAGTGACCTCGACTATCCCCTTGCTAACGAGCTTCAGGAGGACGTGCGGCGGGACGTTGACCTCCCACCACTCCCACGACCCCTCGGGGTTCCTCTCCTGGACAGGAAGGATCCTGAGGATCGCCTCCCTCTCCTTGTCGCTCAGCTCCGCTATCTTCACCACCCCGGGGCGCCGCTGTGTGACGAACGATCCCCCGTCTTGAAAGCGCTGTGCGAACTACAGGCCCACCCCGGTCGTCCTCTCCAGGGGGCGACCAGTTGATCGCCGACGGAGGCTCAGGGCGTGAGTGCGCGAAGCCCTGCGAGCGCCCCGTAAGGGCCGGGGACGGGTCAATTTCAATTCCGTGGAGGATAGTTAGCGGAGCCAGTGAGCTGCGTCCTCGAGGACGGACGTCGTTTCGACCCTATTCGACGCGTGAGTCGACAGAGCTCTCGTTTCAGGTCGCTCTACGCGTGAAGCTTGAATTGGACTTCGTAATCGTCCTTGTAATGATAGCGTTAGGTCGCGGGCTACGCTGCGGGCGTCGCCACGTGTCGCGCTGCGCCCCGAGACGCCGCGTCCCGCTGACACGCAGAAGGATGGGGGTAGAGAGTAAGCCCTGAACCGAGACGACAATTTGTTCTCACGCGTCACCGATTCCCTTGCGTACTTCAGGTGAGCATTGCGACTCGGTTGCGCCCTTACGATCTAGAGGGTCGACCCAGAAAGAAGGGGGCTGAAAGCGATCGTACTCTTCATGAGGGATGGAACGTTAAATTATTTCGGAGCTCCTCTTGGCCCCCTTCCTCACCAAGTCCTCGTCGTCGCTGGCCAGCGGGACGTTATACTTCCTGCTCAAGAACAGGTAGGTCGCGTCGTAGTAGGTTATCTTCTCTTCGACCGCAAGCCTTATCACCTCCTCGTTAAGGCCAACGCTCTCCACGTTGATGAACTTGAGAACCTTGGAGAAGTCCTCCAGTAAGTCCTGCCTCTTGACCTTCCACAGGAAGTTCCCTATCTCGTAGAAAGCCAGATCCGTGGTCAAACACTCCTTGAATAGGTCTACTGATTCGCCTCTCAGCCGTAGGACCAGGTTAATAATGGCTGAGTGTCTAACACGTACTTCATCTCTCCCTGTCCTCTCTGATTAACCTGGCTACCTCTTCTTTGGGGATTTTAAGCTCCTCGGCTATCCTCTCGGCAGACAGCCTGGCTTCCTCTTCTTTTCTGCGTACTTCCTCCTCCAGCGCCCTTCTCAACACCTCGGAGACGTTGATGTCGTACTTCTTGACCTTCTCTAACGGCTCCCTCTGGACTTCAGTGGACACCGTGACCCAGTCCATGAGTTTTACTACCCTGCATGGAGCTATTATTTTTGCTGTAAGAATCGCGTTGTCCTGTTCGTGTCCGATTCTGCGTTTGGATGAGCTTTCATATTCGGTTGAGCCCTAAGCAGGTGAGGGCATTTACTACATGGGTAGGTGCGCGGTAGGCTTAGCAATAGATGAGATGAACCGGGTCGAAACTAAGCTCAATTACTAAAGTTACATTTTGATGGGACTGAGCAAGCCATAAGACTTTTAAGTTAAGTGGTGAGAATACTTTCCAGGAGCATGAATTTTAAACAAAGGCGAGAAGAGGTAACCGCTCACTTATGACAATTCAGCTGTTTCAGTTGGCGATGCCTAATCTCCTTTCAAGTACTTTCCGTCGATCACTAAACGCGTGTCTATTAACCATGTATCGGGTTCAAGGCTCAACATTCGCTCGCAGAACTTATACTTTTCCCGAAGATTCCTGTTTCTAGACCTGAGGTTGCCTTTAAATTCTAGGTGCCCTTCTCTATTCGTTCTTAGAAATACACGTACCGAAGACGTACTACCAGTCGTAATCCTGTAGGTAACAGACTCTAAACCCCTAGACCTCACACGTAGCCTCGTTTCGTTTCCTATACCAACAGGAACCGATTCAACAAGTAGTTCGGGCGGCTCAATGGATCTAGACAAGTAGTTGACAAACCTCGAATACTCGGGCAGGTGAAGATGCTCGAAGAATATCCTGGTAAGTGTTAGGTGGCCGAAGTACGCTGCAAGTGCACTCGACAGAACATAGTTTTTGAAGTTTAAGACGTCTCGCGACATCATACCACTTGCGTCGACATGCAAACGAGTGGGTCCGCTTCCTTGGTGCCCACCCGGACCGCCCCTACCCCTCGCTCCTGATGCGCCTGTCAAAGCCCTCAAATCGCCTGTATCGATTACCTGCAAGTATGCTTTGTAGAGTCCAAAAGCGGTGGCCATCGCCTCTTCGTCCTTCTGACCGTGTGCAGGTCCGCCGGCCCAGTGGTATCGTTCGTGATTGAACAGGTAAGTCAACGAGACGTCCCTGGTGACTTTAGCAGCGACGTTTTTAACTAGTTCAAAGGGGATCCCTAGCTTTTGACCGCCACCCATCCCGCCACCCAGGTTCTTAGCTATTTGCTTGATGAACGTTCCCACGTTCGCCAGGTACAACCTCGTCACCCACCTAGCGATCCTGTCCACGTTGTAATAAACGACGTCTCTACTCGGACAATAGACGGCCAAGTACTCCATGCATTGAATCCCCTTGAGGTAATTCTCGTATAGTTTTTCTACATCTTTGTTGAAGGACTTCGATTCCGCGAATAACTTCACCACGTCAGCAACGTCCATGTCGCTTTCGACGTCGGCACTACCTTTAGTGCGCGCAAGAATATTCAGCACCTCGTCAACATCGACGAGTAGGTCTACATAGTCGCTCCCCTTGGGCTCGAGCTCAGTCTTACGTCGGGAAAACTCCAAAACCGTTGGTGGCTCACACCTTATGTCGCAACTGTTACACTCGCAGGAATAAGCGGGAACCATTGACGATAGATTTCAGAAGGATTTAAAAAACCTTATTTATCCTTGATCGTCAACTAGCTGTACGGTTAACATAACGGCAAAAGATACACGTGATCTATTATGGCACGAGGCAGTTGCTACTGTATTTCACGTGTAAGATAGGTTACAGCTCAAACTCACAGACATTCAACGATAACCCACCCTGACGTTGTACTTCGCTGGCCTGGCTGGCTTTTCATCTTTTAACGTAATAGGTCGACTGAGTGACCCATCGTTAAAACTCTAAGCGACTCATAGAAGGACGATGACTAGGTAGCTTAATTGTCCATAACTGAGCTTTATGGCAAGAGAAGCGTCGGATGCTACTGGGAGAATGGCAGGGAAAAATAGCTCACATAAAGTAACTAAGGTTGCGCCACTATAGGAGGCTAAACAGACTCTCTAGTAAGTTCTTGACACTTGGAGTAAAGTCCTCAGAACCTTTAACTTATTCATGTATATGTGTCATGATATGAATGGTTAGTAAGTTGATGACGAAACCCTAGTTAATTAATTGAATAACTACCCCTTAAGGGATGATCAAGCTGGCTTTACATTTGTGACAAATGCTAGTAGCGATTCCGTGTTTACTAATTAAGCCGATTTTTATAGGGCTGTTTAGAATCGAAATTTTCTAACTTTTTCATGAATTATCGTCAAGGCAATATCGCTTCTCTCAGAGTCCAGTCAAGAGCTCAGGATCTCCTTCTTCGAAAGCGAGATAAATCGGAGGGTTTGACCGTCGGCGTTAAAACCCCCTGAGCCTAGTTACTAACACAAGCTCTGATTTCTAATTATCACTTCGTCTCTTTTCTTGAGTGATAATCGTTTGACCAGTCGACGCGTTGGACTACGTCTTTTTAGTTTTTCCCATTCCCATAATAGCGAGGTGGAGGGGGGTATTACCTTCAGCATTTCGGGCGTTGACGTCGGCACCATGTTCGACCAAGAATTTTACGATATCGAGATAACCGTACCAGGCCGCTAGGTGGAGGGGGGTATTGCCATCTTTGTCTCTAATGTTCACATCACATTGGTGGATTTCGACTAAATATTTGACGCGTTGTAGATCTCCTTCCTCAACGGCTTCAAACAATTCCTCACAGTTTACATTGGCCATGTGATACGACAAGATTAGACAATTATTAAATGTTTCGATATTATGCTAAGGCCTCGCTCTTAAGGTGCGTCTAAAAGATATAACCCGTTAGGAGATCCCTCGTCGTTGGCTTCGCAAATGACCCCCCGGAACGAGAAGAGGTGCTCGGGGCCCACCTCGCTACCGGGCCCGACGCGCGCCGCGAACGCCCCTATAGTCTCGTAATCCGAGCCACTCGAAAAGGGTTTGAGTGACAGCCGTGGACGCACGTAGAGTGAACGCTTTTAATGTCTTTAGCCCTTCCTAAAACTGCGACGTCATTCAAGTTGTCGACTTCGACGAACTCGAGGAGAGGAAGAGAGCTATGGCCGTGGCGGCCAAGCTCGGGAACGACGCAGTCCTGCAAAGGGTGGTCGAGCTCCTCGCCGAGGACGTGCGAGACGAGGAGGCCTGCTCCGCCCTCTCCGACGGGATTAAGGCGGTGGTCATCGCGTGGGGGAGGTAGAGGGCCGTCGTGCTCTTCGTCCTCATGAGGGAGAAGTACGGGGCCGAGCTCTACCAGATCCGCGACGACCTGGTGATCGCGGTGGACAAGGTGAAGCTCAACGAGTTCCTCAAGAACGAGGGCGTCTTCATCGTGGTCGACAAGAAGAGGGTGAAGTTCGTGAGCGAGGTAGAGCTGGACGGCTCCACGATACCGGTCCTGATACAGGAGGAGCCCCTCAACTTCATCTACGACCTGATGTACGTGGACAGGGAAGACCACATGGCGTTGTGCAGCCCCAACCTCATCCAGGCGGGCCTGCGGGCGCACGCGCAGTCGTCTAAGCGTTAGGGTAGCCGAGCGCCGCGATAAATTACCCTCTCCTTCGCCCCTCCTCCTCGAGGCGACGGTAGCTGGGACAGGGGGCTCGCCCTAGGAGCTGGGGTAAGGTGGCGGGACTAAAAATGCGTGAATCGAGTTAGCCGTATCCCCACCCGCGACGCTACGGTGGGGGGAAGCGTCTGTCGGTACGGCAGTCCCGACCTCCCAAGTCTGGAAGGGTGCGTGAGGGACTGCCGTCGCAACGTTTTACTTCCGCGTTCAATGAACCCGGCGGAGAGTCCCTGGACGCGGGGAGATAGAAGCGCGGGACGTCCGCGACGCGGAGGGCCACCTCTCAGGGAACCTCAGTCCAACCCGCTCAACTTCCTTATTAAGGCGTCCCTGCTGACCCTCCCAGTCGCCCTTAGCCGGGCCTCCGCCCTCAGTGCTGCGGTCGTTTCGGTCGGTCGACTCCACATGCTAAGCACCCACAACACGCTGTTGGGGTCGGTGACGGCCTTGACTTTGAACTCGCGGTTCATCAGGACTATCATGTAGCAGTCCTTCACGCCGTCGACGTACCTGATACAAACCATCGTGCTTGTCGCGGAGATCTTTTACGTTTCGACGCCGTCTATGTCGCTCAACGGCCTGAACGGGTCGAATATATCATCGGCATCGTCTTACCGCAGTTCTTCACGATGCAGTTGATCACGACGAGCTTGACCGTCTTGTCCAGGTCGTTCCTGTGCAACAGCCTCAGCAGGGCCTGTGGCTCGTCTGACTCGTCGCTGTTGTCGCCCAGGGCTTCGGTTATGATCCTGATGAAGTCGGAGGGCGAGACCGACTGGCCCTGCACCACGATCAACCACCTGGTTGAGGTTTGACTTCAGCGGTCTCGGCCTCTTCCTGGCTCGGTGGCTTAATCTTGACGGAGAAGCAGATGGGGAAGCCTGGGACTTCGTTGATGTCGTCTGGGTTCACGTTGATTTCGGTGGCGTGCTTAATCAGTTTCGCCCTCATTTTCGCCACGAGTTCACAGAACTTGGTCTCGGGAACACGACACACTGACGTCGCTATATACGCGTCTATCGACGATGCAATGATGCCAGATATGACGATATCTTTCATTTCCTCTGGGATGTATATTTGAATCTTGTCCCTCTCGTTGACGAACTTTACCACGCCGTTCTCGTCAACGACATAATATTCACTCGGTGGCACTGCGTTAAGGCATTTGACGAGGTATTCCATGACGGGTTCTGGTATAATTATCCTATCGTCTTCCTTGCCAAGAACGTAGTACTTCATAGATATCCCCTAATCCCCCATCTTGACTGATAATAAGCTTTACGTGAGTTTGACACTGGTCATCGGTTCCCTTTACAACGGTACGCGACCCAGGCTGGTGGCCACGAACCTCACCGAAAGGATAAAACTCTTCAAGGTGGCGATCTTCCTGAACCTAGAGCCCTGCAAGAGCCTATCCGAGCGTAGGTAGCGGGCCTCCAGGCTCGCAAATACCGGATGCCAAGCAAGCTCAGAGACTTCGTGAACGGGTGAGGGTCATACGCTAACCGACGCCGGGGCCTTTGCTCCGACCGAAGAGGTTTGCGAGATGATTTGGAAAATCTGACCCCCGCCCGATCACGAGTAGGGGCAGATCGTCCCGTACAGGCACGACTTGCAGAAGGGGTTCCTCTCTTCCTCGACCTCCTCCAGGAGGCTCGACAGGTAATCCAGCGCGCCGGCGTTGGGTATCACCAGATCGCCTACGTCTTCGCCCGGCGTGGTCGGGACTATCAGGGTCGCGCGGCTCTCCTCCCCCCTCATGCACATGTAAGCGATGATCACGGCCCTCCCGTAGATGTGCCTCAGGCTCCGCCTGCTTATCGTCGATTCGACGACCAGGTTCCCCACGACCGAGTCTGGGATCCCCACCACCCCCACCCACTCGCCGGCTAAGAAGTAGACTTCCATCCTCAGACCAGCAGTGGCGTGAGGCCCCGAGGGGAGCTCGGTGACCGCCGGGCTTGCGACAAAGCGGTTGGGGGACTGGGTCTTCGAACGTTCAGGGTGCGAGTTGAAGGGGAAGCCTCGGATAACGGCGAGAAGTACGGCGACTACCGGTCGCCGGTGTTACCCGTCGGGGGGCCGAGGTTTCGCGGAGCGGCTCATAGCTCGCCCCTCGACAGTCCGCCTGGGTCGGGCTTGCATTGCGGCCGAACCGGCTAAGGACTCGTCGAACGCTGACGGAGGGGAGGCTCCTCGGAGGGCCATAGCGGTCGTAGCGGCGCAACCGGGCCTAAAAAACCCGCCGCTACGCTTAAATCCCGTCTCGGGACTTCACCTCGTGGGCGACGAGGACGTCCTTTTCTTCCTCGAGATGACCGAGCTGCTCGGCCTGGACTGCGTCGATCAAGAGGAGTTCAACAGGGTGTCGCTCACCGAGAACCTGGACTTGTACGTCCAAAGGTTGAAGCTCCTCTGCTCGAAAGGGTTGTACGACCAGGTGAGGAACGTCAGGGCCCTGAAGAACTGCGACCCCGAGGAGGTCTGCAACGCGGTGCTGGGGGCGAGGGAGAAGTTCGGCTGGCTGTTCGAGTAAGGCCCTCCGCCGACTCCACAGCGATCGACGCGAGCTACCCAGAGAACTTCAGCAGCGACGAGGCTAGCCCTACTTCCTTACCCGCGTCCGCGGTGTTCTCGAACAACCCCGGCCGAAGCCCAGTCAACGATTTAATTGCCAAATCAAATTAATAGTGCCCATGCGCATCCTCACCTTCGACATCCAGGACGGACTCCAGCCCCCGCCAGGAGCGGGGGAGGTCTTGGTCGAGACGATCGGGTCGATAATGGAGTTCTCCGGCGCGGACGTGATGGCCGTGATCGAAGTGGTGCCCAGGGGTAAGGGCGAGTACGACACGGTAGTCCGCCTCAACGACGACGAAGCGAACGACCTAGTCCAGGAGGTGAGGCTCGCCGTGACGGCCCTGGGGGAGGACTTGGTCGACGTCCTTATGGACTACCCCGACCCGGAGGACAGGTACGCGGCGGTAGTGATCCTGCACAACAGGAGGCCCTTCATCGTAATATTGGGGAAGCGACAGACGATGTGCCCGCGCACGAACTGAGTTTACGCCTGGCTACCTGTGACGCTTAGATAGCCAAAGGCGCGCTCCTTCCCCCGTCGTTTCCCGCCCCAGTCCCTTTTTCCCGTTTTACCCTGGCCTTACCTGAGGGGACGTAGCTGAGACGCCTCATTTCTTGCTCGGACTTTCACCCTCGTATCTGGGGATCGACGTCACGTACCTTATTTCCACTGTCCGCGGGAGCTCATATCCTGCCGGGCCGACGAAGAGCTACGCGTACCACACCGCTACGCGTACAAGGCCGTGAGGGCTTCCGTGACAGCTCGTCAGGAGTTGAAGGGTAAAACTGACCGAGGGCGTGGCGGTGGTTACTTCAGCTCCAGGATGGTAGAGGCGACGGGTGGACATTTACCGGAGTGAAAGGGTAATTGGGAAAAGGCGTTTGACAAAATTTCCAATTTTATTATGAACATACAAAATATTCGTTTTCTTTCGTGCGAGTTTGTATAACTGGTCTCCTTTTACCCTTGCGGGGAGAGCGGCTTCCCGACCCTTCCAGACCCGCAGGGCTCCCGGTAGTCTTGCAAACGTTTACCTAAGCGAGAACTGAACGGTGAACTTTCCGTAGCACGGTTTTCCACCGCGTCCCGAACTGTTGGGAAATCGTCCCAGGAAAGCGTAGGCCCGCCCCGCGATTAAAAAAGCGTAATTTAAACGCCCTCCGAGCCGACCCGGGCTAGTCCTCCCCCTCGAGGAAATCGGGTACGTCCACCCCGTGCAGCCTCGCGAAGTTCCCGACGCTACTGACGAACGCCTCGAACTCGCCGTCCTGCGCCACGGCGTCGAGCTGCCCGTTGACCACTTGCCTGAACGCGAAGTAGTCCATGACCCTCTCGTTCCCGTTGGAGTCGTAAGTGTATATCGAGGTCCTGCCTCCCCCCTCCGAGAGGTACACCGAGACGTCGTAGTCCGGGAATTTGATCACCACGTCCGGCTCCTCCGCCTCGTAGTCGCTTACAGGTTCCACGTAGACCGTGTTCCCGCTGGCGAGGAGGAAGGCGTTTATGTAGAACTCGCGCAGTTCCCTGTAGACGCTCGAGAAGTAGTACATCACCCTCGAGTACACCTTCCCCCTGATGACGTCCAAGTCGAGGTCCCTGATCCTGATCTCGGCGCCGCTTAACTCTGCGTACTTGACTCGAAGCGGCACCTTCCACTCCCCGATCACGAAGTCGTACAGGTTGTAGGCTATGTCGAACAGGTTGCCGTACCTCACTATCACTTCCTCCAGCGGAGTGTCCGAGGTCACGAGCAGGAAGCGGTTCTCCTTCCCGACTTCCTCGATGAGCTTGTCGACGAGATCCTCGATGAAGACGATGAGCCTAGTCGTGTCCTTGTTTATCTTCACCACCCCGGTTCAGACGGCGGGGCGGAGTATAAGCTTTCCCCGCTTTTTCGTTCGGCGATGAAGCGGTGAAGGCAGGCCTTCGATGGGGGGGGGGGTGACTACTAACGCAGTTAAGCGGCTGTCCCCAGCCGCTTGTCCGCTTTTATGGAGGGTTAAGACAGTCTACCCCTTGGTCTAACGTAGAGTCAGCATATAACTTTCAATTTCATTGGGGATTAACGCAGGTGGTCGAATACCCCATTTCGACGTACTTGCTGAGGACTTTCAATTCCTTGAGGATTACCTATGTTATCATTACGTAGCATATCGGCGACCTGGTGTAACTTTCGTTCCGTGTATGAGGATTATGGGCATTGTCTTCTCTCAGGCTTGTGAGCCCCCACTTGTCTTTCAATTCCATAGAGGATTATCTTAACGAATAGAAAGTTTTTAAAGTTATGGAAAGACACAAACTTTCAATTCCATAGAGGATTATCGGAACTCTGCGGCGATAACTGTTGGGATATTTGTGAGGAAGCTTTCAATTCCATAGAGGATTATCTTACAACAACGCAAAGGCGTACGACAAATACCAGATAAAGCTTTCAATTCCATAGAGGATTATCGTATGATGGCAGAACCCCTCTCCACATCGCTGTAATGCGTACTTTCAATTCCATAGAGGATTATCCTTGAGGAAGTAAATTCCATCGCCAAGCACGTAGAGTTCTCTTTCAATTCCATAGAGGATTGTCATGGAGACAGTTAAAAAGATATCAAAATGGGTTGAGAGCGAACTTTCAATTCCATAGAGGATTATCGCTTGTCGGCGAAAAAGGCGTTCGAACTGACAAACAAGATACTTTCAATTCCATAGAGGATTATCACGATGGTCAATTACTACGCGTCGCCGCAGTCAATTATCTTTCAATTCCATAGAGGATTATCAGTTTACGCCTTTCCAGTCTTTCACATGCACATCAAGCACTTTCAATTCCATAGAGGATTATCCAAAGTCGAATATTCCCAAACCCATTAAAGAGATATCTATCTTTCAATTCCATAGAGGATTACCTCGAGCCCGCCAAGCTTCTGGTCGCGATGAAGATTGCGAGTACTTTCAATTCCATAGAGGATTACCTTGACGCCTACGCGATCCGCCACAGGCTCAACAGGAGCGCTTTCAATTCCATAGAGGATTATTGGTTCTTCGGCTGATAAGCAACAAGCATTGTCAGCACCCCTTTCAATTCCATAGAGGATTATCGTGTTAGAAACCCCTGCTGAAACCACCCAGGAAGGGGGGCTTTCAATTCCATAGAGGATTATCTTAAAGAACTCCACGGCGTGGACATCTCGGAAGTCTTAAATCTTTCAATTCCATAGAGGATTATCTTAGCCGTCCCTGTGTTGGCCCTCGTGGCGTCATCAGCCCTTTCAATTCCATAGAGGATTATCTCTATAGAAATGTAAGTTTTGCTCTTTTAGGAGGTCTTTCAATTCCATAGAGGATTATCCGATAACCGAGTACGCGAGTTCTTCGATGGCGTTGTAGTCCCTTTCAATTCCATAGAGGATTATCGGACACCGTGCTTCACGATGACGTACGGGACGCGTTCTGACTTTCAATTCCATAGAGGATTATCTTCCTTCCCTTTCCAAGCCAAGTCCCGCAAAGCTTAAAAACCTTTCAATTCCATAGAGGATTATTCCCTTTCCATCTTCCACAGGATGAGCTTGCCCACGATCGCTTTCAATTCCATAGAGGATTATCTCATAGGTCTGATAATCTTGACGGTTTGGCGTTTCCTCTTCTTTCAATTCCATAGAGGATTATCTATATAGATGCTGACGTGGAACTATATATTAGTTTGAAACTTTCAATTCCATAGAGGATTATCGGACATCGTTTATTACAATATTTGAAACAAAGTTGAATATCTTTCAATTCCATAGAGGATTATCAGTGCGGAGGATGTGCGAAGCGGATGATACGTGCATCTACTTTCAATTCCATAGAGGATTATCCCTCCGCGACGATATACCTAGCGTACCACAGCAGTTCGCTTTCAATTCCATAGAGGATTATCTGAAAACTTATATACCTCCCCTCATCGCCCCTTGTTTTCTGTTTTTCAAGACGCTAGTGATTAAACCACGTTATAAGCCTTACGAGAATTTTTCCCAGTTCCTATCTGGAGTTCACTTGGCGAAAAGTTGTGAACTTATCGTGCTAAAGCCAATTTCCCGGCCGCCCCCGGGAAGCCCACGTGTTCTTGACAAAGAGAATGACTTGAGGAATGGACGCGGTCGGCAGGAACCCCGGCCTAACGCAAATTCCTCGCGGGACCCGGGAAGGGTCACGGGCCGAGCCCTTGAGCACGGCACGAACAACGCGGACGAACCAGCTTCACGCCCCGTTCGGGGGCCTCTAACGGCCCGAGGGCTTTCGCGCCGCCCCGCGACCTCCCTCACCTCGCCCGTCTCCACCCTTCCCCGCCCGGCCTGGGAGAACTTTCGCCTCTCTTAATCTAGAAAAGGCGAGAGCTAGGGAGCCAACGATCTGCTACCCGGGCGTCGCGGGGCTATCCGCCTCTGAGGAGAGCGACGAGGTCGAGATCCCGACAATACGGGTTGCGACCCTGCAAAGACCTCCTCCCGGCGACTGCCCTCATTCGAGAACATCCCTTCGCCCAACGCTCCTTCACGCCGCTTCGAGAGCCCCTCGCCCTGGGCCTGCACTTTGCCCCCGCGTCGACTACCAACGGAGCTCGGCCAAGGCGCGGCCGGAAGCGTCGCGGCTTTCGATCCTCCCCAGGCGACCAATGACAGCCCGCGGGACGTCGGGATGACGGCGCGGGTCGGATCCCTTTGGGCACCGACAGCCCAGGGGTGTCGTGCGCCTCTCTGCCCCCAGCTCGCCCACGAGTCCTTCTGGGCACCGTTAGGCCCCAAGCGCCTCTCATCCACCGAGCTGAGGAACCGCGCCGTCTGGGAGCCTCCACGCTCGTACCGCCGTCCCAGGGCGTCACGACCCGTTTACTCCCGCGCGGCCCTAGAACTCATTGGCCGGGAGAGCCTCCGACTGACGTCGGTGGGGCGGACAGGGCCGTTAGCCACTCCCTGTGTATCAAGACGGCCGGGAGAGCCTAATCTGCGTCCAGACGCCTGTCTACCCGCTTTCAGTCCCACACGGACTCGTCAACGGTATCGCCGGCGCTCTTTCAGAGGCTGAGGTTCGTAGTACGGAGCGGCATGGCGTTTGGGGTCTACCCCAACGTAGGGCACACCAGGAGTGCATCTAGGAGGCCGTCTCTAACGGAAAGGGAACACCGGTTCCGAGAGGTAACGACGGGATACGACAGTGGGATGATGACAGACGGAGAGGTCCCTTCACGTTTGTCGCGAGCCCCTACGACGGCTTCGGTCTACGCCGCGTTCTGCGGGGTCTGAGAGATGGGGGAACGGGGCAAGTCCTCCGCTTCCGGACGCCTTGAAACCGAATTTTTACGATATGCCAAGGAGCACGACGGTGAGGTCGCGGTGCCCCTCGCAAACGATCGTCCGGTCGGAGAGGGCGGGGAACCCCCACACCCAGTCGAACGGGACACGGAACAGAGAGGTTGTAGAAGTTCAGGGGTTGGCCCTGAGTAAGCCGAGCTCCGAGAGCAACTCGGAGGCCCTCCCGCCCAACTTCCCGCGCACCCCCCTCCTTATCAGGTTGAACATGTAGAGGGAAGCCTCTAGGATCGCCTCCTCGTCGTATTTATTTACCAGAGACAGGTACTCCTCGCAGTCGGCGACGTAACCGCTCGCCGGGCCGCGATAGGTGAGACGCCCGTCGACCTCGTAGAAGTCGTCTATGGGGATCCCCAAAGAAAGGGAGATTAAGAGAGCCTTCTCGTCAACCAGGCTCCTTTCGTTCTCCTTCACGCAGTTAAAGACCGCCGAAGCCATTTCTTTTTGGGTGATCGCAGAATTTTTCCCCTCTCATCACAGTGTTCAGAAATCACAGGGAGTTAACCGAAGGTGAAAGTCCCGTCTCGGCCCGCGAAGGCGTACAGGGCTCCGGCGACGCTTTACGCGGGTATCACGGGGTGAGGCACTTAAAAAGTGACGCGCGGCGCCCCTAGCAGGGGGTAGAGGCCCGAGTCGGAGGGAGGGGCCCCAAGGTTCACGGGCTCCTAAGTCCGGGAGACAGGGGGACGCCCCACGGTATTGGCCCCCACGGGGGAACCCGCCGTCAGCTCCCCTCTGGCCTCCTTCCAGGCCTCGCGCCTGACGCGGCCCGCTTCCGTCTCGCCCCGGGGGAAAAGGCCGCGGACGACCTGATGAGCGGGAGACCCCCGCGATCCCGCGAAGCCCCTTCCCGCTACCCGGGTTACGCCAAGCGTTCTGCCGTCTGGCCGCTCGCGGAGGCTCCGGCCTTCCTCGGCTACCCCTAGCGATGGCCCCTGTTTTCCTCCCTCTCTCCTTCTCCCACCGCCTCGGGTCTCAAGGGGCTCGAGCGTCCCTCAAGGCGCCGGCATAGCTTTCGAGGCCTGTGCTATCGCGCCCAGATGCCCTACGTAACTCCAACCCGCGGGCGACGGGGACACCCTTTTCTTCCTCGGGACGGCGGAGCCGTTAGTGTTAGACCGCGTCGACCGAGAGAAGACGGAATCGACCTGACCGAGGGCCGGGTTTGCACGCGCAGAGGACGAAGGTACCGACCGTTGACATTACTGGAAGCCCAACCGCGGCAACTCCCTACTCGGCCTAGGGGCGCGAGCGAAAGCGGAACTACAGCAAACGTCGGGGGCGTTACGGACGCGACTTCTTTCACCTGATCCAGATCCTCTTGACCTCTTTCACCTTGTCGAACTCCCTGTCCTCGCTCAAGACCAAGTCCAGCGAGTTGTTCAACATGACGGCGACGTGAAAGGCGTCGGAGGGCTTGATCGAGTACCTCCTCATGACCTCTTTCGCCCTCTCGTATTCCCTCACCGTAATCGGTAAAACCGTCAGGTACTTCAGACTGCTTCGCCTAAGAACTCCATCGTGTCGCTGTACTCAACCCCGTATTTCTTTTTAGACACGTACAGTACCTCGTCTAGGACTAGTGGGTCGGTGAACAAAGACTGTTGAGTCAAGAGCCTCAGGTAATAATCCCTTACCTCGCTTACATTTAGGTTCAGGTATATCAGGAAGTTAGCGTCCGGAAAGATCATCCTCGAACTCCTCTTCCAAGCTCACCGCCTCGAGCTCCCCCAGGCTCGCCCTCTTGGCGTAAGAGACCCTCTTCCCGTGCTCGTCGAGCTTCCTCGCCACCTCCCGCACGTCCACCCTCCTCTCCGGCTCGAGGACTATCTTGCGCCCGACGACGGTCAAGACCAGGACGTCCCCCTCCTTTATTCCTAGCGAGTCCCGCACGCTCTTGGGGATCGTTATGCGGCCCTCCTTCCCCACCTCCACCCGTATGCCCATACTGTATCGACTGTTTAATCGGTGAAACTGAATTTAAACTGACGTCTTAACTGACGTGCCGACCGCGTCGCTTGGCACGGCAAGAGAGGCCGCGCTGGTTTCT
This sequence comes from Thermoprotei archaeon, assembly GCA_049973945.1. Lineage (GTDB taxonomy): Archaea > Thermoproteota > Thermoprotei_A > Sulfolobales > Sulfolobaceae > Acd1. The sequence goes on from JBMFJH010000005.1 coordinate 44,795, forward strand.
TTTATTAAACGTCTTGTGGCCCTAGATCGCGCTACTGAAGGGCTGTCCGGCTCACCCGTTGACCTTTTAACCCCCTAAACTGAGGGGCCTAGCCCTCGCCGCGAGCGAGGTCGAAGAGGAGAGGGATTAACGGCCTTGGATAGCCACCGAACTCCTCCGCCGTCGCGCCCCTCTCGGGTCGCAGTCCCTGACACCCCCCCCCCACGGCTTACGGGCCAGTTGGGACTCGCTCCGACGCCGTCGCTGGCACCCTTCGCTTACACAGTGCTGACGCCGCGCGACACACGCGGCGGGGCGGAGAACCACGAGTACGTAACCCTCACCGAGCCCGTTGCGGGTCGAGGGCTTCACGCCCCCTCGGTTGTGAGCGGCTCCGCCCGCTGTCGACGATGAGCCGCCCGAGCCGCGGGGCCCCGGCGTCCAGGAGGTTCTAACTGGCCTGGGGGACCTTCCCCAGAACCCTCTTCATGACCCCCACGAACTCCTCGGCCTTCGACAGCGACAGCTCGACGTCCTCCCTCGTCATGAAGCCCTCGTAAAAGTTGGAGCGGAGCCTCAGGCAGACGGACCAGCCGGAGACCAACTTCTCGTCCTTCTCCGCGCTTATCAGCTTACTCATCGCCTCCTCCAGCTGCCTGTGCCTGTAGTGCTCGAGCCCCCTCTTCTCCGCGTAAGCCTTGACCGCGGAGGCGCAGGCCCCCCCAGGCCTTCCCCGAGGCTTGGACCAAGTCCCCCGCCTCGAGGTACTTCCTCGCCTCCGAGAGCAGGTCGTCCGCCTTCTCCACGTACAGGGCGAAGCGAGTCGCGGGGTCCAGGTCCCTCGAGAGCTTGTCTATTATCAGGACCTCCTCGTCGATGCCCTTCTCAAAGGCCTCCCTCTTGAGGGCCTCTTCTAGGAGCTTCGGTATTTCCACAAGGTGGCTATACCGCGAAGTGATAAAAACTTAGTTTCACCGTTGCTTGGAGTCCGACTTTCATGAGATCCCATTTCTGTTTTAGACTCTTCTGAAAAGATTTTTCATTAACTTTCAATTCCATAGAGGATTAACAAAACAATCCCTGTGGACGAGCGTGAAGACCAGTGTAGCTTTCAATTCCATAGAGGATTAACTGATACGGAATTAAACTATGACGAGTACGAACTCTTTAAGACTTTCAATTCCATAGAGGATTAACGGTGGCTACGTTGTTTACCTGCAGTATCGAGTTTACGGCCTTTCAATTCCATAGAGGATTAACGGGAGAGGTAGACCCAGACGTTTTCTTCTCTTACTTTGACCTTTCAATTCCATAGAGGATTAACACCAACCCGACAACTTGGCTGTCACGATCGGCACTATAGTCTTTCAATTCCATAGAGGATTAACGCGAATCCAATAGCGTTCAATATACTGAGAGACATCTACGACCCTTTCAATTCCATAGAGGATTAACGAGTTTCTTAAGGCAATTCTCGAAAACTTAATTTATGTTTTCTTTCAATTCCATAGAGGATTAACGCAGCATCTTGGCATCGAACGGCGCCGACATGTTCCTGACCTTTCAATTCCATAGAGGATTAACGTGAATCCAGCGTTGCGAGCTGTCATGAACCTCTACAGACAAACTTTCAATTCCATAGAGGATTAACGTTCAGCCCTGAACGAGGGCCTGTACGACATTCTAAAAACTTTCAATTCCATAGAGGATTAACACCACAGCTTGTAGACCCAGCCGGCGATGAGGAGGAACTCTTTCAATTCCATAGAGGATTAACCCGGTCGCTCTGCTACGCCCCCGGGCACCAGGGACCGAATGCTTTCAATTCCATAGAGGATTAACGCAGTGTGTTGGCCAGAGCTACACTTACAGCAGTGCAAGCGTCTTTCAATTCCATAGAGGATTAACAACCCCCAATCAAGAAGATGAGATATTGATTTTTCAGTCCGACTTTCAATTCCATAGAGGATTAACAGCAATCAGCGCAACCCAGCCGACGCTGATCGCTGGAATTCACTTTCAATTCCATAGAGGATTAACTGTTCTGGGCTGTAGCACTAATAGCGCTTGGTGCATTAGCCTTTCAATTCCATAGAGGATTAACTCAGGCAGATGATGTTGCAGACCATGATGAACATGTTGCTGCTTTCAATTCCATAGAGGATTAACTCTGAACTATATAATACATATCTTATGGCAAAGGCAAACTTTCAATTCCATAGAGGATTAACCGACCTTTATCATGACATAGCCGTCGAGGTAGTTTATCCGCTTTCAATTCCATAGAGGATTAACGATAGAACATATATTTTATCACGAATTAGGGCCAATTTATACTTTCAATTCCATAGAGGATTAACGCAATTGGCGTGACTATCCTGGCTTCGTATTAGATGTCCCCTTTCAATTCCATAGAGGATTAACGTCACGATCTACGTGGATCATGACCCCTTAACGGGGAGACCTTTCAATTCCATAGAGGATTAACCATCTCTCACTTGAACTTATTCAAGACATTTTGATAATTTCACTTTCAATTCCATAAAGGATTAACCCTTATGATTATGTCTTGGTCGTTGAGGGCTTCTCTGAGCCTTTCAATTCCATAGAGGATTAACCTCCAACGTGCGAAAAGACTGAACAAGAGGACGGAATAATCTTTCAATTCCATAGAGGATTAACCGGATATCCATTTGAACCAATTTGGCTTTACAAGGTAATTGGCTTTCAATTCCATAGAGGATTAACCCGACAAAGTGGTACGTTGTACTTGACGAATACCTTGACTTTCAATTCCATAGAGGATTAACACCGAAAAATGGTGAAACTATAACATTGAAAATCACCAACTTTCAATTCCATAGAGGATTAACTCGCCCCCTGTAGCCACTATCCATGCTATGATACAGCAAATCTTTCAATTCCATAGAGGATTAACTCGTACTGGTCAAAAAATGAGACGTAAGTCTATGTGGTAGCTTTCAATTCCATAGAGGATTAACAGAATTCCATAAGCTTTGGAACGACGAAACGGTTGCAAACTTTCAATTCCATAGAGGATTAACGGGGCGAGTATAGGGGACACGGCGATCTATTTCGTCCTGAAAGCTTTCAATTCCATAGAGGATTAACGCTACAAGGTAAGGAGGGTGAAGCTGTACGACGCGGCTACCTTTCAATTCCATAGAGGATTAACCGCGGATGTAGATTCTGTCGCCTCCTTTCGCTGCGATGTCTTTCAATTCCATAGAGGATTAACCAGTTCCGCGCTTGTCAGGGCCGGGCACAGGACTATTTCCTTTCAATTCCATAGAGGATTAACGGCTCAAGGACATTTCGGAGTTCGTTGTACCGGTAATGTCTTTCAATTCCATAGAGGATTAACTTCGCTATATTCATTGACTCTGAGTTGATCGAATATGATGCTTTCAATTCCATAGAGGATTAACTGCCTTAGACGACGCTGGTTGTACTCCGCTTTGCAGAGCAACTTTCAATTCCATAGAGGATTAACACATGGTGACAGGACAAAGCTTCAACGTGAACGTGAACTCCTTTCAATTCCATAGAGGATTAACTACCGTTCTGCGTAATAATGGCAATGTCGCCAGATAAACCCTTTCAATTCCATAGAGGATTAACTAATCAGTTTTTTGGTGATATTCCTGTTACTTTTTACTTTCTTTCAATTCCATAGAGGATTAACGACGAAGAGCTAAGTGCACTAATGACTGCTCGTGTGCTACTTTCAATTCCATAGAGGATTAACTAACTACGATGACGAGAAAAGCAAATCTAAGCTGATCATCTTTCAATTCCATAGAGGATTAACCAGCCTACGTATGCGTGGGTCGAAAGTTACACGTCGTCATCTTTCAATTCCATAGAGGATTAACTTTCCTCTCTTTACGTTAACTGGGGAGTTAACAGAACTCTCTTTCAATTCCATAGAGGATTAACTGATCTGCTGCGGTGTGGTCATGAACATCGTCGGCTTCGCCTTTCAATTCCATAGAGGATTAACGGTTTGCAAATACTTTTGCAAACTGACAAGCCGGGATCCGGCTTTCAATTCCATAGAGGATTAACTAGGGAAAAGCTCGTAAAGTCTGTAGTCCTTACTACGCTTTCTTTCAATTCCATAGAGGATTAACACGCGAGAAAGACCCAGTCGAAGAGTATGAGGAAGCGGTCGAGCTTTCAATTCCATAGAGGATTAACACCATAAAGGAGCTGGCTTGGTACGTGTTCAACCTAATAAAACTTTCAATTCCATAGAGGATTAACGCTATAGCACTAGCGATGACGTACTTCGTGCTTCCGGGAGGCTTTCAATTCCATAGAGGATTAACGCCTTGCTGTTGAAGTCGGTGAACCCAGCGAACAAGTTATACGCTTTCAATTCCATAGAGGATTAACCGTGACTGGTTGCACCGCAGGAAACTGCATCGGTTGCTTTCAATTCCATAGAGGATTAACACCCGCCGGAGCTCAGGGACTCGGGGTGGCAGTTCCTGGTCTTTCAATTCCATAGAGGATTAACTGCAAGTTTATATACCCCCTACCTCCTCCCTCACTTTTTCTTTGCTACGAGTCTTAGAATCAGAAATCAGATAATAAGCTTAACGCGAACTACTTCCGCTGCACTTTGTTCCCTTTCCACGTTGTCGTGTCAGAAGTTAAAGCGGCGTGAGCCCATTTCCTGGCTTCCCCAGGGAAGTCCAGGTGTTCTCTAGAGAGGGAATTACTTAAGGGCTGGACGCGGTCCCTAGGGAGGGTCAACTCAAGGCCTCTCCCGGCTCCCCCAGGGAGAAAAGGAGGGAGGGGACCTCTGGACTTCTACTCTCGCAACTTTACAACGAGCCCCGCACCGCTCCTCCCCACGCCCTACTTTACCGCCCTGAGGAGACCTCGCTTTCCCCGTCCTCCCTGCTCAGCCCGGGAGAACCACTTTCTTTTTAAATTTAGAAAAACCCTGTAACACGTGAAGTCCTACTTCACAACGCTCGGCTACACCGAGCAGTTCGTCCTCAGGCTCCTAGCCGAGACCTCCGCCTCCCCCGACGACCCCTTCGTGATAGTAGTCCCCTCCCCGATCACCTCCTCGACGAGGACTGCCCTGGAGAACCTCAACGCCTTCTGCTCGAGGGCGAACTACCCCCCGCCGAAGGTGGTGGAAGTGGCTTTCGACTCCCTCGAGTCGTTGCTCTCCTCCGTGCTCGACGCCCTCTTACCCCTCCCCGAGCCAGTGATCACTGACCTCACCGTGGGGATGAGGCTCTTCGACGTGGCCATCCTCCTGGCCCTGGTGTCCTCCAGGAAGAGGTTCGTGGCCTACCTGAGGGAGATTGGTCAAGGGAGGGGGATTCGCTCAGCAAGATCCTCCTCAGCTCCAGGGCCCTCCAGTTGATAGAACCTCGAGACTATTTCGCGCCCGCTGACGCTTTCGCCGGTCTCGATGCACTTCCAGACCCCGGACGAAGGGGATGCCTCTTCACGCCATACTTCTATGTCAGGGAACGGAGTACGCGAAGGGTTGTTAAGAGATAAATTCCCTCATTTCTAAGCGAGTCCTCAGGCCTTCCCAGGCTGGGCGGTCGCCCTCTCCCCTGCCCTCGCCTCCTCCGCCTGACCAGCCCTCCAGGCCGCGAGCTTCACCGCGAGCCTCCCCAAGGGGGTTAAGGAGACCAGCCTGTCCTTGCCCCTGGTCGTTATTTGGCCCAGCTTCTTCAGGCCACTAGTCCTGTTCAGCATGGTCTTCTCGCTCCTCTTGAGGGAGTTAGCCAACTCGGTCAGAGTCCTGTCCCTCTCCACGAGCGAGGCGAGGAACCTCAACTCCTCCTCCGAGTAGTCCCTGGTCAAGGCGTTTACTTCGGCGTCGGTGAGCCTGAAGGCCCTGGTCCCGCTCTCCTCGACGGGACGTTCCTGTAAGGGAAACCGGGTAGAAATGACGGAAATAAGGCTAGACCAGGTTAACGACGTTAAGCTAGAAATGGAGATAGTACAGTTTTGCCAGGGCGAGCTTCACTCTCTCCTCGTCGTTGTTCTCCACCGCCTCGCGTAGGGCCTTAAAAAGCCCTGAAACTATATCTATGTTAGAATGTATGAGCTCACTTCCCTTCGAGATGGCCCTCACAGTCTCCCTATCGCCGTCGAGCAGGGCGTTTAATGTGAGTATCAGGTCGCCTACAGACCGATCCGTCGACAGCGCCTGTATGACGGCCCTCGGGCTGAACTCCTTGCTGAGCTCTTCTACGACGCTACCCTCGGACACGGACTTGAGGTCTTCGACCAGCATCTCGCGCGCAAACCTGTTCCCCTTTAGGGCTAAGCGCAGACCGTTGCAAACGTGTTCGCATAACGTTGCTTTCTCATCCGGCTCACCCTCATACAGCTCCTCGCACCCCTTCCCACAGTCGACGTCAAGGCCTAGAGAGAGCTTCAGGGCCGGAGCCATGAACCTGAGTACCCTGGCGGCACCTAGCACCTCGTCAACGCCGGGCCTCCGGTCGACTACCCCTAAGTAGTTCAGGAGCAGCGTCGTCGCGACCCTCATGGCAAGGGGTAAATAGTCTAGTAACCAGCCGAGTACTTTGAGAAGTCCCTCCGCCTCGCCCTTGTTGCCAGAAAGTCCCAGGTAAATCAAGTACTCTGCGAGTGTAATACCCTTTAGCTGCGAACCGCGGGCGTCAATACCTAGCTTCTCCACAGCTTCGTTGAACACCTCCCTGAACTCGCCCGCGGCCTCAATTAGACCCTGGAGGCTGTCCGCCTTGAGAACCCTCGCTCTCACTAAGAAGGAGTGCGCAGCGACGTAGTTTCCCCAATGCTCTGTCTCCTGGGCGAGAGCTCTGGCCTTCTCGAAGTGTTTCACCGCGTCGTCGAACTTGCCCTCTCGTAGACTAATAGCACCTGCCGCGGAGTGTAACACCCCCAATATATTCTTCACATGAGAGACTAAGGCCTCTTTCGGCTGTCTCAGTGATACACCTTTTAAATACTCCCTCACGTTCTCGTCCTTCAACCACTCGTCGAACTTCTCCGCCCTGTCCAAATCGCTTATGAGCCTCTCTATCTCTCTTGCTAAGTTAATGCCACAATTCAATCCAGTCTTGGTAAGAACCTCAAGAACGCGTGCTTCGGAAGCATACCTAAGAAACTCGCTGCCCAGCCCTTCGGCCACCTTCAGCAGGAGCTTGGCCGTTTCACATACCACGTTTGGAGGGGCCCCGCCGCCTATCAACGAGGCTAATGCATGAACTAGTCTAACCTTATTGGAATCCCTCAACTTGTCCAGATCTTCAAGGGAATCCATGACGAATCTTCCGATGCCGAGCAGTGCTTCCTTAATGTCAGCAACTACGTTTATAGCAGAGCTGATGAATTCGGCCCAACGGTCGGGCGACTTTCCTCTTAGCGAACTCAAAAGATCTACAGCAGAGACTATAAGATTTGGACGTGTTACAGTGTCGATGCTCAAGGAAGCTACCCGTAAGGCCTCGTCCGCGAAATCCACTTTGGCGTAGGCGGAGAGGATCGAGAGGCCCAGGCCGTAAATTTCTTCTAGCAAATGGACTTTTTGCCTTTCCTCCCACTTCTTCAAGAGGGCCTCCAACTCGCCCTTCATCCTGTCGCGCTGAACCATAACGTCGATGAACGGGTTGTCCACTAATTTCTCAGCCGAGTACGGCATAAGCAAAAGTCCCTCACTTAAGGGGGTCAGCTCCCCGTCGGCCAACAGCATGTCGAGGGCCCGACACTCGCTTTCAGGATCGCTCAGGAAGTTAAGGGCCCTTCTGACCGGTTCGGCGAGGTCGCGTTTCCCCTCGTCGCTCATCCTCTTGTAAGCTATAAGGGGTAGCCGGAGCCCGTGTCCCCCCCTTACAGCACCAAGAGCGAACACTAACGCGTTCCAGCAAGGGCTATTCGGGTCGGCAAGACCTCCTTCGCCGGCTATTACCTCCTTGATCTTGCCGCCGTATTCCTTGAATACGTATTTCACGGCTTCTTCCATGCTGTTGACCCTGACCCTCTTCTCTTGATCCATCCAGACGCTCAGGACTTCCCTTAACTGTTTGTCCTTGATCTCTTCGCCTCTGACGGCCCTCACGATGAGGCTTATCGCGTCCTCCAGAAGGTCCTCGTGCTTCAACGCCAGCCAGTGAGCTTCCTCCCCCCAATTCTCTTTCTTCCCGCCCAAGTTTAATCCATTCGACCAACGCGCCAGGCGGTTAACGAAGTAGGGGGGCATTACGTACATTCCGCTTTTCACTGCGTCCTTTAACGGCTCCCTTATGGCCAAGATCTCGGAGAACGCCTCGACCCGTTGTGTATTTATTTCATTATCCTCTTTAATTTTCAGATAGTCGTTAATCCACCAGACAAGGAAGAGATCCGCCCTACCTCTGGACTCCCTCAGTAACTCTTCAATTCTGCTAACGTTACAGCCTTTCTCCTTTAAATTCTCGCCAACTAACCTGGCAATTAAAGTATAACCCTCCTTAAACTTCAAGACCTCACTTACTAGGTTACTTAGAGTGTTCTCATCAAACATGCAACCGGAATAACTCCTGATTATCTCCTTAAGGAAGTCCATATCGGAAACGTTAAACTCGACACTCTCAACCCTCTTTCTAGCGTCCTCGCGTAACACGTTATAAACATCATCCGGTATTACTATGATCGTGGGGACGGAATAAGTCACCCCATCCTTCCCGGAAGTCATGAGATTGAAAATCTTCTCGACCTTACTTACTATAGCCCGAGCGACCTCCTGCTTCGGCCTTCCCAGACCCCCAACCTCGTAAAATAGTAGAGTTGATGGGTCGTAGAGTAAAACGTATCTCTTGAACCCGATAGCTTCCTCAATTGTACTGTGGATCTGACCTTCGTTCAGTGCAGCTAGGTCTATTATGCCCTTTATCTCCCCCTCCTTCAACATCTTTGCCATAAGGTAGTTGATGAAAGTGCTCTTGCCCACACCGTGAGGTCCTCTGACTATAAGAATCTTCCCCCCGTCCACGGCCTCCCTAACCTTCTTTACGACGTTAGCGACCTTGTCCTTAAGGTTCGGAAACCCCTCTGGATCCACGAACTTATAGGAAAGGTTTCCGAACTTAATCCAGGTTTTACCGTCTTTAAATTCTATGTGCAACTGCGATGGCTCAGTATACAGACTACTTACAATATTCTGAGTTTTCATGACGTTCTCAAGTCGATCTAATCTCTCCTTTAGCCCCTTAATTTCCTTCCTTAGACCTTCGAACGCCTTCTCCAACTGCTCGACGTCCAGTCCGGTCACCTCGTTTATGGCCTCTAACGCGTCTTCCGGCGTTATCCCCAACTGTAGGGCCACCTTTGACGCTATCAACTTCTTAAGCTCGTCGCTTAACTTCCTCCACTTTTCCCCGAAGACGATGAGTTCTTTAACGCTGCCCTCCTCCCTCTCTGTGAGCTTATAAATGAGGCTTAGGAATATTGCTGTCGCCACGGCTGAAAGCACTATGCCTCCTAGACGTCCGATCGCAACGTCTGCCAACTTCTTTAGACTCTCTTTAGTTAAGTCCTCGAACAAGCTCTTGACGCTTAGGATCAAGAAGCCCTCGAACTCTACATCCTTCTCGCCCACGAGAAATTTGAGTAGGCTCTCGTAAGCTTCCGCCTGCTCGATAACGAAGTCCTCCGCGGCTTTACAGCCCTCAACTTTCTCGCAGTTGGCCTCCCTAGCCTCGCTTATGATCTCCTTTACGAAGCCCGGGAGTACGTATTTCTTACCCAGCCACTCTGTGGGTTTCTTGAAGTGATCCTTCATTAGCTTAACAGACGCCCTTACGTCGTCGGGTAAACTGTTCTCGTCAATGTCCCAGGGTATCGCGTAAAATACTACTGCGTCGTAGGATTTGCGTAACTCCTTTAGATGGTTTACTAACTCTTTTGGCAGTTTCTCAACACCGCCCAAGTACTCCCTAAGAGTCCTCATTTCCTCCTCTGTAAACCCCTCAATTGCGGTATTCCTAACGTCCACGAGCCCTAATCCTATAAGCCTCTTGACTCCTGAAAATATCTTCATGATTTGACCAACTTCGTCTTTCTTCTCCCCTGCGATCTCGCGTCTCTCGTTAGGCTTCGCCGGCTTTAAGTTCTCGAACCCAGTTATCGTCTCATAAACGTGGGGTAGGTCTTTCAATTTCCCCGTTATTAAGAAGCTCTTCCCGCCCCTTGGGGGGCCAATGACCAGAATTTTAGCGTCTTCACCCTTTTCTACAATTGTCTTTTGTAAGATTGGGTAAATGTCACTAGCGTAATAGTTGTTGTTGTACGTGTTGAATAAGTCCTCTCTTTCCTCTGGATTCAATGATCCCCTTCCCCCGTTTTTCGTTAATGACCCATCTTATAAAACATAATGTTGAATAAGTGTGTCGAAAATCTGAAGCTAACGGAAAGCTTTCCCTGAGGTTAACTACCATTGATAATTTGAGAAGAGTCGAAGCGAAAGTGCGGGCCCACGGCGCTTTTCTGGAAGGAACGCGGGGAAAATCACCGGAGAACGTAGACGGTCTGCCGGGAGCCGGCGAACGCACTCGAGCTTGAGCCGTTTAACGAAGGGAGTACGGCGGTGGACGGTATGGTGCCCGTGTGCTCTTCAGACACTTCTACGGGCACGTACCGGATAGCGAGGCCGGAGAAGAGGAGGGAAATCGCGGAGATGAGGGGAGGGACGTCTCGACCTATATGAGGACAGGCTAAAATTGTCCTACGCGCTTAAGGGCCTTAGACATTGCTTTTGCAAACCCGAGTGTAACAGGGGTTCCCCTCGAGGACACGTCAGGCTCTCCGTTGACGCCATAACCTCCCACCCCATGGCGACCCCCGGAAGGCGCTCCTCTGTATCCTCGACAGTCCTAACTTCTTCAGCTCCTTGGCCAGCCTCAGCCTCTTGGCGTTGTCCGAGACGTCGTAGACCACCAAGACCAACACGGTAGACACCGCCTAAAGCTCCGCCCTGAAGCCCCTGTATGCCCTCCCGTCTTTGACGGCCGAGGCCAGCTTGACCGCGTGGGCCCTCATGGCCTGGTCTAGGGTCTTGGGGTTGTGGTCGCCCAACTCCCTGTACCTCTCGTCGAAGACCCTCAGCACGACCTTGGCCAGCTCCCTCCTGCTCTCTGGGGAAATCAGCCCGTCCTTCACCTGGAGCCTGAGGCCCGACAAAAACGCCCTGACCAGGGCGAAGTCTACCAACGGCTTGAACATCTCCGAGAAGTCGAAGACCAGCGCCGGGCTCCCCGGCCTGTCCCTGTGGACGAAGCCCAGGTAGGGGTCTAGGCCCGCTAAGAAGAGGTACTTGTAGGCCTTGGAGTAGAGTATGGCGTAGCTGTAGTTCAGGGCCAGGTTGAACTGGTCTTTAGCCTCGGGGTCCCTCCCGTCGAAGTTCAAGTCCCTGGGTAGGACTTGGGCTAACTCCCCCCAATAGAGCCTGGCAGCTGTAGGCTCGTCCTTATCCAGGATGCTCTTATAGTCCACCCTGAACCCCTTCCTCGCCTAGTGCTTGACGTGGGCCGCTTGGTTGTAGATCTTGGCCGAGACCATCTCTCCCCCGTACCTCTCAGCGGAGCTCAGGTAGGCCTCGTACTGCTTGACCCTAGTCTTCACGGTCTCTGTGCCTAGGGAGGGCGTCAAGACGCCCCAGGGGCTCCCGTTCCTGTCGAGGAAGAACAGCGTTATCCCGTGCTTGAGGGCGAGCCTAATAGCCTGGACTGTAATGGCCCCCGAGGAGGATATCAGTATCTCGTCGACCTCAGCGGGCGGAACCTCGACCTTCCTGTCCTTGAACTGTACCACGAAGACCCCGTTCTTGACCTTGAGCAGGGAGCCGTGGTCCGAAACGACTAGGGTCTTCAAGCCTTCGCTCCCCCGTTGCAGTAGGAGTAGAAGGGGCAGGATGAGGGGCAGACCGCGGGCCTCCCCGGGTCCTTCTCCTCCGAGATCAGCTCGACGACCTCGTCCCTGGCGTCGATGAACTGCCTCCTCAGGTCGGGGGAGATGTAGTAGACCTCGTAGGAGATTTTGGGAACCCCCTCGCTCAGGCCGTTGACGTAGACCAGGGCCCCGAAGTCCACGGGGAGCTCGAGGTTGCTTTCGAGGGCCATGGCGTAGCCAGCTAAAGCCAACCTGTGGAAGTCCTGCGGCGAGCCCAGCTTGAACTCGACGACCATGGAGAGGGAAGTTATCGCGTCGACCGAGAGCCTCGGGGAGAGGCCCAAGGGGGTACCGTCGACCCTGACCTCCGAGAAGGTTGGCAGCAACGGGGAGTCCGAGCCGTCCGAGAGGAGGTCGAGAGCGAAGGCCTCGTAGAGCGATGAACAATAGGCGGAGTACTTGGGGGGACAGAGGGAGGACGCCCTCCTGGAGTTGTAGACCGCTAGCTCCATGGCCTTGTAGGGCGGCAAGCCGGAGGAGAGCCACCTCGAGACGTCCCTAGAGGCCCTGGCGAGCACCTCGTGCACGGCCTTGCCTAAGGTTAACGGCTCCCTGGCCTCGCCCTGCAAGTTCAGGACCTTCCGCAGGTAGACGTCCCTCTTGGTGGGGCAGTAGCGGTAGGCCACGTCAGCCATCGAGAGCCCCAGGTAGCGCCTGGGCTTTACAGGTGGACGGGTGTAGGACCAGCCCCTGAGCTCCTCCTCCACGGGGTCGGAGGCCCTGTAGGAGTGGAGCCTCCTGAGCTGCCTCAGGACCTGGAGCTTCATCGGGATTGGTATTACCCAGGAATTTAATATTCGTGAAAAAGGCGGGGGTAAAAGCGTTCCCGGCCGTGGCGAGGAAGGAACGGAGGGCTGTGGGAGAGCGAGTCTGAGGTCTTCCTCGCTAAAGCCGGGAAACTCGGTACCGCGGAAGTGAGATTTAATTTATTTATTGAAAATAGGAGAAACTAAATGCTGCGTCGCTCGCGAATTGCCCTCAGCGGGCAGTCCTTTTCTCCATCATCCAGGTAGCAGGCGAACTCTTCCCCTCGTTTTTCTCCCTGGGGGAGCCGGGAAAGGCCTTGAACGAACCCTCCCTTGGGACCGCGTCCAGCCCTAAAATCATTCCCTCTCTAGAGAACGCCTCAGTTTCCTTGGGAAAGCCGGGAAATTGGCTCAAGTCGTTTTGACTTCTGACTCGATAACGTGGAAAGGGAACAAAGTGCAGCGTAAGTAGTTCGCGTAAAGCTTATTATCTGATTTCCGACTCTTAGACTCGTAAAAAAGAAAAAGTGAGGGAAAAGGTAAGGGGTATATAAACTTGCAGTTAATCCTCTATGGAATTGAAAGACGTGCTGACGGATATGCCCGTGTACTTCCCTGCAGATGGGTTAATCCTCTATGGAATTGAAAGATTATCATGATAGCAGCGCCTGGAGGGCTCATCGCTTTCGTTAATCCTCTATGGAATTGAAAGAATCGCGAAGCGAGAGAGGACTGAGGAGCTGAAATTGTAGAGTTAATCCTCTATGGAATTGAAAGCGCTGAATAGAAAGATCAGGTACTTAGAGAAGCTGTCGATGTTAATCCTCTATGGAATTGAAAGTGATAGGCGGCTAGATGGAGGGGAGTTTCGCCATTATTGGTTAATCCTCTATGGAATTGAAAGCGTGACAACCTCCAAGCCCTTCAAGACGGAGCTTGTTGCTGTTAATCCTCTATGGAATTGAAAGCGCGGTACGCGCTCGTGGTTAAACGTCAAGACGAGGAGATGTTAATCCTCTATGGAATTGAAAGGTAATGCAGTCGCTGTTGCTGTGCCAGCCCGTTATCGTGTTAATCCTCTATGGAATTGAAAGCAGCAACACCTCGACCTGTTGAATCCTCTTGGTATAGTAGTTAATCCTCTATGGAATTGAAAGCCATCTGTGATCGGGTTCATGATTCCGTCGTCCATGTTCACAAGGTTAATCCTCTATGGAATTGAAAGCTCACCTTTCAGTATAAATAGATAGCTATAATCGAAATCTGTTAATCCTCTGTGGAATTGAAAGGGAGAAGCTCGCCACAGTCCTTTCGCTCCTGCCTTACTCGTTAATCCTCTGTGGAATTGAAAGACTTCAATATCGAGTCAGCCAGCTCTCCGAGGTAGTCGTGTTAATCCTCTGTGGAATTGAAAGGCGTAAGTTCAGGCGGTGGGCTCTCTTGACCGACTCTTTCTTTGTGTTAATCCTCTGTGGAATTGAAAGCTTTCCTGTCGTTTTCCTCACACCACGCGACGTACGCCTGTTAATCCTCTGTGGAATTGAAAGACAACGACACTTGGTTTAATGTCCTGTGGGTTCAGGATCCGTTAATCCTCTATGGAATTGAAAGTACTGATCATGATCTTCTTTCCGTTTAACGTGAGAACGTCGTTAATCCTCTGTGGAATTGAAAGTTAATTCTTATTTTTAAACTGTCTACAAGTTCATTTAAACTGTTAATCCTCTGTGGAATTGAAAGCGAGCTACACGAACACTACGCTGCAGCCGTTCCCCTTGGTTAATCCTCTGTGGAATTGAAAGTCGACGGCGTTGTGATGAGGCGAGGTAGATGCGTTCGTCAGTTAATCCTCTGTGGAATTGAAAGAAATACGTACTGTACTACTACCTAGCGTTTAACGGCTCGTCGTTAATCCTCTGTGGAATTGAAAGGTCATTTCCATAGCCCCTCTCTTCCTCAGCTCTCTTACTATGTTAATCCTCTGTGGAATTGAAAGTCTCTGTGCCCCATGCCCGCAACAGCACTTTCCCGCAATGGGGTTAATCCTCTGTGGAATTGAAAGGTATTCCAGTTGCGCATAAAGCGGTGACCCGCTCTTGACCGTTAATCCTCTGTGGAATTGAAAGAAGATCTCTCGCTCTCTGTCAGCAGTATTGAGGAGGAAGAGTTAATCCTCTGTGGAATTGAAAGAGATCCTGCTCCCAGGTCACATCGAACGGGTCAATCCTGTTCTTTAACAGTTAATCCTCTGTGGAATTGAAAGCATGTATACGTTGTATAGGTGGTTCACGTGATGGCACGTTAATCCTCTGTGGAATTGAAAGATCGGTAGGGTGACGTTGGTAGTACTGGTTCCAGAGGTTAATCCTCTGTGGAATTGAAAGACTCCTTTCTATCTATAAGAACGCCATCAAGGATCGTGTTAAGTTAATCCTCTGTGGAATTGAAAATATTTCAATAGCAATAACGGCTTATCATACTCCATCCCCGCGTGTTAATCCTCTGTGGAATTGAAAGAGCTCTTTGGCTACTTCAACTATTTCGAAAATACCTCCCGTTAATCCTCTGTGGAATTGAAAGATTAGGTTCGCCAATGCTGTCGGCTGGAGAACCGATTGACGTCAATCCTCTATGGAATTGAAAGCGTTCGAACACGGGGTTGAACTTGTGGGGCGGGACTTCGTCGTTAATCCTCTGTGGAATTGAAAGCAATCTCGTTCTCGACGTGCTCTGCAGGTCTCAGGGATGTTAATCCTCTGTGGAATTGAAAGTTTTCAAAGTCCATCTCCTTAATGACCAGCCATGCTTTTCCGTTAATCCTCTGTGGAATTGAAAGCTGGTTCGGTGGAAACGGCGAGAAGTCGAAAACAATGAGTTAATCCTCTATGGAATTGAAAGGCGTACTCAGTATATTTCGTTATAGGTATTTGTAGACTTGGTTAATCCTCTATGGAATTGAAAGTAGTCCCTGAGGCCCTGCACGACCTTGTATGCGTGGAAGTCGGTTAATCCTCTATGGAATTGAAAGCTTAAGTGACGAGATCGCACAGGGGTCGCCCGCGTGGACATACCGTATCATGTTGACTAAACGTCACTAGTGCTAGGAGCTTCACGCGTAATTAATCCCCTCGAAACTAAAAGGAACGACGAAGAGACCGCCTCTCTGACGTCGCCCCCGTTCGTTGTGTTGAGCTCCCGGCGCACTTCGTAGACTTTCGAGTTGGGAAAAAGCGGAGTGATGTTGTACTATCGGTTACACTAAGGGCAACTCGAAGGGCTCCAGTATCCTGATCCCTAGTCTCAGGATCTCCTCCGCGCTCACCTCCCCATTCAGCTTCGCGCTAACCAAACGCCGTCCCTTGAGCTCGAACTTCGACGACCTCCTTATCAGCTCGTTGAGCCTCTTGACGTTGTATACCACCCCCTTGAACTCCCTCACCCTCTCCTTCACCACGAAGTCTTCCGGGTCGTCCGGGATAGGGATGGGCTTCCCGTAAACGTTGAGTATCACGAAGCCCCTGTCCCCCCTCAGCAGGTTCAGCAATGAGTCGAAGAGCTCCCTCTCGCTCCCGCAGTAGTACCACTTCATGACCTTGCCCTCGTAGACCCTCTCGCAGGGGCTGCCGTCGCCCTTCGAGTTAGTTATGTACATCATGTTGCCTCGCGTCTACTCCCTCTTCAGTAGCGAGTACATGTTAACAGCAGTCCTGAACTTGAGCAGGAACGAAAGGACTTTTTCCGCGTCGTCGCCGGGATAGGTCAGGAACTTCTTGTAGATCCCCTTCATCTCCTCGGCGTACTTCTCGTTCCTGGCGTTCAGGTAGGCGTAGCTGACCAGCGCCCTGTGATCCTCGCCCGCCTCGACCATCGACCCTATCTGGTAGAGCTTGTAGAGGTAAGCGCTCGGCACCTTGTCCCCGATGTTCTTAGCGACAGTTAGGAACTCCTCGGCCTCCTCCCAGCTGAGCGAGGTCAGCTCCTTACTCCCCTCCCTGTACTTCTCGAAGATGTTGCTCGCCACCCTGCCCCCGCTCCCCGTCCTCTCAGCCTTCGCTAAGGCCTCGTACTCCCTAGCGAAGGAGTAGGCGTAGGCTATGGGGTACTTCTTCTTGAAGACGAACACTCCCCCGGAGACCGAGATCGACGGTATTACCCTTCTGACCAGCTTCGAGAGGCGGACGAGGAGCTCGAAGGCCTCGTCCCACTTCCCGTAGACCGCCAGGTCGTCTCCCCCGGAGTAGAGTATCACGACCGGGGCCCCCTGGCCAGTCCTATCGGTGACCTCCCTCACCACTACGTGCGCGAAGGCGAAGTCCAACAGGGTCGAGAACGTCATGAACCTGCCGGGGAAGGCGGAGAGCCTCTTGGCGATCTCGCCTATCCTGTCCCCGTCCGTCACCCCCAGGGCGAGGTAATTGCCGAGCTCGTCGAGGCTCTTGAACCTACCCCCCTCGTCCACGGGGTGGTAGGTGCTCAGGGTGATGTAGCCGAAGCTGACCCCCTCCTCTGCCAGCTCCTCGAGGACGAAGTTCGTGGTGTCGTTGACCGCGAACACCCTTATCCTCTTTGCGACGTCTTTCTTGGTCTGGATCAGGCTCTTCAAGAACGCGACGTCTTTCCTGTTGCCTGTCGTGCCCTTCCTGGACTCGTCCCCTCTCACGTTGTGGACTAACAGGAAGCCCACGTTCAGAGGCTCTATGTAGATCTCGCCGACGTTGTCCCTGTAGGCGTTCTCCCCCCTCGCCCCGTCCTTGTACACCACCTCTATCACGTAGTCCAGGTTCCTCGTCGAGTGGCCGACGATCAGGGAGATCAGGTTCATCTCCGAGATGTACTGCGGCCTTCCTGTTTCGGCGCGGGGCGTAACCTCGCCGGCGGTCAGCGTCTCTATCCCCTCTACCTTATCGACCTCGTAGTACCTGGGGCTCAGGTCGCCGAAGTAGTCGACCTTGACGTCCTTAGTCACGGAGGGTCTGCCGACTGTCCGGAGGTTCTTGAAGGCTTCGTCCAGAGCCCTCTGGAAGTCCCTGTCCTCCTCGTTCTCGCTGTATATCTTCATCTTCGCCACTTCTATTTCCCCGCTGAGCGAGTAGGCGAACTGGAGCTCGTAAGCGCTCCACTCCTCGAGGTCGGTCAGCACTTTCTCTACGTCTTTCACCTTCTTCTCGTCCAGGCCACAGGCCACGAATATCAGCTTGCCCGGTTCGAAGGATATGTTGTGCAACGAGGTCAGTCCCAGGACTTCGGCGAGCTTGTCCGTCAGGGCCCTCTGGAGCAGCTGGAGGAAGAAGCTCCTCCCCCTCAGCCTCTTGGAGGTCTCCGCCTCCCCCTTCACGTTGGTCAGGAACCTCTGGATCCCCTTGACGTCGATCAAGAGGAGCCTCACCTTCTGGCAGACGGAGAGTGGGGCGGCCAGCCTGCTGTGGCCGTAGAGCGTCGTATTGGGCACAGCTTGGTAAACAGCTGCCGGCACCAGCAACGCGACCGTCCTGTATATGTAGTCGTAGGTCTCGAGGAGGCTCAGTGGGTCCTTTATCTTCTTGGCCTTTTCGGCCAGGCTCTTGAGTACCTCCTCGATCTTCTTGTAGCTCACGAAGGCCTCGCTCATTTTCCTAGTCCCGTAGCTTTCAGGGCGCGCGTTGAAGTCTATGTAAGTCACGGGGTACCAGACCTCCTTGTCCCGCAGTTTGTCCAGGTCGTTTGGGCTCACGTCTAGGACGGGGTCTAGCAGGGGGGTCGTGAAGGGCTGTTGGGGGCCGGCCTCGGTTCCTATCCTCTCGGAGGCCGACGCGTAGTCCGCTACCCTCCACTTCCCCTCCTTGAATATCTTGACGTACTCCTCGCCCAGGTAGTCCTGAAGGAAGTCACACGTCAGTCTGTCGTGTTCGTGGAAGTCGCCTTCAAGGACGCACCTCGGCCTCTCCCCGGCCCTTTGCAGTATTTTCCCCACGTCGTGGAGCAGGGTGACCAGTATCAGCTTCGCGTCCATCTAGGTCACCCGACGCACAGCCTCGCCCAACCGACCCCTACGGAGTCGATCAGCTTGACCGTGCTGTCGTCCCAGAAGTGTTCCGTCACCTTTGTCATGACCTTGCTCCTAAGGCTCTCCAAGTCGGGTGGCAGCGGGATCGTCTTCGCCTTGTGGCCGGTGAACATGCCTACTTTCACAGGGAAGCAGTTGCCCTCGACCTTCAGGGTGTCGAGGAACTTCCTGTACTCCTGGAACTTTGACGCGGCCTTCAACTTCTCCTTCTCCGAGGAGACCACGCGCTCGCTGTAGGCCTTGAGGGCGCTCACTATCGCGTCCTTGTTCACCAAGTCGTCCAGCGCCTTGAGCTGGGCGTTCACGCCGTAGTTCTGAGGCTGTACTACCTTCACGTCGTAGGTCAGCGTCCCTCTGTCGAGGGTTATCGCGTAGGCCTGGGTGGAGAAGCTCCCCACGAGTTCTGAGACCTTGATTAGGCGGAGGGAGAGGGAGAAGCCCTTGACCTCCGGGTCGCTGATCAAAAGCCTGCTGAAAGCGTCGTAGTTGTACGTGCCCCTCCCGAACTGCAGCCTCCTCTTTAGGAGGAGCTCCACCGGGCCTCCCACTTCCTTCACTCTCTTAGGTATCTGGTGTTTCGGCAACCTCATGAGCTCCTCCAAGTTCGAGCGCACCTCCTCGTACACGTCCTTGTTGACCATCCTGCTGAGCACGGCTGTCCTGATAAGCCCCTTGACGGTCGACGCGGGTATCAGGTTCTCGTTAATCATGAGTATCCTGTCGGGCGCGGGGGAGGTGGAGGGGGTGGAGAAAACCAGTTTGAAGCCCCTGACCTCCCTCGCGAACTCCTCCCTGAATACGTCGCTCAGGGCCTTGACCTTCCCCATGGCCTTGAAGGGGTCGGCGACTATTAGCCTCTCGCCTACCAGCTCGAAGTCGGCCCCTCTGTACAGCGTCTCCCCGCTCCACACGAAGACGGGGGTGATCGGTGAGACTTCTATGGTGAAGGACTCCTTGATCATCCCTCGCTTGACCTCTCCTCAGGACTGCTGCGTGATTAGCTTGATGAGGTTGTCGATCTCTTTGGCCAGCTCTTCGACGGAGTTCAGCGGCTTTTCCTTGAACTTCGTCTCCTTGTTAGCCTGAGGGTCGTAGACTGAGACGTCTATACTGGTGAACTCCACCCTCCCGTATCCCCTCGAGCCGTAGGCCCCCAAGTAGGTCTTCTCCAACAGCGTCATACCCTTCGTCAGGAGGTTCAGGAACTCCTTAACCGAGTTCGCGTTCTTATCGAAGACTAAGAGCGAGATCGTGCCGGTGAACGGCACCCCGGGCTTAACCCTGCTGACTTCCCTTGGATCGGCGGCCGACGTGACCCTGTCTATCCTGTTCTCGCCCTTGTCCTCTATGAAGTCGTCGAAGGTGACAAGGCCGTTCCTCTTGTAGATGTCGCAGACGTACCCCTTAGAGGGGAACAAGTCCTCCACCAACAGGGCCGTCGGCGTCAACACCTTCAGCAGCTCAGCCAACTCCTGCTTGTTCTTTAGCCCGTCCTGCAGTTCCCTTATGGGGAAGGCGCCGTAGCCGAAGAGCCTGTCCAACGGGGTGTCCTTCAGCGCCTTGACGAACTCCTCGTCGGTTATCCTCGTCCCCGCCAAGTCCTTGAATATCCCCCTAGCCATTATGTGGGCCCATATCTTCCTGTCGGACGAGTAGAGCGGTAACCCGAGGGCGACCTCCAGCAACGACCTCATTCTCCCCTTCAGCGACGAACCGGGGATATAGGGCACCCTGACCGTGATCTTCTTGTTTTGATCGCCCTCGCAGGCGTACTCCCTCTCAACGCTCATCGGCTCTATGTCGGAGCCCCCGATGCGGCCCAAAGCCCTGCCGCCCGAGATCAGCAGGCCAGTCTTAGTCGTAAGTTCGACGTTGAGCCTCACGATCTTGAGTAGCTTTAGCGAGAGCTGGCTGGACACCTCATCCCACCTCCTTCGCCACCACGGCGAGGCTGTCTATCAGAAGCCTGGCTTTCCTTATTAGGATCTTGACCTCCTTCTGAGGGGCGTTCAGAAGGTCGTTTATCATGTCGATGAGGATCTTCTTGAGGTCGTCGTAAATCTGACCCCTCACGTTTTGGTACTCTATTATCAGGTAAGCCCTCGGGAGTTGCTCCTTCAGGAACTTCACCGCCTCCTCATCTTTCATGCCCTCGGCAGTGTCCAGGATCGTCGCCAGCATCTCATGGATCTTCCTGTAAGAGGACTCCGACCTTATTTGCCTCAAGAAGTAATCGTGGTTTCTTTCTAACACCGTCCTCACTATGTCCATGGGCTCTTGGCTCTTTATCGATATACTAACTTGAGGCCTCGGGTTTGGCCTCTGAGACATGGCTGAGTCTTGAAAAGGGAAAATGATATTATAAATTTTGTAAGGTTAACGACGTATGTGACGCCCCACTTTATGCTAACGTTCATTCGCGTCGTGTTACTCTAGTTAACAGTACATATGACGAAGTTACAGTTCGGGCAATTCAGGTTATCGCATTTAAGATTGTCCGTCACTCCATCGTGTATGGAGCGTTCTCCGTGTTCGCCACACTTAATTGTGGTGTTTGCCTTCATAGATGCGATTATGTCGCCGCTAGAGGCGTCGCACATGCAACAATAAGCTTTGTGAATGTCACAGATAACGAATCTATTGCAGTTTTTAGAGCCGTCATTACATTCTATTATCGATGAATTAGTTCTGAACAAATTAGTCCTGAAAGTGAGATAACCGACGATCTCGTTGATTAATCGTGTAATGTTTTCCCCTAACTTCACACTTTTATCCCACGCTACTATCAAAATTACTTTTTCATCTTTCCTCAAGCGCTTACTAAACAATTCCTTTTTCAGTGTTCCTAAAAGC
Organism: Thermoprotei archaeon; assembly: GCA_049973945.1. GTDB lineage: Archaea > Thermoproteota > Thermoprotei_A > Sulfolobales > Sulfolobaceae > Acd1. Next base: position 66,392 of record JBMFJH010000005.1, read on the forward strand.
CCTTCATTTTTACAGTACTCTACACAATAGAATATTCCTACTAGGTCTATGTACACTTTCCTTACGCTCATAGCAACACGCCCGACAGACTGAAGCCCGGTATGTACCAACCCTCTTTCAGCGTAGACAGAGTAACTTTGTTACGCTCTCTGGTCATCACGTATGCAGTCACCAGGTTGCTAGAGCGCATGACGCCTTTGTAGAAGTCCCAGCTGTGGGTGGTCGCAATGATGTACAAGTTCTCCGAGCTGGATGCTAGGCGTTGTGCCACTCTGCCCAGCGTGTAGGCGAAGCTCGGGTAAGCGAAGGCCTCGGGCTCGTCGAGTAATAGCAAGACCTTCTCCTTCTTGCTCAACGCGTACGAATATATCATGGCGGTCAGGGCGAGAGCCGAGTAGAACGAGGGCGGGAGCTTCGTAACGCTTCGACCTTCGTTTCCGAAGACGTCTCTCCACTCTATCCCTTCAGGTGTGACGGAAATCCTCAGAGGCATTAAATACTTCACCTCCTCCTCGTGACCCGCCTCCTTCGCCTCTTTAGACACCTCCGCGACCTCGCCCTCCACCAACCTCATAGCCTCATACAAGTCCTCGTCCCTGGATCGTGAGCGGACATAAAACAGCCTCAGTATCCCCGATACGTCTTTCCCGATCTTTGAAAGTCTCGTCAATTCTAAGTTCTTCTCCCCTACCTCCTCCGCCTCCCTGAAGTAATCCTTGTACTTGTCGTAGATGTAGTAGGTTATGGCGTACGGGTCTAAATACACCGCGTCGTCGAAGTTCTCGTTAACGCTACACTCCTTTATCGGCTCTGTCTCCACGCTCAAGTCGTACTTGTTCCCGGTGATAGAGTGAAAGATACACCTCAAGAGCACGGACTTCCCGGCCACGTTAGGGCCTACTATCAGAGTTATTCTATTCGCCTCCAATGTGGCCTTGAGCTCGACCGGCTCGCTTATGTTAGCCGTTATCTTCACGAGTTCAGTCCTTTGTATTGAAATATATAGCTTCGTATCACACACGGGTAGCCGTTCCGAAGTTAACGGACTTGGGCTCGACTGCAGTCAGTATTACCTTCAGCGACTCTTGCAACGCGAGGAAAAAGATAAGAACCGAGGGCGGAATCAGACTTAATGAAGTTAATAACGGTCAGGTTCGTCTCGCCCTTCAAGATTGGCGAGAGGGAGGACTACGTCGATGCCGTAACGCTGTACAGGGCCTTCATTAAGGCCTTGGCCATGCTGGGAGAGAGCTTCAGTGAGATAATGGAGGGAAAGGTCAAGTTCTCCTCCATGTTCCCCGTCATAAACGGCACTCTCTACGTCAAGACCCCCTATAGGAAGGTCGAGTGCAAGGACAGGGAAAAGGATAAGAGGCTGAGGAGGATCGGCTTCATCAGGGTTGATGTCCTCAAGAAGGCGGAGCCCCCGTACACCTTCAGGTGTAGGGAGAACAGCGACGAGATATACGTCCAGGACTACAATAACCAAGAGTTCGCGCTGAAGGGGTCGGACTACCTTGAGTCCCACGGGAGGACGATCGTCGAGTACAAGAACAGGATCGACAGGGTCAACCACTCGGCGGACATCTACTCCACTCCATCGTTCATGCCGGCATACGACATGGGCTTCTTGGCCACCGAGTGGAACGGCAAGCTCGAGAGGGCCTTGAGGCTGTTGGAGAAGTTGGGGATAGGGAAGGACAGGAACCTGGGCTACGGGAAGTTCGTGGTCAAGGGGGTCACGGACTTCGATATAAGCCTAAGCTGGAGGTACAAGTACGTCACGGGGAAGGCTTACACCGAGGGCGACTTCCTCGCGGAGAGGTTCGACAGGGCCCAGATAATAGGCGGGGACGTGAGTCCCGTCTTCTTCCCGATATTCGTCCTGTTGCCCCCCGGCTCGCTGGTCAAGGAGACGAAGAGGTTGGTGGAGAGGCGGGACGACAACGTGGTGATCGTCGACCCCATAGCTCTGTGAGTACCTTCGATTGACCGAAACGCCCGCCCTTTGCGTCTTTAGGCTTTAGCGTTAGACGTCCTTCCACTTCCTCGCTCCCCTGACTAACGAGTTCGCACCGTCGGGCTTCGTGGGAGTTAAGCCGGTGCGGTTCAACCTTCCTCGCCCTGCCCCGCCCTGAACAGCTCCTGGGCTATTTCCACAAGCTCCTTTGGGCCGAGGCTCAAGTCCCCGTACTCCGGGGGCCTCTCCCTCAGGCTCACGAGCCCCACCTTCTCCGCCACCCTGCCCATCCTCTTCACCGCCTCCCTAGCCTCCGACTCGCTGAACTCCCCGACCTTCACCTCGAAGGCCCATACCGGCTTCCTCCCCTTGACTATCACCACGTCTATGTCCTCCCTGGGCGAGTAGTGCAGTACCCCGCCGAAGTGCCTGGCCAGCATCTCCCCCACGCTGAACTGTACTTCCCTGCCTATGGGTAGCTCCCTGACCTCGACCTCCCTCTCGCCCACCGCGTACTTCGCTTCTGCGTAGAGGGTCAGGGAGAGGGCCGGCGACCTGACGCTGTAGTAGTTCTCCCTGGAGAGTGTGGGGATTTTCTGGGCCAGCCCCATCCTCACGAGTTTGTTGACTACCGAGGAGACCGTGGCCTCCCCGCCCTTTGGCTGTATCACCCCGGCTATCTCGGAGGTCTTCCAGACCCCCTCCCCCAGCAGGAGCAGCGTCCTGTAGTAGACGTCGGTGAGCTGCCTCTCCTCCTCCTTGAACACCTCCCCGATCAGCCCCTTCGATATCAGGGCGAACTCCTTCACCCTCCCGACGAACTCCTCGTAGCCGTCGACCAGGGGGATCACCCAGGGGTCCCTGTACAACGCGGAGAGGACTGGGTTCTCGACCTGGGCCAGGACGTCCTCGTAGGAGATGATGTCCACCTCGAGCGGGGTGAAGAGGCCGAGGAGGGGGCTGTTCCTGTCGAAGACCTTGCTGACTATCCCGTAGCTCGACCCGACCAACACGAGCACCCCGTCCCTGTCCCAGGTGCTTATTACGGACCAGTAGACCTCGGGGAGCCTCTGGAACTCGTCTATCACTGCGACTCCTCCCCTGCGGAGCGCGGCCTTGGCCTCGCGAAGGGCCTCCTCCACCTTCATGACCTCGTCGTCGAGGGTCACGGCGTTGCCCGGGTCGGCTATGAGCGCGTAGAAGTCGAACTTGAGGTTCCTCCTTACGAGGGTGCTCTTCCCGGTCTTCCTCCTGCCGTAAATCAAAGTCCAGTTCTTTATCGCCCTTATCCTCGCCTCTTCCCGTCTCTTGAGATATAGTCTCACGGGACTAGTCTAATGAGACTAGTATAAAAAGACTGGATGAAACGAGACCAGACGCGGTGCCGAGTGCTCTCGAACAACGAGGTGAGGACGCCGTCGAACGGTTCGCGGCTTTACAGCCCTCACGGGACGGGCGAAAGGTTCTGAAGCCGTAACGCCTCCCGAGCTCGGGTCGCCCGACGGTTACGAGGGGCGGTTGCGCTCTGGCCACGTGAGGGAAGAAAGGTTTATGGCCTGAATGGGTCTAAGTTTAACGACGCGCTCCGACTCGGTTAGCTTACTCGGCCTTCCACTCAGCGATGTGCGACATCTCCTCGGCCAACCCCTTCAGCCCTTCCTTGCCCGCTCCCCTGACCTTGCTGCACAGGTAGTCCACGAAAGCGTCGAGCTTCGCCCTCCTCTCCTCGGCCTTGGCGGTGTCGCCGGTCAAGGCGACGACCTTAGTCCCGCCCTCCTGCCTCGCCAATTCGAGCTTGGGGAGGGAATCGTCGAACCCTCCCCACCTACCGCAGGCCTCCTGGACGGCCTGGAGCGAGCCCTTGAGGGTCGCCTCGATCACCTCCGCCCTCACATCCTCAGCGCTCCTGGCCAGCTCCACCAAGTCCTCGCTGAGCGGTTTATACCTCGGGGGAGTCCCCACCTCGACGAGCTCGTAGGAGTTCTGGGCCGTGGGGACTGCGTAGACCACTACCAAGTCCTTGTTGGTGAGGGAGGTCAGCCAGTTCGTCACGTCGTGGGCCATGACGGTCACGAAGTTCAGGCTGTGGGTCACGTCGAGCACGACGGTGTCCTCCTTCGTGGACTTGACCACGGGGTAGAGCTTCCTGACCATGTAGCCCCTGACGTGCTCCGGCTGTACGTCGAAGAGGACGTCCCTGAACTTGCCCAGCGCGGGGATTATAACGACTTTGAGGTCGGGCCTGACCTGGGGCACGCACTCCTTTATACAGCCCTCGGCCAGCTCCTCTAGGTAGGCCCCGCTCTCCCCCTCCAAGTCCTGCAACGCCCTCGAGGAGCGGGAGGTGAACGAGTTCTTCGCGACGGGGCAGAAGGCCCCCAGCCTGTTGGGGTCGCCGGGCAACGAGGAGAAGAGCACCGAGGCGAGGCCCACAATCACGGTTTCTCCCTGGTAAAGGGGGACTGTAGTCCAGCAGTTGACCTCCTTCTCCCTCATCGCGAGCTCCGTCCTGGAGCGGTAGGTCGCCCTAGTCCAGTTCAGGGGGTCTCCCCAAGTAGCTATGTAGAGGGGCATCGGGAGGGTTAAGCGGGAGGGTTAATAAGCTGGGCTATTCGCAGTCGCTCGCAACGCTTATATCTCGCGCGGCCAAAGGAGTTGTACGAGGCTTGGCCGATGAAAAGCCTGCACGACCTGTCGGGGCGGGCCCGAGGGGGATGAGTGCGGGTGGGCCCCTGACCTGTCGGGGCAGCCCCGAGGGGGATGAAGGGGCCATTGGGGTGATTCGTTTTGACCCGAGGGAAGTACTACCTCTTCCTGGACGAGTCTTACGACTTGAACGCCTTCGTGTTGGCCCTCGTTTGGACGGGGAACTTGAGGGATGTGGTGGAGGTGAAGAGGAGGGCCCTGAGGAGGATAGGGAAGGAGAGCTACAAGTTCCACTTCTCCGACGACAGGGACGCCATAAGGGAGGCCTTCCTCGGGGAGATCCTTTCGTCCCCCTTGCATCTAGGGGTAGTACTCTTCGACGCGGTGCCGAAGACTTGCAGGGACTACGCCGTGTACTACGTGTCCGTCCCGCTCAAAGTCTTACCGGTGTCCAATTCCATAGTCTACGTTTACGTGAAGGGGCTCAAGTCGTGGCTCCCCAGGGATTGCGACCTCCTGAGGGAGGCCCCTTCTTTAGGCTGGCACGGCAACGCCGTCGTCCTGAGGCTCAGCTTCGGCGAGCTCGAGAGGGCCGGGCTCGAAGTGGCCGACTACCTGGCCTCCCTTTACAGGCGGTGCCTCGCGAGGGGCTTCGAGGGGGAGTGCGGGGCTTTGGACGAGAGGCTCGAGTTCGTGTACAGGTGGCGTTGAAGCCTCGAGCGGTTTGAAGGGAGAACCGGTCTGACGGAACTCCTCAATGATCAAAGGCGTCGCGAGTCTTCAGCCCTGCGACCTTCCCCACAGCGTCTTTTTATGCGACCGGCTCCGTCGCCAAAAGTGACGGCGTCGTCTCGTCACCTGCCCGAAAACGCAATGAGGCTCGTCATCTCGGTCGTGATGGGTGAGACCTTAATCCGCTCGCAGAGGAGAGATCGGAAGCGGGACGCTCTCCTGGCTGGCAATTAATCGGAGCGCGACGTCAGGGAACCCAACCGGGCTTCTGTAGTCTTACCCTCACTTCCTCTATCAGGTTCAGGACGTTGGCCTTAGCTACCTCGTCGTTCCTGAACGGGCTGAGTACCGCGTCCCTGTCGGGCCCGTTGTACTGGTACTCTTGAACAGCTAGGGCGAGTTTCGTCACTAGGTTCACGTCTTTACCCAGCAACAGCGACAGCTCCTCCATGTAAGAGGTGGGGACTACGGCTATCAGCCAGTCGGCGAACTCGACGAACTTTTTCCCCCTCAGCCTCTTCTTCCCTGGATACCTCCTCAACAGCTCCTCCCTCTTGTCAACTAGCATGGCCCCTAACAGGGCCTTCCAAGCCTGGAACGCTCTGCCGGCAGCGTTGCGTAAGAGCCCCTCGTTGACGAACTCCTCAGCTAACTTGGACTCGTAGTACGCCTCCTCGACCCTCGTCCTCTTGTAGCCGGCCAAGTCGAACCAGGGCTTCGGCAGTTCCTGCACGAGTCGCTGTTCTCGCGCTACCATAAAACCTTGCGTCGTGGCGAGGAAGGTATGGCTCACGCTGGGGGTTAGCGTCCGTAACCATTGCCAGATGAAAGGTAGGGGCTGTCTCCCCCGAACCCACACGGTTTTACGGCGCGCGGACGATCCGCGAACTCAAAGCGTTCGATGTCGCTCGAGACCAGGAGCCGTTTCCCCTACAACAGGAGGGAGTAGGCGTAGATGCCCAGGGCAAAGACGGCCAGCATGGCGAGGGGTATCACCAGCTCGTAGACCAGGGGTTCCCTCACCCCCTCCTCAGCGGCATGAGCCCAAGCCGGAGGTGGCGTGGAGGACGAAGAAGAGGGTGGGGGGCCCGATCAAGATTATGTAAAGCTCCAGGCTGTCGCTCCCGTTCAGGAGGCCGAAGGCGAGCTCCGAGACCAGGGCGGAGGACGGGGGGGGGCACGTGCCAAACCCCGTGACGCCCTCCAGGAGGCCCAGGACGAGGAGGATCCAGGCCGTGGCGCCCTGGAACGACTGGGAGTAGACCGAGTCCTGCAAGCCCCGGGGCGAAGGCCTTCCTCGACGCCATTATGATGATTAGTCCCGGGACGGCGAGGAGGGGGCTCAGGGGGAACAGGGAGCTCAGGAAGGTGCCCAACGATACCCTGAAGCCACTTCTGAGCAGGGTTCAATGATCCGCTCCTCTGTTCCTCGGTTCTCTATTGAGGTTACGTCCGTCCTGACCCGAGGCGCGACGGGGGAGGCGTCACTTCAGGGGTCGAAGACTCCTCCCAACTTGTAGTCTATGACGACCCCTAGCTTCTTGAGGAGGCCTTCTCCGATCAAGTCCTTCTCTATGTAGGGCGCGTTTAGAACCTCGGCGATAACGGATCTCCCGCCCAACCCCACTTTCGCGTACTTCACGTAAGTCCTATAACATTGCGACGTCGCCGTGCACACAGCGGGCCCCTCCGAAGGCTCGAAGGGTATAGCGTCGAAGTTCTCCTTGCTAAGAATCAACTCTCCCTCGAACCCCGTGTCCACCTTCGCCCTAACTCTTCTGCCCTCGACCTCGATCTCAATAATCAAGGAAGTACACCCTGTTGGGGACTCTATCCTGACCTTCTTGCCCTCCCTGACTTTCGACTCCGCGTAGTCGTAAGCGTCTTCGACCCTGTCGAACTCCCTCTCGCCTTCCCCGGCAACGACCACCTTGTACTTGCTGGCGACAGCACCCTTTGGCAGGTAGTGCTCAACCGCCTTCCTGGCCCACTCCCTCAGCCTGTAGGCGTCCTCTCCCTTTCTCTCCACCAAACCCCTCATCTCCAGTAAGTCGACAGGAACCCCCAGCTCCTCCGCCCTCTTCCTCGACACGGTGTAGCCCTCCCTCATTAGCCTCAAGATCCACTCGAAGTATTTCGGGTCGAGCTTTATCGGGGGAGACGGGAGGGCGACCACCTCGTTGAACTCGAGGTACTTGTAGTATATCAAGTCCGCCCCTGCCATCAGTCCAGCAATAGAGAGGAAGACGGTCTCCGGCTTGAGGCCTGGGGTGGCGTTAACGTATACCTCGTCCCCCTGCTCCTTGAACCTAATGATCTTGTAGACCACCTTGTCGTAGAGATCCTCTATCCCCTCGTAAAACGTCTCCTCTGAGGATATGGCCTTCACGACGACGAGCTGAGACCTGATCCCCTTCCCCCTGAGGTACTCCATTATGGCCTCCCCTGCCAGTCTCGCGTTCCACGTGTTAGTTGCGTACATCAGGACGTAAACCTCCTCCTCCTTGTGGCCGAACTTCCTCATGGCCGAGAACAGGGAGTCCAGCTCGGCGCAGGAGCTGGGGCCGGCCTTCCTTACGAAGTCCAGCAGGGCCTTCTTCAGGGCGTCGAAGTTCCTCGCTATGACCTCCTGCCTGTCGTCGTCGAACTTCAGCCTGCTCCAGTCCTTAAGGCCCAGACTGTTCACGAGTTTCTGGACTTCCTCGTCCCGTCTGGCCGAGTTGTCTAGAAGGGATGTCCCGACAGCGGTGATGTGAACCTTCACGCTCAGGTTGTTCTCAAAAGCGTGATATATGCGTTCCAGGGTCTCGCCGCGCGACCAAGTGCGTCAGTACGAAGCTTCAGCGGTGAACCAGCTCTCCCGTAAGTCCGATCGCTGGAGATAGGGTAGGGAAGAGCCGTTTCGAACTCATGACCGAGCTCAGGCCGTTTCAACGGCGTCTCCCTCAGTTCAAACGACCGAACGAACTCGACCGCCCCTCAGGGCTCCCCGAAAGCCCTCCCTATCAGGGGTTCCGAAGGGCAGTACGCGTCGCCGACCTTCGCTATCCAGGAGGCCTCCAACAAGTGCTGCAAGTAGTTGTAGACCTGGGAGTCGCCGACGCTGACGCCCTCCATGGCCTCCAACGCCCTCTTTATCCTGCCCCACGAGGCACAGCCGTCGCTGACAGTCCTCATCACAGCCAGGTACCTCTCCCTGGCCCCCTCCCTGCCCTTGAGGAAGTTCTCGAACTCGCGCGTTATTAGCGTCCTCGCGTACCTCAGCGTCTCCTCCAAACTCCTCCCCAAGTCCCTCGTCTGGGAGTAGGTGAAGCCGAAGTAGGTCAGCCATCCGGGGATCCCCCCGAGCTCCTCATAGACCCTCTCGTAGTCCTGGAACGGCACGTTCATCTGGGAGAACCGGCCCTCAGGAACTCGGTCGCCTCCTCCTTAGTGAAGGGCCTCAGCTCGACCTTAAGGAAGGCCCTCCCGAAGAGGGGCGAACTCGGGTCGTCCACCCTCAGGAACGTCCAGGGCGTGAGCGTCATGGGGAACGAGGTAAGGTTCAAGTGGCAGGGGAGGGACAGGCTGTCCTTCGCCGACCTGCTCGAGGCCCTGGACAGGCTCGACGAGGGGTTCGTGCTCGTGATCGACGAGGCTCAGGAGCTGATCAAGATGAGGGGCGCGGACTTACTGCCCTCGCTCGCGTACTCCTACGACAACCTGAAGGTGAGGGTAGTCCTGAGCGGTTCGGAGATGGGTCTGCTCTACCGCTTCCTGAGCAGGGACGCGAGCCTGGAGTGCTTGGGCAGCAGCCTGTTCACCTCCCTCTCGAGCTCCCCGAGGAAGTCCATGTAGCGTATCGCCATCCTCTCCTCGAACTTCCTCATATCGAGGTAGACGTAGGGCCTGCCCAACTAGCGCAGGGCTATCCTGATCAGCGAGGACTTCCCAGTCCTCCTGAGCCCCAGGACTAGGGTTATCGGAGACGAGAGGGACTTCAGCCTCTCGAGCTCCTCCTCCCTGTCGAAGAAGTCCTCCCTCCTGTCTTTGGGGGCCGGGTCGAAGAACAAGGGCTTCTACCCCCCGAAGTAACTTCTACCCCCAGAAGTAATTAGCTTGTACTCCATCCCGAACCTCAGGGCGGACTACTCAGGCTCCTTAGGGGGGAGTTCAAGGAGTCCGGTCTACTTTCCTAACATTTAACGGAGATTCGTTCAGCGTTGGAGGCCATGGAGGGCGTCAGCGACTCCCAGGTCTACAACTACTTGCAGCACTTGATGGAGACCTCCTGGATAGCGAAGGTCGGCGACGCGTACTGCCCTTCGGAACCCCTGATAGGGAGGGCTTTCGGGGAGCCCTGAGGGTTGGACAGGCCCGCCGGTCAAGCGGATCGGAAGGGTTGCCCTCTGGGGCGGGTCGCGCTCGGCCGCTGGTGTAGGGGACCCCACCCGAGCCCGCGGGCTCACTGCGACGTCGATCCGGGGGGCCCTGCGTCGGGCGACGTCGCTAGTCCCCGCACGCGCTGAAACGTATATAACACACTTTCGCGTAAATATTTCACGTGAAGGTTCACGTCACCACAGTCAGCACCTCCCTGCTCGACTCGGCCAGACAGAACGGGGATGTCGGTAGGATCGTGAGCGGCCTGGGCCTGGGGGACTGGGGCACGCTCAGGTCCGACGACGAGAGACAGGATGTTATAGCGAGGGACTTCGACGCGCTGATTGAGGTCGTGCTGAACTACCTCAGGAGGGTCGGCCTCAAGTCCTGCACCGGGCTGGACCCCGTGTTCTCGGCGATGAGGAGGTTCGGCCACAGGGCGGATGAAGTCTACGTCCTCATATACGTGGCCGACGTGTGGAACGCAAAGCTCGTCGGTGAGGCGGTCAGGGAGTACCTCAGGGGTAGGAGGATCAGGTCGGAGCTGGTCGCGGTTAAGGCCGTCTCGTCCGGGGAGTCCTTTTACGCCGGGGTCGAGGACCTCTTCGACAAGGTGGTCTACAGGATCCTCAAGTTCAAGGAGCAGGGGAACGAGGTCTACATCAACGCTACTCCGGGGCCCAAGCCCGAGACGGTCTTCCTCTCCGTGGCCGGGCTGTTGGCCGGAGCGGACGCGATATACTACAAGTACCCCGACACCGACGAGGTGGTCGTCCTCCCGTCTCCCCCGATAAAGCTCGACCCGAAGTACTCCGAGTGGCTCGCGGCCCTGGCGAAGGAGGGCCCCACCGTGTCGAGGAAGAGGGCGGAGGAGCTGGGGGTCCCGGTCGACCTCCTGGAGAGGAGGGGCCTAGTGGAGAGGGAGGGGGAAGACGCTTACCGGCTGAGGGGTTGGGCCAGGAAGATGGCGGGGCTCTACCCGCCTGAGGGGGGATCAAAAACGACCGGTGCCAGGCCATCGTGAGGGGCCCCATGAATGCGCCGAGTCCGAGGCTATAAGAGGTAAACGCGTAGGGTAGAATGCCCGGTAAGCGTACTCCATTCCTTAAACGTTGCGAACCAACTACGACCTGAGGGGACGCTCTAAACTACTATCCTAATGTGCTTCTTGGCCAGGTACTTCCTCGCCGACCCCTCGCCCACTACGTGGAGCTCGACGGGCGCGTCGAAGGGCAAGCCGTAAACGTCCATGGCCCTGACGAGGACGTCCCTCATGAGGTTCCTCCTCTCCCTAGGGCTCAACTCCCGCTTGACCACTACGAGGATATCTATGTCGCTAAGGACCGTTATCCTGTCCTCTGCCACCCCTCCTATGACGTAGACCTCAGCGTCTGGCTCCAGATCCTTGACTGCCTTAGCTACCTTCTCGGCGTACTCCCTCCACCTCCTCAAGTGCGAGAACCTGAACTCAACCCAGCTTGACACGCTTGACTATTTCCTCTAGGAAGCTTATGACCTTTTCCGCGACCTCGATTACCCCCTTGGCTTCGTCCTCTTCGTACTCTACGTCTTCGTACCTAGACTCTATGTAGGCGCTCTCCATGAGGATGAACTCGTTCCTCAACTCCGCCACTAGCTCGTTAACTTTGACGGCCAGGTCGCCGTAGCCGTTCTCCCTGAGCAGTTTGGAGAGGTAGCCGAGGAGTTCCCGTAGGCCGTGTCCTTCGTATTCCTTCCCGAACAGCTCGAAAATTACGGCCTTGACGTAAAGTTGCATGGCCTGTTCCACGTGGAACGCCGCGAGGTCGTAGTAACCCTCGCTGAAGTCACTCCTGGCGTCCTCGAGGAACCGCTACGCCCTCCTCTTTAGCCTGAGAACCCTGTTCCCGCTCAACCGTGGGGAGATCCCGGAAGGGGATAAAAAGCTCGTCGAGAGCACTGGCGTCGAGCTACTTCAACGGACGTGCGGTTAAGGCAACTAACCTCGGCTTCTAGCCGATGGAACTAGCCGGTGCCTTCGCTGTCATCGTGCTGGGAGGCCCGACGGTCGATTTGGGCCCACGCCCGAACCGGGGGAAAAGTCAGTGAGTGACGACGAAGGAGTAGAACAACGTCAGGGGGATCAGGTCTACTACGGTCATGAACTTCGCCACCTCCCTGAGCCCCCCGCCCCTCCAGGCGTTGAGGTCGACGTAGATCGTTGAGATAAAGGAGAGGGTCAGCATCGTGGCCTCCATGACTAGGACTTGGGAGACCCTTTGGCCAGAGAATAAGGTTACGTCAATGACGTTGAAAGGCAGGTTGAATAGGGCGCCCATGAAGGAGAACGCTCCCGTGAAGCCGGCGACCAGTACCGCCCCATGCCCCCACCCTCCTAGCTTGTTGGAGAGGGGCTCTATGACGGTCTTCAGCACGAGGAGGATCACGCCGAAGGCGACCAGGCCCAGCGTCCACGGTATACCCAGGAAGTAGAACAGCTTGGACGGGACGTTCAGGTTCAGGCCGCTCCCGGTCAGCCAGAGCGAGGCGGAGGTGACGGTCATGACCATGTCTATCGCTTGGGAGAGGCCGATCAGGAAGACCGTGGAGGGCTTGACCTCTTCCGGGGCCACGCGGTTTCCTAGACTCCGCCTTAAAAAGCGTGAGTCTAGCCCGTTCCGCCGCGCGACCGTAAGCTCACGGGTCCCAGCAGTCCTTAGCCCTCTGCTTCATCCTGAGGGCTATTTCCAGCAACCTTCGATACTCCCTGTTCTTAAGCACCTCGCCGACCACCTCGAGGTCGACGTCGCCGTACTCGCGAACCACCACGTTCCTGAAGCCGACAACGGAACGGAGGAACCTCTCCTCGCCCTCGTCTATGAGCCCCCTCTCCCTCAGCTTCCTGACCGGCTCCCTGTAGCCCTCAGTCGCGACCCCCATGTTGGACAGCAGCCTTTGGGCTACGTCGAGGAAGGCCTGGGCCTGGACTTGGAGTGCGTGGAGGGCCGCCATCTGATCCCTCCAGTCGTTGAGGTCGTACCCTTCCTCCACGAACTCGTCGAGCTTGGCTGTAACGTCCTCGAGGGTCTTCAGGAGCTTGTCTAGGAACGCCATCTCCTGAGGATGGAGAGCCCCGCGTTTTCTATAAGGTTTAGCTTCCTGGCGTCTATCAGGAAGTCCTCGCAGACCCTGGCCCTCCTGTGGGCCCTCCACCAATCCTCCATGTACAGGATCAGCCCGCCGTTGAAGACCTCGTGGATCAGGTAACAACTAGAGTCCTCGTGCAGGACGACCAGGTCGACCTTCTCGGTTCCCAGCAGGTCAGCCAGGCCGTTCCACAGCTCCGAGTACCTCTCGAGCGTGACTTTCCCCTTGAACTCGACCGCTATGTCTACGTCGTTCCCCTCGCCCTTCTTGGCTAATGAGCCGAAGAGTATGGCGTAGTAGAGACCGTACTTTCCCCAGTCGAAAGACCTCAGCTCGTCCAGGACGTCGCTGAGCCTCACGAGGGAATTGAGTAAAGCCTAGCTTTAAGCTCCAGCTATCCTGAGGTCAGGGAGCCGCCGTCGGCCTGTAAATGGAAAGAGTGCGATTGTCGGGCGTCTATGCTAGAGCGAATGTCCGATGGGACTTCACGGCGAAATTATCTCCTCTGGAGGTCTCTTCCCAGAGCAGATAACGAGGCCGTTGTCTCCCTCTAGCGTCCTCAGCTCCACGTTCCTGAAGAACAGCTCGCAGATCCCAGTTATCTCCCCGAAGTCCCAGAACTTCTCCTCCAGGTCGGCCATCTTCCCGCTGAGCAGGTCGAGGAAAGCCCTCCTAAACATTCCCCTCCTCTGGTCGTAGCCCTTGTGAAGGCTCACCAGGACTTTCCTGTCGGTCGCCTTCTCGAGGAAGATCTCCTTGTATCCCTTGATCAGGTAAGCGTGGAGCATGTCCTTGCCCTGGATCATCAGGATCCCGTCCTCCTTCAGGGAGTGGTAAGAGGACTTCACGAACTTTATGAAGTCGGAGACCGAGAAGTGGGGGAGGCTGTTGCCGTAGTTCAGCACGACGTCCGCCTTGACGTTCAGCTTGTGAACCTCCCTCGCGTCTAGGACGTAGGTCTCCGCCCTGAAGCCTAGTACCCTTTGCGAGTATTCTTCGGCCTTCCTCAACGCGTTAGCCCTCAGGTCGGTGATTACGAACCTCTTCACCTCGTAGCCCTTCTCCTGGATCGCCTTGGCCAGGGCAATCCCCCCGATTCCTGTACCGCCGGTGACGTCGATTATGGTGTAAGCCTTGGTTTGGAAGGTCAGGCCCCTGAAGGCGTTGAGAGCGCTCTCGAACCTCCTTCTCCCGGCGTCGGAGTCCAAATCTTCAGGCCACTCTATCAGCTGGTACAGCTCCTCCAGGTCGGTCACGCACTTACAGTCGAAGTCTTAATTATAAGCCAGAAGGCGCGCTGTTCCGTGAGGAGTCAGAATAAGGGAGGTCGAAACCGACTGATTGAAGGTCAACACGAGGGAACGGCGGTCGAGGGCGTTACAAGGTTGGACATGAGAACGTCCTCTCACTACTTCGCGACGCACTGGGGTGAGAAGTGGGGTTACGTCTCGCGCTTCTCGGCGTTAGGTGATCTGGGCCTGAGAGCGTTCAGTAACATAGTCGTTATGGTTGTTCGGCCGACCTCTTCCACCGGAGAAAGGGCTTACTCTAGGAGGAACTTGTAGAGGGGCACCAGCGTTATCTTCACCCCTTCCCTCTCCTCGACTCCCTCTAGGTCGTACGTCACCACTACCATTTCCTTGGCCCTCACTAGCTCCCTCGCCTTGAGGAGCGCCCTGAACTCCCTCTCTTCTATCTTGTCCCTCGCGTAGCTGACCTGGATCAGCCTGGAGTTGACCTCGTCGTAAAAGTCGACCTCGAAGTCCCTCCCCTTCACGTAGTAGAGCCCCTTCAGCTGGTTATCCCTGAGGAGCTTGAGGGCCACGACGTTCTCTATCACCCTCTCCATGTCCTTAGCCCTCAGCGCTACCCTTGAGACTATCCCGGGGTCGACGACGTAGAGCTTCTTGTTGTAAGTTAACCTCTCCCTCGGCCTCTCGCCGTACCGGGGGAGGAAAAAGACCAGGTAGGCGCTCTCCAGGCCGAAGGCCCACTGATCCACAGTTTTCTTGTCCACGCCCATCGCCTTCGCCAGCCTCGACAGGCTGACCTCGGAGGAGTAGTAGGAGATCAAGCTCCTCGCGAAGTCCTTGAACGCCTCGAGCTCCCTGACCTTGAACCTGAAGACCACGTCCTTGAAGAGTATGTCGTTGTAGATCACGTCGACTTGGTCCCTGCCTATCGTTAGGGCCTCGGGGAAACCGCCCACCTCTAAGTACCTATCGAGCTCCCTCTTCACCTCAGCGACCTCCCTCGTGGACAGCGGGGGTTTATCTTGAAACCCCTTAAACCGAAGGTACTCCTTGAAGGAGAAGGGGAAGAGGACGTAGTCCGAGTGCCTCCCGGTAAGCGCGGTAGCTAGCTCGCCCGAGAGCATCCTGGAGTTGCTACCTGTGACTATCAGTCTTTTACCCCCCTCCCTCAGCCTAGAGACGAAGAGCTCCCACCCCTCCACGTTATGAACCTCGTCGAGGACGAGGTAGTTCACGTCGCTCCCATAGACCTCGTATATCGCCTGCTCCACTACCCTCAAGTCCTTAGCTTTCAGGCCGTACAGGGCCTCGTCGTCGAAGTTCACGTAGGCGAACTTCACCCCGGAGTCCCTCATGAGGGTGATGGACAGGGTGGACTTGCCACACCTCCTGACCCCTAAGATCGCGAGGACGTTCGGCACCGAGAGGAACCTCATGAGGTCTCCGACGTCCCTCCTCACGTAGTTCGCCCTTAGCTTGTCCTGAAGTAGGTCCCTCTGGTCAGCTATTACCCTCCTAGCATCCTCCGCATTCATTGTGGAGTGAATTCCACCAAGTGAACATAAAGTTAGTGGAGTCAACTCCGCAAAGTGTCCCTAGCAGAAATGCAGGCAAGGGCAACGAGTCCAAGGACGAACCCCAGAGGTGTACTATTCCTGGGCTACTCGGTGTTGCCTCAATGTTCGCTCAGGTAGGAATTGATCCGTCCAGAAGTCGGAAGGTTTGTGCCGGGGTCTCGGAAGCGCTCGTTCGGGAACCTGTATGAGAGCGCTAGAGCTGAGTTCGCCTACAAGGAGAGCGTCGAACTCGCCGAGTTGTACTCGAGAGGAGATTGAACGGCGACTGAGGCCATGAAGCCGATAACGTCCGTGCAGTCCGAAAGGGCGAGCGGAGCTAAGAGGTTCGCTTACTCCTCAACGACTGGAGGTAGGTCTCGCCTGCCTGGGTCTCGTACACTGTGTAGCTCCCCGAGGTCAGGTAGGCCACTAATACGGCCAAAGCTACGCAGGGCAACAGCTGGGGGCTCCAGGTCATTTCGACGGCGAAAACGGTCATTGAGACGGGCACTTTGCCCGCAGCCGCGAAGACCGCCGCGATCCCGGCCACGACGAAGGGCTCTACGGCGAGCCAGGGGAAGAAACTGTGAATGAGGGCACCAAAGTCCAGGCCGAGGAAGGCTCCCACGAATATGGCCGGGACTACTAACCCTCCGGCCGCGCTAGATCCAAGGGTCAAAGACGTGGCCAGCAGTTTGACGAAGGGGAGGAGCGCGACGTAGGGAGTAACGCTGACGCCGCTTACTGCCAGCCTTATCCATCTAAGCCCCTCGCCGGCCACCTGAGGGAAGAGCGCGGCCATAACCCCCGCGCCGAGGCCTCCTACCGTCGGTCCTATCCTGTGCTTGGCCAGGAACTTCATCGCGAGCTGGAGCGCGACTACGTAAGCTGTTGCTACAACTCCGGCCAGGGCCCCGAAAGCCGCCATGAACGGCAGGTAAGCCGGGCTGAAGGCGACGTCGACCGAGCCGAGTAGGGGAGAGAAGCCGAAGACCGAGCCGAAGACGAGGTAGGCGACGAGGGAGGCCAGCAGGGCCTGAGGTAAGAGCTTGACTTCCACCTTGCCTTTGTAGAGGAACTCCGTGGCGAAGACTGCACCCCCGATGGGGGCCTTCAGTATCGCCCCTATCCCTGCGCCCGCGGCGATCGCCAAGGCCCTCCTCGTCTCCTCCGGCGAGAGCTTCAGCGCTCTAGAGGCCAGAGACGTTAGGCCTGCCGAGGTCACTCCGGTAGGAGATTCCGATCCCGCGCTCCCTCCAGAGCCGATCGTGATGACTGAGGCCAGGAGGTAGATAGGCGCAAGCAACGGCCTTAACTTACCGCCCTTGTGGTAAACTTCTATTACTCTGTCCAGCCCCCTTCTCTCCTCCCGGCTCAGGAAGGAGGCCAAAAGCAGGGCTGAAGCCGTCGTCCCGATCGCCGTGAAGAGCGGATGGGAGAGCAAGGGGTCTAGACGAGTCGCGCTCTCGAGGGCATCGAAGGCCCAGCTCAGGAGCCTGAGGGCGAGCTCGAAGGTCAGGGCAGAGGCCCCCGAAACGAGGCCTATCACCGCCGACGTCGAGGCCCCCTTGGCGAACCTCCTCAATTCCTTAGCGTCCATCGCCGAGCATGTTAAGCTTGGCGGGTATAAAGTATGTCGAGCCGATGCGGTAGGTCCGTGAAGGGCTTAAGTACAGTAGCCCGAAGGGGGTTGTCCCGAAGCCCGCTCAAATGAACTAGGGGCAGAACAAAGTCGCGGTCAGACCACGCCATTTAACCACTTCGCCACGTCCCTCGCCGCTGGTCTGCCTCGCGGGTCTGGGTAGGTCATGGCCTTGATCAGGCTCTTGTAGGGCTCTTTTACCTGAGGCTCCCATTGGGCTAGGAGTTTCCTCGCCTCCCCTACCTTCGCCTTCACGCAGTTCATGTCGCCCTTCACGTAGCAGTCGAAGGCGTCCTCCATGACCCGCAGGTCGGGTCTGTCGTTCTTCCTGGTGAGCAATACATACAGGGTCATCCCCAACGCGAAGACGTCCATGGTGGGCTTAGCGGGCTCGAGGTAGACCTCGGGAGGAGCGTACAATGTGGTCACCTGAGTAACGGGTTTTCCGACCCTCACAGCGCTACCCAGGTCGCCCAGCTTGAAGTCTACGTTCTTCAAGTCGGAGGGGTCGCCGGGCTTCCTGGTGAGGAACACGTTCTGGGGCTTCACGTCCAGGTGGACGAAGCCGTTGGAGTGGACGTAGTCCAGAGCCTCCGTAACGCTCTTGACGGCCCTGGCTACGGCCTTTTCCCAGCTGGAGGAGTAGAAGAACGTGTCGTCGTTGAGGTAGTTGTCCAGGCTCCCTCCAGCCATGTACTCCATCACTATCCTGGGGGGCTGTACGTAGTAGTAGGTGAAGTCGCCTGCCAGAGCCCTCTTTATCACGTTGAGGTCCACGTCTACTGCGTATATCTTAACCACGTTGGAGTGGCTCGAGAGGTTCACGAGGTTCGAGGCCTCCTGGAAAAGGGACTGGAAGTACTCCTCGGCCCTACCTCCCTGAACCTTCAGGACTTTTACGGCGTACTTAGCCCCTCCCATGGAGGCCACGTAGACGTAACCGAAACCTCCCTCGCCTAACAGTTTTTCGACCCTGTGGACCCCTAAGTCCATCCCTATGACGGCGTTAGGATCGAAGGTCTTAGGAACGGTGACGGGACTCAGAGGCCTGGAGGGGGCGTGGGTCTGCTGGGGCTGCTTGGGTGTGCGGGTCACAGGGTAGTACGTTATTCGGATTACGGAACCGCTCGTGGCTACGCCCGAGTCAGGTACGGGGTAGTAAGTGACGTTGTTGACCGTAACCGGGTAAGCCCACCAGCCGCCGTGGGTTGGACAGTCGATTGTGTGATCTCCGTAGCAGTCGTGGCCCTCTACGCTGACCGCGGCCTTCACGGACGGCGGTAGGCCCGTGACGACGAATCTGACCAGGGGCTGTTTGGTCGGAGTCGGTTTAGTCCGTTTCGGTAGCCTGGGCTTACGTGGTCCTACTTGAACCGTCACTGGTAGCGTGTACCTGTTGAGAAGATAGGAGGCCGATACCGCGGCTGGCATCCAGGGAGTGTAAACGAAGAACCAATACTCCGGCTGGACGCCATACCACAGCAGGACTACAGTAAGGCCTATCAAGAACGGAATGTAGAGGAGCGCTCCTGGGCGATGCTTCGCCGAGAGGAGCAACGGGGTATACACAGCTAGGACGATCGATTCGAACACGAACCCCTGAACCTCACTCCCCTGGCCCGCGAAGGCTTGAGGGTAGAGGTAGTAGGAGACGAGAGGGACGAAGTACGCCGAGAGGCCGGTGGCCGAGTAGAGCACTCTGTTGCTTCTAACGAAGAAGTGGATCGCTAACAAGGTGCCCAGGGTCGCGAAGTACGCCATGCCGGGCAAGAAGAGGTTGAGGTCGAGGAGCGAGAGGGCCGAAGCTTAGAAGGGAATTGAGATGGCGAGGGCCAAGAGGACTCTGTCGAACAACTCGCTGTCCCACCAGTCGTTCAAGTCCATTCTGACGAAGAGTGTAGCCACGGCCACCCCTATCAGCGTCTCTGGATAGAGCAGATAGGGGTGTCGCGCGTTGTCGGTTAAGGTGACGAGCGAGTAGACAACTGCGACGAGAACGCCCGCTACGACCGGCCTCCCGATCTCGTAAGACGCTATGAAAAGGGCCGAGGCGTAGAGGATCAGGGCGTAAGCCAGAACCTCCTTAGCGTTTACGCCGTCTAGGACGGGGAATACGGCAGCCAGCAGGACTAGAGCCGACCTGACTAGCCCGCGCTTGTCCGTCTTGTTCGGGACGAAGAGGGAAGCCATGGAGGAGCCCAGGGAGGCCCAAATCAGTGCGTTGTAGGTCTCATAGTGTAGTACTAACGCGTAAGGTAAGGCCGTGAGGATCGCTCCCAGCACCTTCCTTATGAGTTCCTACGCATTGGAATCGAGATTGAGAGACCCCTCTAAATACTTTAAGTCGACCGTCTCCAGAAAACAGAACGCCGGCCTACGCGCGGGTGGCCAAATCACGCCTTATAACCTCGCGTCCGCTCTGTTAGGCGTGAGTCCCGGCCCCCTTTGGTCTAGGGATGGCGTGAAGGCTTACTTTCACTACGGCAACCACCAGGGCTTCGCCGCCAAAACCCTCCTCGTCTCCTTCCCCCAGCAGAGGAGGGCCCTGAGCACTTACGAGGGGTTGAAGGACGTGCTCTTCGCCTGCATTCACTACGCTCCCAAGGAGTTCTGGGCTGGGATTAGGAGCGTCCGCGAGGCCGAGTCCTACGTCGCCTCTTACCTGTCGTCCCTCGACGTGCCCAGGGAAAAGACCGCTTGTCTGATGACCGCAGCGGACGTCGAGAAGGCCTCTGTGAAGGTAGAGGAGTACAAGTCGTTGTGGTTCGCGGCATTCGCGACCGCGGGGACTAAGCACAACGCCATGAGGGCAGGAGTAGACGAGGCCCAGTGCTGGGAGGACGACATGGAGTTCTACTGCGGGGTCGGCACTATTAGCATAATCCTGACAACTAACGCCACCCTCACGGAGGCAGCTATGGCGAGGGCGATAATCACCGCCACCGAGGCCAAGGTAGCGGCTTTAGAGGACTTCGGCGTGGAGAGCAGTTACACTAAAGGCGTAAAGGCGACAGGCACGGGGACGGACAACGTGGTCGTGGTCTCTGGGATAGAGAGGCCCGTCATAACTTACACCGGCGGTCACGCGAAGGCCGGGGAGCTGATAGCCAGAGCGGTTTACAAGGCCGTCCTAGACGCGCTGAGGAAGGAAAGAGAGGGTTAAATCCCGCCTCGCGAATCTCTCTCGTGGACGTAATCGAGAAGCTCAAGCGGGACGTCCTGGAGTTCGAGCAAGAGATCACAAGGATAAGGAGGCAGATCCACGAGCACCCCGAGCTCTCCTACCAGGAGTACAGGACTTCGGAGCTTGTCGCTGAGACGTTGAAGAGGCTCGGCGTGGAGGTCAGGAAAGGAGTAGGGCTACCAACGGCAGTAGTTGGCATACTCAAGGGGTCTAAGCCAGGAAAGACCGTGGCGCTGAGGGCCGACATGGACGCCTTACCGGTGGAGGAGCAGACGGACCTCCCATTCAAGTCAAAGGTAAAGGGGGTAATGCACGCTTGTGGGCACGACGCTCACACTGCCATGCTTCTAGGGGCCGCTATGCTCCTTGCCAAGAACAAGGACTTGCTACGCGGAGAGGTCAGGTTCCTCTTCCAGCCCGCGGAGGAGGACGGGAGCCTCGGAGGTGCGAAACCGATGATCGAGGCCGGGGCGATGGACGGGGTGGACTACGTCTTCGGAATTCACGTCTTCTCTAGCTTGCCTTCAGGAGTGTTCGCCACAAGGAAGGGGCCAATAATGGCCACTCCTGATTCCTTTTAAATTACGGTCAAGGGGAAGGGAGGGCACGCCTCGGCGCCCCATCAGACGGTTGATCCCGTCTACGTGGCTGTTACTCTAGCCAACGCGATCTACGGCATAACTGCTAGGATGGTTGACCCTGTCCAGCCCTTCGTGATCTCCATAACGGAAATACACGCTGGGACTAAGGACAACGTGATCCCGGACGAGGCAGTCCTGGAGGGAACCATGAGGAGCTTAGACGAGGGGGTGAGGCAGAAGGCGAAGGAGTCGATGGGGAGAATTGTGGAGAACGTCTGCAAGGCGTTCAACGCGAACTGCGAGCTCACGTTCAAGGAGGACGTCTACCCGATAACAGTCAACGACCCCGAGACGACGGAGGAAGTCATGAAGGTTCTATCGAAGATCTCGGAGGTCAGGGAGGCGGAGCCCGTCCTCGGGGCTGAGGACTTCTCGAGGTTCCTGCAGAGGGCCAAGGGAACCTTCGTCTTCCTCGGGACGAGGAACGAGGCTAAAGGTTGCGTATATCCCAACCACAGCTCCAAGTTCTGCGTGGACGAGGACGTGCTGAAGCTGGGGGCGGTAGCCTACGCCGCTCTAGCCCTCAATTTCGCTGGAAAGTAAAAGGCGGCGAGCCTAGTTCTCGGCTTCCGCAACGGCGGGCTCCGCTCAGCTTTCGAGCTCATCAAGGCCGTCAGATCCTGTACTTAGCCCTCAGGTAGTTTAGCGTGTTGTGCGGGTCTCTAATGTTAGGGATCACTATTTCCCTCCCGTCGCGGGTGAATACGTGCCAGTCGCCGTAGGTCACGCTAACCGCGCCGTATCGGGAGTACGTGCTCCACCCCCTGGTTATGGCTCTCTCGTTCGTAATCACGACGTGGGAGATGTCACTCCACTCAGCTACCAGCTCGCCCTCCACATAAGAGGAGTCCTTGAAGGCCTTGATTAACAGCCTGGTGTAATAGTAAAGCCCGACGAACGGACCCACCACAAACGCTATGTAGAGGGCGAAAACCAGCGCGTAACCCACCGCGACCTCCCAAGTCGGCGTCCCCTCCGGCGGTGGAGGGATTAGACTGAAGGGATTAAAATGAAGGAGTTCGACGTCAGCGAAGATCAAAACGGCAAGGAAAAGGTAGACGAGAGGGGCCAGGCCGATCACTGGCGCCAGGGCCAGCCTCTTCGGTATCACTTTCACCCTGAAAAGCCCTTGGGAGGCCGCGAAGTAAACTGGGAGGCTTTGGTTCAGCACTAAAACTTCCTTCTTCTTGAACCTCACGAATGCCATATCGCTCGACCGGATAAAAGCCTTAGTTTACGCCCATGTCAAAACCTGCCCTCTCCTGTATCTCCTTAACAAGGGTAAACTGCTCTTCCGGGCCCAACGCCTCGTCGACTTCACATTCGGGCCTCTCAGTCAGACTCACAATGCCAACCCTGGGGACGCTCGCGCTCCTTATCCTCTCCTTAACCCTCCTGCACTCCGACCCGCTCACGCTCTCCACCTTCGCCTCGTAGCATAGGGCAGACTTATCGCCTGCGTTAGGCCTTATTGGAAAAGTCAAGCCCGTACTTGGTCTTTAGGTAGTCCAAAATCTTGTGCGGATCCTTGACGTTGCGAACGACTATTTCCCTCCCGTCGCGAGTGAAGAAGCGGAGGTCGCCGTAAGTCACGGTGACCACGCGGGTATGTGGCACATGGGAGGTCCTATAGCGGACTACCCTCCGGAAGACCCTCTCGTTAACGATCTCGACCCGACTGACGTTAGACCATTCCGTGATTAGCTCGCCATCCACGCTAAAGATCCTTCTCAGTAATATGACGATGATGATCGGGCTTGCGAAGGGGGCTATCACTATGAAGAAGGCCTCCGACACGGGGTACAGCGCGTGGCCCAACGCTATTGCCCAACTGGGCGTGCCTGGAGGGGGATAGAGAAGCAGAGTAAGCTTGTTCAATATCCTGGGCAATATCCACGGGTAGTAGTCGAAGATCAAGAAGAGAAGGAAGGAGAAGGGGACAAGGAACATCAGGCCAGAAATGATGAATAACTGAGCGCTCCTTTTGACCTTGAACAGCCCCAGGGGCGCAACGAAGTAGAACGGAGCGACTTCATTCAGTACTTTGATCTTCGCTAGCTTGAACTTCACGTTATGTTACTCTGATCCCTCCGAATAAAGGCCTTGGGTTTTTGACCCTTTGAAACCAGTATTCTAGTGCACAACCCTTGCTGGGTTCAGCAGTTCCCTGGTCGCTACTTCATCCACGTCGCGGATAGACCTCTCGATCGGGCTAACTACGCTTTGTCTGGGGACGCTCATTCCACGACCCTACCTTGGCCCTCTCGCGCTCCGACTTACTGATGTTCCCTGAATTCGCCTCGTAGCCTAGCGCAGACCGATCGCCCGCGTTAGGCCTTATTGGGTCAGGTTCAGCCCGTACGCGGACCTCAAGTACTCTAAAGTTTCGCGTGGATCCTTGACGTTGCGAACGACTATTTCCCTCCCGTCGCGAGTGAAGAAGCGGAGGTCGCCGTAAGTCGCACTGATCAGAAAGCCGGTTGTGTTATTTAACTTTTCGTAGACCCTCTCGTTAACAATCTCGACGCGACTGACGTTGGCCCAGTCCGTGACCAGTTCGCCCTTTACGCTAAGGCGTTTGAGTACCGACTTTAAGAAGAGGATTGGGCCCAAGACGGGAGCTAGCACGAAGGTGGCAAATAAGGTGACGGCCATCAATGCATAGAACATTAAGTGGTTTAACGCTAATGCCCAACCGGGCGTGCCTGGAGGGGGATAGAGGAGCGAACCGAATATGTGGCTTACACCCAACCAAATTCTAGGGAAGGACACAGCAGCCAGGATGAAGATGACGAAGGGTAGGACTACCGTTAATAATACTACCAAGATGGTTGTTTTCGCATATAGATGCCCTTTAGCCCTATACAGCCCCGCGGGTGTAGCGAAATAGATCGGGTCTGCACCTTCATTTAGCACTTTGACCTTCGCTAGTTTGAACTTCACGTACGTCGTCTCGAATTCTTCTAGATAAAAACTTTTGGTTTACGTACTCGTCAAATCTACGTTTCTTGTGCACGCCCTCGCTAAGTTAAAGTAGCTCTCTTGTCCGACTACAGGTAGTCGAGGGCTTCCTTCACCGCTCCCTCCAAGCCCTTTTACCCGGTAATGTCGGGTAGAAAGCCCTCGAGTCCCTGGTCACGACGAAGTAAAGGTCGTGTTTGAAGTACTTCCTGGCCAGGAAGGTCTTCCCTGTCTTCCTCCTGCCGTAAATTAACGCTCAAGAGTTCAGGAATCGCATGAACACCTTCTCCCTTCTTTTTATATCCAAAGTGATATCACAGTAGTAGTATCACAGAGGTGATATAAAGTTTAGGAATTCGGCGACACGCGTTCCAATTGATATATAGCTCGCTAACAACCGTTAACGCGTGGAGGGCTTCCTCGATTACAAGCAGAGGCCTAGGGACTACGTCTACGCAAAAGTCTACGAGGCCCTAGTGGAGGCGAACTTATCGTTAGAAATGCTGAGAAGAGGATTGTTACAGAACGCCGCGTCGAAGGCGTTCCTAAGCGTGAAGTCCTTGATAAGCGCGCTGGTCGTGTCTAACTTTGCGAAGCTAATCGAGAAAAAGCCCGAGAAGGAGAAGGTGTGGTACGAGACTATCGGTTACTCTGCTCCTACTACCGGTCTTATAGGCGTCGCTAAGGACTTGAAGGAGCTGGGGTTTGAGGTGGAGACGGCAGTGAAGACCGCGTTGCTCCTGCACAAGTTCTCTTACAACGGCTTCGACCCCAACTTCGTGGACTACAGAGACGAACGCGAGGTGAGGGAGGACGTCCTCGAAGTTCTGGAATGGGTTGTTAACGCAAGGAAATACTTCAAGGACGTGTGGGACGAGAGGCTGGAAAAGGAGAGGGAGAAGCTCGAGAGGGGGATCGCCGAGGAGAAAGTTTGAGGGCGTCTCGTCGTACCAAAGTCCAGGGCTTTGCGGCTCGCGCGACGGGTTGTGGCACGCTTGTCGTTCGCTTCGCATTCTCGTTTTCCTAGGCCGCGAGGCGTATGAACACTCGATCTAGGCTAGCTTGGTGACCCTAAGCGCCTTGCAGCAAATCAAAACACTCCCGTGAGCTCTCCCTCGTTCAGAGCCCAAGACTCGTGCATCGCGTAGCACTTCCCGTGCTTGGCCGCCTCCCTCATCATCTCTTCCTCACTGTCGAAGGCCCCCACGAACTCCCCGTCGCAGAACAGCGCGTACTTCCCTTTCTTAACAGCCTCCCAGAACTCCTCGCTTTTCACAACTTTCAGCCTGTCCGGATCCTTCATTTCCATTTTCCTCCGTGTTACTCTTAATCCTCAGTAAATACTTAAATTATAGTTGTTAATTCTGAAATGTGGTATCAAAGGAGCAAGTGGTTACGGAGATCCTTAAACTAACGGGCGGAAGCACCAAGAAGGAGTTCACGAAGACCGAGCTGGCCACGTTCTTGGGGATGTCCAAGAGTTCTGCGAAGAAACTAGACCCGATCCTCGACGAGCTGGTTAAGGAGGGTTTCATAAGGATAACGAGGACGAGGCGCAACGCGAAGTACTACGCGCTTTCCGAGTCAAAAGCCGCGCAAGCCCAGCCGCAGGCGGTCCAGC
The DNA here is from genome assembly GCA_049973945.1 of Thermoprotei archaeon. GTDB lineage: Archaea > Thermoproteota > Thermoprotei_A > Sulfolobales > Sulfolobaceae > Acd1. Next base: position 92,076 of record JBMFJH010000005.1, read on the forward strand.
CCCAGACTGACCTGTCCTCGCTGAAGGGCGTTGTAAAGGAGGCCGTGAAGGAGGCCCTCATGGAATATTTCGGCACTAAGGAAGTAACGGTCAGCGACCTCGAGAGGGTTTACGACTTCGTCAAGAACGACCTCGGAATGGCGTCTATTAAGGACATCAGGGAACAGCTGGGCCTGACGCTCGAGCAGTTCATGGCCAAGTTCCGCGATTATATCTTACAGAACTTCGAGCTGATTTCGGGAGGGAAAGAGGGGTTCGTGAAGGGAGGGATCCTCTACGGCATAATAAGGAAGAAGAGGTGACGTGGTGTGGAGTGTCATTTCCAGGACTACACGGTCTCCAGGTACGGGGAGGAGAAGGTCAAGATCGCTGGTAGGGCATGGAGCGAGGCCGTGAAGAAGATCGAGGACGCCGTCCTGAACGGCAAGGGGGTAGTGGTGACGATTGTCGGCGAACCTGGGATGGGGAAGACCACAGTGCTCAACGCCGTCAAGGGAGACCTGAAGGACTCCACCTTCCTGATTTACCTCGACCTGGTGACCAGGGACTCCCTCTCGTCGTCCGCGTGGAGGTACATCAAGGAGACGAACTTCTACGAGAGGGTCAGGGCAAAGGCCTACGAGGTCTTGGCCTCCCACAAGGAGGAGTTGGGATACACTGGGTTGACCAAGATAAGGAGGGAGTTCAACAACTGGCTGTCCAAGTCCTGCGAGTCCGGCAAGTGGAACGAGAAGTACGGTTACGCTCAGAGGCTTTACTGCATGGCCTACAAGGAGGACATTAACGGGCTCGTCCAGTTCGTCACGGATCTAAGTCACTTGGGCAAAGTTGGGCTACTCATAGACGAGATCAAGCCGTACGAGTTGCACTTCTCGGAGCTCCACAAGCTCATTAACGAGGCAAAGGTGGCGATAGCCGTGACCATGACCTCGGACGTTTAC
>JBMFJH010000006.1:0-85875 GCA_049973945.1 Thermoprotei archaeon
AGGGCTCATAATAAGTTCCAGGAGCGACGTGAGCCGTAACGTTAACTTGCGTCGAGCCCTGAGCATAGCTGTAGGGAGGGATCTGGGGAATCAGGACACTCACATAGGGCTGGCCCGTGAGGGAATACACCCCATTGGGCAAATTCAGCTTTATTATTACGTTCCTCATGACCGAACCGCTAGGATTGTAAATCGTCAGGGAAAGTTGGGTCACTCCGGAGCCGGAGACCGCGAACTGATTCCCATTGAAGTACACAGCTTGAAGGATAGGGTATGCCGGAGGCGAAACGTACAGTGGGAGAGTCAACGTTTCGTTTTTGGTCTGGTTGTTCCCAGCGTAGTACTCCACATACATGGGTACGTAGAAAGTCCCGTACGAATTTAGGGAAACCACGAATTCGACGACCGTCTGCGTCTGAGTGGACGAAACGATTACTCCGTAAATCGGGGATGTGGTGCCGAAGGGGGTGGCGGAGGTAGGGTATAAGATGGCCTTGGTGACCACGCCCGATACAACGACGTAGAGCGGCACGTTGTAGTCTCCCACTGTAGCGTTGACAGGGTTTTGTAAAGACCCCCACGCGACCAGCAGGATCTGTGGCGAGGACGCATTGGAGATCGGCGTCTCGATCGAAGGTGCGGCGAGGACACCCAAAAAGACAAGTAACGTAGTCAGAAGAGAGGGGACGGTCGAACGCCTCTTCACGTCAGCCACCCAACTCAGCTTTCTACACTCTCGATCTTGCCGTCCTTCATTCTGATTTTCTTCCTGGCATAAGCCGCCACGTCCGGCTCGTGGGTCACGATTATTACCGTTCTCCCGAACTCCTTGTTGGCCTTCAAGAAAGTCTCCATGACCACCTTACTGTTCACCGAATCCAGGTTAGCTGTAGGCTCGTCGGCCAGTACGATCTCAGGGTTTTGGGCCAAAGTCCTCGCTATGGCTACCCTCTGCTGTTGCCCTCCCGACATCTCGCTGGGCCTCTTTTGGGCCAAATCTTTCAGCCCCAAAGCCTCTAGAATTTCCATCGCGATTCTCCTCCTTTCCCCTTTCGGTACGCCCCTAGCGATAAGGGGGAGTTCGACGTTCTCTAGAGCGCTCATTCGTTCAACGAGGTTGTAGTTCTGAAAGACCAACCCGATCTTGACGTTCCTCAGCCGAGCGAGTTCGCTGTCGTTCAACCGTGTGACGTCTACCCCGTCTATAAAGACCTTACCCGAAGTGGGCCTAGCCAACGTCGACATAATGAGGAGTAGGGTAGTCTTCCCAGAGCCCGAAGGACCGGTAACCGCAACGAAATCCCCCCTTTGGACTTCTAGGGACACTCCTCTTAACGCCTCGACTGGCACCTTTCCCTCGTAAACCTTCCTCACGTTTTCGAGCTTTATGACCGGTTCTGAGACCTCTTTAGTCCCTGGGGGCACGGTCACGTCGTTATTTCCAGAGAGTTGGGGGTGAGCCTTAGGTGTTAGAGCATCTCGGTCACGGAATGGTTTAATCGGCATGTCTCTTTTCCGACATTCGTTAAAGTGCTTATAATATTAATCAGAATATTTAGACTTATGTCAACGATCGGCGTTACCCTCGATATGGTGCGTGAGCTTATATCAAGAAAATCGAAACACGGACAACTCTGATCATGAACAAGGCCAGTGGTTCGAAGGAAGGAGCAGTTCTCGCTCTTGTCTCTACGGGCGTCATGATGGCCGCTATAGACACTACAATCGTGATACTCGCGATTCCAACCATGATGAAGGCCTTGAACGCCGACCTCGTCTCATCGGTTTGGACGATCCTCGCTTACCTCCTCGTCATCTCCACGTTCACCACGCCCTTGGGCAGTCTGGGCGACGCTTACGGTAGGGCTAGGATCTACAACGTAGGGTTCGCCGTGTTCACAGTGGCCTCTCTCCTTTGCGCCCTTTCTCCCAACATTTACTACCTGATCGCTTTCAGGTTCCTTCAAGGGCTGGGAGGGGCGATGCTCCAGGCCAACTCCTCGGCGATAATAACGGAAACTGTGGATAAGTCGAGGTTGGGGAGGGCCTTTAGTGTAAACGCGATAGGCTGGAACGTCGGAGCAACCCTAGGCATAGTCCTGGGAGGAGTCCTGACGACGTTCTTTCCGTGGCAGAGCATCTTCCTTATAAACGTGCCGATAGGTGTTGTTGCAACCGTATTGGGCTTCAGAGTGTTGAAATCGTCTAAGAGTGGTAAGGCCAGGTTCGACGTAGTGGGCTCGTCCCTCTTACTGCTCTCGATGGCCGCGATCTCCTACGCGACGATCGACATAGCGGGCATCGGCCTCAACGCCCTTGACGCGGGCCTGCTGGTCTTTGGCCTGTCGTTATTGGCTGTACTGTTCCTCGTGGTAGAGCCGAAGGTTCAACGTCCGATCATCGACGTAAAGGCCCTGAGACACAGGCAGTTCGGTGTTCCGCTCTTGATTGCCCTATTCCAGAGCGTCGGTTACCTGTCAACTATTTTCCTGGTGATAATGTACCTTCAAGGCGTTCTAGGCCTGGACCCGTTGACGGCCTCACTCGTCCTGGTTCCTGGCTACGTGATCGCAAGCGGGATGGCCGTGTTTTCAGGAAGGCTCATTGACCGACTCGGTTACAAGTCCGGGATGATCCTGGGTCTAACCCTTATGATTGTTTCAGTGACTCTGTACTCGCAGTTATCGACTTCGACTCCTGTTCATTACGTTGTTTTCGCTTCAGTCCTAGGCGGTCTCGGCGCGTCGCTCTATTTCCCCAGCAATAACAAGGCGGTCATGGTCAACGCCCCGAAGGAATACTTAGGTAGTGCCGGTGGCTTCCAAAGGACGTTGACCAATCTGGGAACGATAATCAGCTACACCACGTCGATACTGATCTCCTCCCTCTCAATACCGAGGGAGTACGCCTTCGAAATATTCGTGGGGACGACGACCCTCTCGGGCCCTCTAGCTCTCGAGTTCCTCCGTGGCCTTAAAGCGGCCTTTCTCTTTTCAGGGGTGATCCTCTTAGTCGCGACCGTCCTAGCGTTCTTGACCGAGTCGACCGACTTAGGAGGGAGGGATAAGGAGGCCGAGGTCTCTAGAGGAGAATTAAATACTGGCTGAATTAAGTTCCATCAGGAGGTAATGTTCTTAAAGAGGAAGGGCTCCGGCGGCGAGAAGGTCAAAATCCTGTTCACGTCGGACGTTCACGGCTCCGATATTGTGTACAGGAAGTTCCTCAACGCGGGACTGATCTATGAGGTGGACGCCCTAATTATTGGAGGGGACATAGCTGGGAAGGCCCTTCACCCCATTATAGATTTAGGCGGTGGCAAATACGAGTATAACGACGAAGTTGTAACGGATTTAGACTCCATAATCAAGTCAATAAGGAGTAGGGGCGAGTACTACACCATTGTTAGTAAAGAGGAATATGAAGAGATGATCCACAATAAGGCCCTAAGGGACGAACACTTCAAGAGGGCTATGATAGACGTAATAAAGGGCTGGGATAAGATAGCTGCGGAGAAGCTGAAGGAACGCAGGATCCCGATTTACGTGAACTTGGGCAACGACGACCCTGAATACTTGTTCGACGCTTTGAGGGAGACGGAGCACTTGAGGCCCACCGAGGGGGAAGTTATCGACATAAAGGGTCACGAGATGATCTCCTTTGGCTACGTCAACCCGACCCCGTGGAACACTCCGAGGGAGCTCCCGGAGGACGAGCTCTACAAGAGGCTAAAAGCTGAGGCCGACAAGGTCTCTAACGTCGAGAGGGCGATATTCAACATTCACGCCCCTCCCATAAACACCAACCTTGACAACGCTCCTCTACTCGACAACGAACTCAAGCCGGTCGTCAAAGGTGGGATGATAGTGTACGTACACGTCGGATCCGTCGCTGTCAGGAAGGTGATTGAGGAGTACCAGCCGTTAGTCGGGCTCCACGGCCACATACACGAGTCGAGGGGCTACGATAAGATCGGGAGAACAATGGTGTTCAACCCAGGGAGCGAGTACAGCGACGGGATTCTACACGCGGTTTACGTGGTTCTGGAAGGAGCTTCAGTTAAAGCCCACCAGTTCATTATAGGCTGATGAAGGCGATAGTTCTGCACGGCCGTAGCTCTTCGCCGAAAAGCGTAGAGTGGCTAGCGGAACCTTTCAGGGCGTTCGGCGAGGTAATTGTTCCCGACTTCGACTTCGAGGTAAACGAGGGGGTCAATAGGGCGTTACAGTACGACTTCGACGTGATAGCCGGTCACTCAAGGGGAGGGCTAATAGCGCTGATCGTTGCGGCCATAAAGGGCAAACCTGTAGTCGCTGTGGCCGCGCCAGCTGACAGGAAGAGGCAGTACGAGTACGTTTCGAAGTTCCCGCCAGACACTTTCCAAGGAAGGATATACAAGGAGCTGTCCGCCCTCCCTAAGGAGGAGATCGAGGTAAGCGCGTTCCAGTACCTAGAGAAATTGGATAACGTCTTGTTAATACACGGCCTTCAGGATCCCGTAGTCCAACCCGAACAGAGCAAGGATCTGTGCGATGCCTTGAGGAAGCTAGGGAAAAGATGCGAGCTTTACCTCATACCCAAGATGGGCCACTCGCCTAGGGACGAAAACGTGAGGGTCGTTCAGGAGATAATTAAGGGTTGGCTAGAGAGGCTCTCACAGGCCCAAAGCTAAAGTTTCTTATCCCAAGTAGTTAGTACCCTTCTATGTCAGCCCTGGGATACCTCGAGAAAGAGTACGAAGTGAGGCCGGAACACGCGGCGTCTAACGTCTCGTCGGGAGCGGTTTACGTGTTGTCTACCCCTGCCATGATATCCTTCATGGAGGACGTGTCCTTCCAACTCTCCCTGAAGTTCGTGAAGGAAGGAGAAACAACAGTAGGGATAAGAGTAGACGTGAAGCACTTGAAGGCAGTAGCTATAGGCGAGAAGGTCAAAGTGAGGTCTGAACTCGCCGAGTTCAACAACAGGAGGATGAAGTTCAGGGTTTACGCTTACTGGAAAGACGTGCTAATAGGCGAAGGAATTCACGAGAGGGCAGTGGTGGACTACAGCAAGTTCATGACTAACGTCCTTAAGAGCCAGATATAACGAGCTTATTAACTTGCTTATATTGAATTATTCAAATGGCAACTCAAATTGAGGCCGCAAGAAGCGGCAGAATAACGGAAGAAATGAGAATAATAGCGCAACAGGAAGGCCTTGAGCCCGAGAAAATCAGGGACAGAGTGGCAAGAGGGACTGTCGTAATTTTTCACAACGTTAACAGGACTCTGAGAAGGTATACGGCAATAGGAGAGGGCCTATTCACGAAAGTGAACGTCAACCTGGGCGCTTCGACCAACCATTACGACTTAAACGAGGAGCTGGAGAAGGTCAGGATAGCCAACAAGTACGGTGCCGACACGATTATGGACTTGACAGACGGTGGGGACATCGACGGGGCTAGGAAGGCTATCATCAAAGAGGCCTGGATGCCCGTAGGCACGGTGCCGATTTACCAGGTCTATTACGACTCGGTCGTGAAGAGGAAGTACGCCATAAACTTCACAGAGGACGACGTCTTCAATGTGTTAGAGAAGCACTTCAAGGACGGCGTCGACTTCGTGACGGTTCACACTGGCATAACCCTCGATTTGGCCAAGAAGGCGGTGAAGGCGAACAGGGTAGCGGGGATAGTGAGCAGGGGCGGAACTATACTGGCAGCGTGGGAAATCCAGAACGAGAAGGAGAACCCGCTGTACGCCAACTTCGACTACTTGCTGGAAATGGCCAAGGAGTACGACGTAGTCCTCAGCCTCGGGGACGCCCTGAGGCCCGGAGGGATAGACGACGCCCACGACGAGCTTCAGGTGGCCGAACTGGTGAACAACGCTAGGCTGGCCAGGAGGGCCATCGAGAAGGGAGTCCAGGTCATGATAGAGGGCCCAGGACACATGCCTCTAGACCACATCGAAGCTGACATCAAGTTGGAGAAGTCCTTAACTGGAGGGGTGCCGTACTACGTCCTAGGGATCCTACCCACCGACGTCGCCGCTGGTTATGACCACATAGCTGGCGCGATAGGAGGGGCTATAGCCGCTGCCGCTGGGGCAGATATGCTGTGCTACTTAACGCCCGCCGAACACTTGAGCCTCCCCAACCCCGAGCAGGTGAAGGAAGGCCTGATCGCGTTCAAGATAGCGGCCCACGTAGGGGACATAATCAAGCTAGGGGAGAGGGCGAGGAAGAAGGACAGGGAGATGAGCATAGCGAGGAAGAACCTCGACTGGAAAAGGATGTTCGAGCTCACCTTCGACCCCGAAAGGGCGAGGCAGATATACAGGCAGTACAAGGACGTCGAGGCCGGCTCCTGCACGATGTGCGGCGACCTATGCGTTTACTTGGTTATAAAGAGGGCGGCCAAAGCCCAGGGACAGGGGGCTAACCAGACTCAAACCGCGGTTCAGAGTTGATTTAAATCCATAATTACGGATAGTTTTTAGAATTCGCATATCTCTTTCGAGTTCGATTAAAAATTAATCAGAACTAAACGTCTATGGAATTCCAAGCTCCCTCAAATTCCCTTTAATCAAATGAAATGTAAACATGTTCAATGGCCTTAGACATAGTTCGTACGGTGGTCAAGACAATTTCGCAAACCTGTGTTCATGAAACCGTACCATTAATTACGTAAGTCCGTCCACAAACTAGAAATTGAGATTAAAAAGGGTATGTATTACGTTTGAGTCCAGGTTGCTTATAATCAATAAGTACCTGCCCATACCGAAGCAGACCGACAACGAGTTTTGGACTGTTGAAAGAATAGAACATATTAGACAGCTCTCACTCACTGCGAAGCCATACAAACTCTTCCCACATTACCAGACCAATAGAGTCCTTGACAGGGTTTTCTTTAAGAACGAGGACGGGACGATAAAAGAGAAGCCTAAAGCAGATCCCAGTATTGAAGTCGCCGGCGTATCGCTCAGGTATCCCGTTTACCTAGGGGACATGTCTTACGGAGCTTTGAGCGGGAACCCCAACATAGCGATAGCGGCCGCGGCCGACCTCACTGAGACTCTCGCAGGAACTGGAGAGGGCGGCCTTCACCCGGAGGTCGCTAAGCACAAGAGGATTTTCGTCCAGTGGGCTTCAGCCAGGTTCGGAGTGGACATAGACGTCCTGATGAGGGGCTTAGGCGTCGTGATAAAGATCGGTCAGGGAGCGAAGCCTGGGATCGGTGGTCATCTGCCGGGTAGCAAGGTCACCGAACCGATTTCGTTAACGAGGAGGATACCCGTTGGCATAGACGCGATTTCGCCCGCACCTCATCACGACATTTATTCGATTGAGGACTTAGGACAAAGGATTGAGGCCCTCAAGGAAGCGACGGGCAAGCCCGTTTTCGTGAAGGTCGCTGCCACGAATTACGTGCCGTACGTGGTTTCTGGCGTGGCGAGAATGGGGGCCGACGGAGTGATCATCGACGGCCACGGGGCCGGGACTGGGGCGACTCCAGTAGTGATAAGGGACAACGTGGGCATTCCGATCGAGTTAGCAGTAGCTTCGGCCGACAGAGTTTTGAGGGAACAGGGTCTCAGGGACAACTTCACTATAATCGCCGGCGGTAGGGTCTCCAACGCTTACGACGCCGCTAAGCTGATAGCCCTCGGAGCGGACGTTGTAAACATCGCGACAGGAGCCCTCATATCTATGGGCTGCGTGATGGTTCACAAGTGTCACGTCGGCTCCTGCCCCACAGCGCTAACCAACAAGATAGACGGCACGAGGATGATGGACATAGACTTCGGCACCAAGATGCTTGTGAACTTCATCAACGGGTTCGGGATGGAGCTCGCTAACATTTTGGACAACTTGGGTCTCACGAGCTTGGACGAGCTGAAGGGCAACAGGGACCTATTGGTCGGAAAGGGCCTCTCGAGGGAGACCCTGGACATCCTCGGCATAGAGGGCGAGGTCGAGGAGCAACAGCCGAAGCAAGGAGAGCTGTGGATAAGGAGAAGGAAGGTCTACCTGCACGAGCTCTCTCTCAAGGGGGATCCCGTCATCACCAGCATGGGCAGCACAGCCCCACCCGAGATCGAGAAGCCCGCCAGGATCCTGGACTGGCTGAGGTCGGACGGGGCGCAGGTTACCAGGCCCCCGATTGACCCCTACAGGGAGGACATAGACACGAGCTTCTACCTGAACAAGGGCTCGTTCTTCCTCAGCTTACCCGTGATGATCGATATATCCGACCTTCAGGACGAAATGAGGGAGGCCTGGAAGTGGGCCTCGCTTGCCTTGAGTTCAGCCGTCTTTGACGAGGTTACGGATCCGAAGTACTCCGAAGTCATGTTCACCAAGGACGGCAAAGGAGCGTTGAGCTGGTCCGACGAGTTCGTGCCGGGCAGGTACTTAGTCCTCTCGGACGTGGACGAGGCGATTGAAGTCATGACTAGCGTGAAGGGACTTCCGGGGGTCATACTGGACGAGGACTTGGCTAACGAGGACTTAGAAATCATGGTGTCTGACCTGGATACCAGGCTTAAGGAGCACGGAATTAGGAGGAGGTTCGACATCATCGCTAAGTCCTCCAGGTTGAGGGACTCGGCTGACGCGTTCAAGATGGTGATGCTCGGGGCAGACGCGGTAATACTGTCTGGAAAAGTGCTTGACATAGCGATAGGTGAGGGAAGCAGGAAGGACCTCAAGCAGAAGGCGTTCAACGTCCTCGCGGGTTGGAGGAAGGAAATCGCCTTGTTAGCCGGAGCAGCGGGTGTCTACAGCGTTCAGAACACGATAACGGGGAACAGGGAGTTGCTCAGGGGGGTGAACCTCAACTCCTACGTCCTCAGGAGGTTAAGGGTCAAGGCGGCGGGGTCCTTATGAGCGTCCAGGTAAATCCCTCTGGTTGCGGAGTATTCGGCGTTCTAAGGAGAAGAAGCGCGCCGAAGATCAAAGGCGAGTCCGTGGTTAGGGCGATCGAGAGGGTCAGGTACAGGGGTAGCGATAAGGGAGCAGGGTTCGCGGTATTCAACAGGGACTTCGGCAACAGGTACGTGTTCAAGACGTTCTACCAGGGCGACGTTAACGCACTAAAGCAAGTCCTGGAGGCTATGGACGTTAGGGCTGAAGAGGTCAAGCTGAAGACGCTTAAACCTGGGGTATGCGACTGCGAGTTCCAAATAACCCTTGGCAACGTTACGGACGGGAAGAAGGTATTCAGGACCCTAAACGAGATACTCTGGAAGGTCAACCGCAGGGGAAGGGTGTACAGCGTCGGCACCTCCCTAAGGGTCTTCAAGGGGGTAGGCTATCCCAGCGACGTAGCGAAAGAGTACGACGTGAGCTCGATCGAGGGCGACATGTGGCTCGCCCACACGAGGCAGCCTACTAACTCGCCCGGCTACTTACCCTATTGGTCCCATCCCTTCTCCACGTTCAACGTCGCTATAGTCCACAACGGCGACGTGAGCTCCTTCGGCTCCAACGTGGAGTTCCTGACGGAGAGGGGTTGGGAGGGCTTCGTGGGGACGGACAGCGAGGTAATGGCGTTCCTCTTCGAGGAGCTGATCTCCGAGGGGCTCTCCATCGAAGAGGCGGTCAAAATAATGATAAACCCGTCTAGGAGGCTGGACCCGCTTAAGCCTGAGGTAGACTACCTGTACAGGGGAGCTAGGCTCGACGGGCCTTTCACTGCGGTTATCGGCTACGACTCCGGGGACGACTTTTACTTGATTGCCTTAGCCGATAGGTCGAAGTTCAGGCCGGCTGTAATAGGGGTGGACGAGAACTACTTCTTCGTGGCGAGCGAGGAGAACGAAATAAGGGAGGTAAGTCCTAAGGCCACGGTTTGGACCCTGAAGCCCGGATCCTACTTCATCGCTTCGATGAATAAGGGAGTGATAGCTCACGGCAGGACTCAGGAGGAGATCTCTACTTTCGCGCCTCCCCCCGCATTCGTACCGGAAAAGTACGACATAGACGCCTCGAAGTATGACTACAAGAGCCTGAACTACGCTATAGCTGAAGTCGCGAAAAAGAAAGACGAGGTGGTCGTAGCTAACGTAATGGGCCACAGGTACATAGGAATCTCCTTCAAGAGGCTAGGAGTCTCCAACAAAAGGATCCACCTTTACGGAGTCGTTGGTAACGTCCTGGCGAACCTCAACGAGAACAACGAGTTCTGGGTTCACGGCAACGTAGGCGACGACTGCTGCGACACGATGCACGGGGGCAAAGTAGTTATACTGGGCGACGCGAGGGACGTGCTCGCCCAGACCTTCCAGAACGGGAAAGTATTCGTGAAGCACAACGCCGGGAACAGGGTAGGTATACAGATGAGGGAGTACAAGGACAGGAGGCCCTACCTGGTTATTGGGGGTATGGTCGACGATTACCTAGGCGAGTACATGGCGGGAGGGGTAATAGTCGTCCTAGGACGCGGCGTGAAAGGGGAGCCAGTGGGCAACTTCGTCGGGACGGGGATGGTCGGCGGAAGGATTTACATAAGAGGGAAGGTCTCCCCGTCCAAGCTAGGGTTGCAACCCAACAGGGTGGAGCTCATGAGGCTCCTCAAGGCGTTAGCCATGGAGAACCTGATATCCCAAGAGCTGTACGACAAGCTGAAGGACAAGGACTACACCGAGATCATGGACTCCTTAGAAGGTGAGGCTAAGAAGCTGGCCAGAAAGATGTTCGAGGAGAGGATAGGCGTTCCGAGGGCAGAATACAGGGAGTTGAGCGAGGAGGAGTTCGAGGAGCTCGAGCCGTTGATGAGGGAGTACTCTAACGACGTAGGTTTCAACGCCCTCGAGATATTGAAGGAAAAGTTCACCGTTGTGACACCTAGAAAGGAATAAATAGTATTTCAATAGAAAAAATGTAAAAGTTGTATATCAGCTCTTTTTACGTCAGGGGGAACAACGACCTGGCCTTCGAGATCGAGGAGTACCTGTCGTCCTTAGGCTATTACAGGGCCCCCTCTCTGGAGAAGGCGGACGCCGTTATCAACGTGGGTTACCTGGGCTCGATAATGAAGCTCTTGCTTAGGGAGGTCTTCAAGAGGACGCCCGTCATAATTAACGTGACCGCTAACGGGGAGTACATCATCCCGATAACTAGGGAAAAGACGGGTGGAGGGTTCCTGAGCTCGATCATTTCCGAGAGAGTAGGGGGCGACGTCGTCCTCACTTCGAGGAGTTCCCTCTTGGGTCTTTACAGCCCGGAGGAGTTCGCGTGGATCAACGGGCTGTACTTCGTCAACAGGACGGGGCTCAAGAGAATCTACAGGAAGCTCGAGGACGAGGGGGAGCTTAAGGTGTACTACGAAGGCGTGAAGTTGAAGTTCCCGAAGGGTTACTCCAGCGTCAATAGCCCCGAAGAGGCGGATCTAGTCGTGAACGTCTTCGACAGGAGGAAACCGAGCCTCTACGCTTTCAACTTTGCTGTCGGTCTAATGCTCTCCGACAAGGTTCCCGAGAAGGCCATCGACGCCAGCGTTGAGTTGACCGCTAAATCGCTAGGGATTTATCACGAAAGGGTGACTAAGAGGTACGTATTTCGCGGGAGCGACCCAGTCCTCTGTGAAGACTATCTAAGGATAAGGGGCTTCAAAGTACTCCTAAAAGGCACAAAAAGGGCCCAGGGAGTGTATACTTGCCTTGGGATACAGCTACGAAATCTACAACCCTTACCTTGACGAGTACGTCAGGTTCGAGGATCAACCGAGGAGGATCGTATCCTTAAACCCCGCTGTCACGGAGACCCTGTTCCTGCTCGGTCTGGGAGAGAGAGTAATCGCCACCGACGCCTTCAGTTACAGGCCGGAGGAAGCTAGGAGGCTTCCTAAGATAGGAAGCTATACCCACGTGAAGTGGGAAACGCTTCAGGAGCTTAGGCCAGACCTCGTCTTCACCACGACTGGAGCTCAGAAGGACTTAACTAAGCAATTGATGTCTAGGGGCTACAAGGTCTACCCTGTCCCAGTCCCGATCACAGTCCACGACATAATCACCGGCGTCGTGACGGTGTCCGCTGTAGTCGGGGAGTTCGAAAGGGGTAAGGACTTGGAGCTCTCGCTCGTCAAGAGGCTCTCGGAACTGACAGGAAGGGCCAAGAAAAAGAAGGTCTACGTTGAGTTCGACCTGGGAGGGCCTATAACGATTGGATTTCCCACCCACGTGAGCGACGCCTTACGCCTTCTGGGGGCGAGAAACGTTTTCGATGACAAGCCAACGGCCTACTTTAGGCCAGATGACGACGAGGTGAGGCGGAGAGACCCTGAAACAGTCGTCCTAGAACCCAAAAGGCTCGTAGATCACGAAATCGAGAGGTTGAAGGACTCATTAACGAAAAGGGGTTTAGGTGACTTACTTAGCAGGGCCACGTTCACCGTCGGCGACTTCCTCGCCCACACGGGCCCGAGCTTCATCACCGAGGCTATGCCATGGTTGCTCAACGTCCTTTCTTCCTGAGGTAGAGTCCGTATAAGACCATAACCAAGCCCAAAACGGTGAAGAACGTGGAAGCGTTCTGTAAGATGCCCGTGATCGTGTAGAAGTTCTGAATAGCGGAGTATGGGAACACTCCGTAAGTCACGGCTACCGTCAGAGTCTGGTTGGCGGTGTTAGTTACGACTAAACTGTAGTTGCCTGGGCTCGGCAATCTCAGCGAGAGAACCTGGACGGGTTTAGTCAGCGGTGAACCGGAACTCGACAGTACCGTGAAGCTCGTGGTTGAAGAGTTCAGGGCGAACGCGATCACCGCGGAGTCGCCGTAGGTCTCAAAAGAGGTCAAGATGACTGACTGATAGGGCTTCAGCGTAACTATTCTCTCGTTCTGCGCGAAGGTCTGTCTCACTTCAGCGTAGCCTGGAACGAGCAGGGGAGACGAGAGCCAGATCGTGAGGGAAGACAGGGCCAGAATAGAGCCCACGACAATGAACTTTGAGCTCGTCCTCACGCAGTGTTCAAGGGAAGCAAAGTTATTAAAGCGTCTGGCCGTGCTCTATTTTCGACATGGGTGGCCACCAAATCCAGGGTTAAAGTCGAAGTTTTAGACACTACTTTAAGGGACGGGGCACAAGCGGCCAACGTTTCGTTCACCCTCAACGATAAGATAAAGATAGCCCAGCTCTTGGACGAGTGGGGAGTAGATTACATCGAAGGGGGATGGCCCGGTTCTAACCCGAAGGACGAGGAGTTCTTCGCTAAAATGAAAGAAGTCAGCCTGACCCACGCGAAGCTGGCCGCGTTCAGTAGCACTAGGAGAAAAGACCTGCCAGCTAAAGAGGACCCAAACCTGAACTCAATACTCAAGGCCGACGTCCCAGCTGCAGTGCTCTTCGGGAAGTCGTGGACCCTCCACGTTACCGACGTGTTAAAGGCTACGAAAGAGGAGAACTTAGACATTGTGTACGACAGCGTGAACTACCTCAAGTCCCACGGGTTAACCGTTATATTCGACGCTGAGCACTTCTACCAGGGCTATTCCGAGGATCCCGAGTACGCGCTGTCCGTTGTCAAGACCGCCGAGGAGGCCGGGGCCGACGTCATAGCGTTAGCCGACACGAACGGAGGAACCCTCCCTCACAAGGTCTACGAGATAACTTCGAAGGTAGTCTCATCAGTCAAGGTGAAGGTAGGCCTCCACATGCACAACGACGCGGGCACCGCGGTGGCTAACACATTAATGGGAGTCCTCGCGGGGGCGAGACATGTCCAGGGCACGATTAACGGAATAGGCGAGAGGACTGGGAACGCCGACCTAATTCAGATAGTCGCAAACCTCTACCTAAAGTTGGGGTTCGACGTCCTCAAAGGAGAGGAGAGCATAAGGAGGTTGAAAGAGATATCAAAGAGGGTCTACGAAATAGCGGGGATACCCCCGAACCCATACCAGCCCTTCGTCGGTGACAACGCGTTTACCCATAAGGCGGGAGTCCACGCCGACGCTGTCATGAAGGTGTCTAGGGCTTATGAGCACATAGATCCGGCCTTGGTCGGCAACGTTAGGAGGTTCGTGATATCCGAGCTGGCTGGGACGTCCAACCTAGTCACGTTCCTTAAGAACATAGGGATTGAGGTAGACAAGAGGGACGAAAGGCTAAGGGAGGCCCTGAAGCAGATAAAGGCTCTCGAGAACAAGGGCTATTCCTTCGACGTAGCACCCGCCTCAGCTGTACTGGTGGCGCTTAAGCACTTGGGGCTCTACAAGAACTTCATAGAGGTCGATTATTGGAAGGTCGTCAGCGAGCAGGACTTGAACATCGCAGTAGTGAAGGTCAACGGCCAACTTGAAGTCGCTGAGGGCGTCGGCCCAGTTCACGCTGTCGACGTCGCGCTCAGGAAGGCCCTGGTCAAAGTCTTCCCGGAGCTTGAGAAGGTCAAGCTGGTAGATTACAGGGTACTCCTGCCGACCGAGATAAAGAGCACCGAGAGCGTCGTGAGGGTGACGATCGAGTTCAGCGACGGTAGAGAGAGCTGGAGGACTGAGGGGGTGTCTACCAACTTGATCGAGGCGAGCGTTAAGGCCCTCCTGGACGGTATTGACTACTACCTCCAGCTGAACAACCTCAAGAGGTCTGGAGTCGCGAGGCTTCACGTTCCCAGAGGGGAGCCAGCTATTTGAACGAAGTCACTTTCCTCTCGTCGCCTGGGTTCGCGTCGCTCTAGCCTACATTAACTAATCGTTTAAAGTTCGAAGCCGTTTTTATCCTAGAAATGAGTACCTGGGATCCTGGCGGTGCTTCGCTACACACCAAAAGTAAGCTCTACATTTACATGAGGTTCTTGAGGGTCGAACAAACGTTCTTCAGTTTGCCCATGGCTTACGCTGGGGCCTTCATGGCAATTCACGGAATACCCTCAGCTCTCACGTTAGTCCTGATCTTCCTGGCGTTATTTTTCCTCAGGACTGCCGGAATGACCAACGACAACCTGGCCGACAGAGAAATCGACGCTAAAAACCCCAGGACTAGGACTAGGCCTTTGGTCACGGGTGCCATATCGGTTAGGGAAGCCAAGGTCTTGATCGTCGTTTCTCTCATCGGGTTCTTCGTCACTGCTTATCTCGTTAATTGGTATGCTTTCCTGCTTTCGCCTCTAGTAGCTTTAATCGTCATGTCTTATCCCTACTCGAAGAGGGTCACGGCATTCGCTAACTACCACATAGCTTCCATCTTAGGGCTCTCGGTTTTCGCAGGTGCAGTCGCCTCGGCCGGAGTTCAGGCGAACTCCATGTGGGAAGTCCTCGCATCGGTGCCGTGGCTCTACGTCCTCTCGACAATACTGTGGGCCGTAGGATTCGACCTTTACAACCACATTCCAGACGCCGAGTTCGACAGGCAAATGGGCCTGCACAGCTTCGCCGTTCTCCTAGGGGAAAAGGCTCTACCGTTCGCGGGGCTGAACCAGTTGGCCTCCGTAATCTTGGCCTTTTTAGGTGACTACTTCTACAACCTGGGGCTCATAGCTTACATCGCGACTCTGCTTCACGGACTCATCATGCTTTACGCGTATTACCTCGCGTCTCACGGCAATTTCGGCAAGGCCTTCTTCTACAACATATACTCGTCCGTGGTTCTCGGCCTGGGGATAGTAATTTCGTTCCTGATCTGAGCGTCAGCCTCGGGTTCGGTCATCACTCATCAGTGCTCAGCCGGTTCACATCACTTCCTTTAGGCCAGTGCTTATACAGGAGCCCTTCCACTCTTCGTTAAGCCCTTCCACTATTAAGTTAATGTAATCCTTTGACGGCCTCAGGTTGTAGTCCACGTTCGGCGAAACGTAGGCATAAGCAAAGTATTCCTTACCCTCCGTGTCGACCACCCTCACCACCTCCTTCATGTACCTTATCAGGTTCGACTCGGCCTTGTCCAAGTACTTCAGCTCCTGATCCGTGATTTGGTAAAGGTATCCGCACACGACTCCGTTCGGGTTCTCCTTTAGGTTAGCACAAGCTCCCCAGGAGCAAGGGACGTTGAAGACGAGTTCGTACCCCTTGAGCGTTACCTTAATCTTCCTTGGTATCCTAGTGAGCCCCCTCTCCTCTAGGACTATATTGTTTGTGTTCTCGGCGTAAGCGAAGTAATTAACCAAGCTCGGCATCCCCACGTAAGCCGAGAAATCGCCCGACTCTATCTTGGGCCTCCGCTCTATTTCGCCCTTAAGCTCAGGGGACAAGACGTACATCTGGACGTTGTCGTAATAGAACCTCCTCCGCTCGTCGAAGTACACCCTCACTCCAGTCCTAACGAAGAACGCGTTGTCTGATGCGGTCACCCCTTCTATCTCGTCCATCAATTTCAACGTCCGCTCGTCGATCTCATACACGTCTCCGACCACCACGCCGTCCCCCTTTATGGCTCCTGGATAGCCGCCCAAGTCGTACAGCTCGTAACCCTCGACGTAACCCCTACCGACGAACCTGTGCTTCTTAACCAAGTGGTGAAGTTCGAAGCCGTAACGGAAGGAACCGTAGGCTATTAGATAAACGCCGCTCATCCTATCACCCCATTCAGGTATTCTACCCAGAGCCCGAGCTCGTCAACCGGTATGTCCTTCACAGTCCCTTCCTCAGGGTTTACGATTTTGGCCGAGTTCAACAGCACATAATTACCCTCAATCTTACCTCTGATTTCGACTACCCTCTCTCCCCCCTTCACACCAGTCGTGTAGACTATAACGACATCCCCACCCGACACGCTAACCTTGTAATTGGGCGTCTGGGCGAGAAGGCCGAGTACGTTCCTACTGAGCCTTAGCCCATCAGGTGGACTAGGACTCTTCATGTATCCGTTTTTATCGCTCATCATCTACATCTCCCTAGTAATGAGCGACGAGAAGGTAAAAGTTTTGAGGGATTTGAAGGAAGCCGCCGACCTATTCGTAGGTTACGAGAGGGCAGCCGAGTTGATCCCCGAGATTAGGACTAACCTGGTCTACGCTTTGCCTAACGCGAAGACGACGAGCGAGGTCGCCGGGATACCGGGGAGGATAACGGCCGCATTCGGACGCGCCTTTTATTGCATGGAGCCGGCATTCGGCGCCTCAGACCACATGGCCAGGCTGGTCGTGTCGGCGATGAAGTACTCGCCTGAGCTCAGGAGCGCAATCAACGTGAGGCTCTTTGGCGTTCCCGAAGGAGCCTACGTGTTCGACCGGAGCAAAGAGCCCGAAGAGTCGCGTAAAGTCGAAAGAGGGACTATGCAAACTATCGTGGAGGCCGCACATAAAGATCTAGGAAGGGTGCCGGAAGTGATCGTCGATTCGGGGGACTTCGGCAAGGAGCCCGGCATTTACGTCCTTGGTACAAACCCAGTTAACGTCGTTAAGAGGGTGATCGAGCTCTACGAGAAGTACACGAACTCACGACCTTAAAATGTTCTCTACTTCCCTTCGGCATTCCTTCAGCTTCTCGAGGAGGATAGCGTACTTCTTCTCGTCTATTTTCCGCCTGTTCTCTCTTACAATGAGCCCGATCGACACCAGGACGTCGAACAGCTCCTTTTTGGGCCCCTCAATGAACTCCTTCCTGAACTCCTCCCTTTCCTTCTTCAGCTCTCCCAGCATTTTCAGGCCTTGCTCCGTTATCTTGTACGTCTTCTTGCCGTTCTCGGTCACGATCTCTACCGCCCCTGAGCTCACGAGCTTCCTCAGCACGGGATACAGGGATCCGGTGCTCGGCTTGTAGCTCCCTCCCGTCCTCCTCTCGATCTCCTTCATTACCTGATAGGCGTGCATCGGCCTCGCCTTAAGGACGTCCAAGACCATGAAAGTCAGCATCCCCCTCCTCAGTCTCTCGATAGCTCTCGCCATGACTTCAAGCGATTCTCTTGTTCCGACTATTTAACGATCAGCGGTGGTCCTCTAATCACCGGAGTCATCAGTGCTCGGCCTCATCACCTCAGAGTCGCGGATGGTCTTCACCCATCAGTTTCTTCCCACGTCATCACTTGCACTCTCCCTTGTACTCGAGGATGGACATGTCGTCCTCGTACGAGATCACGCAGAAGAACTCCAGGTCTTCCTCCCCTACGCTTTCAATGTAATGTGGGACGAAGGAATTTATAAACACGTAACTCCCTGGCCCAAGGACTTCGACCCTGTCCCCGGCGCACACCTTGGCCTTCCCTTTCGTGATTATCACTGTCTCGGTGTACTTGTGGTAGTGTTTCGCTATTATCCCTCCCTTCTTGACGAGGAACTTCCTGACCGCGTAGGCTAGTGAGCCGTGGTCTTTCGTGACCAGCCACTTTATGTAGGCCTCCCTCGAGCCTGGGATGGAGACGGGCTTCCACTCCACCTTGTCGATCTCGTTGAAGAAGTAGTCCACACGTGAGAGGGGTTTTAGAGATTAAAGAGTTTGGGCAGAGTAAAGCTCGGTAGCAATGTTTTACCAGGAAGCCGTGGCAGAGCTGAAACCCTTCCTAGCGTCCAAGAGGTTAACCAACGTATGCGTGGGCGTAGTTTACACTGTTTCTACCCTGAGCGACGGCAGTGCTGGGATCTCCCACACCGTTCCCGAAGGCGACGTCCCGAACGCGGGCGAGATCCTCTCCATGAAGATCGAGGACATACTCTCAATGCAGCCCGAGTCGCCGATCGTGAGGACTATAACGACTTCAATACTGAGTTCGTGGATCGACTCGACCTTCGAGAGAGGCGACCCGCTGGAGACCCTGGAGGGAGGAAGGCTGTGCGTGTTCGGCTACTCCCCTGGGATAGACTCGCGCAAGTTCAGCTCAGTAGTCGTTTACGACTTCTCCGAGCCGACCCCGCAAACTAAAGGGAACGTTACGATCAGGCCGTACTCCTCGTTCCAGGGCGAGACCTGCAACCACGCCGTCGTCTTCGGCTCCGCAATTGTAAACGGGCAGATAGACAGGATATTGGCGAAAGTTACTGCTGACAACCTCGTTCTGACGGGAGCTTCGAGCGTTTACGCCCCAGTAACCCTGAGGAAGTATGGCTTCACTATGATAGGTAAGGTAGTGCCGATTGAGAGGGCGAAGGCCCTAAGGGTAGCCTGCGAGGGCGGAGGGGCTCCACAGATGGCGAAGTATGTAGGTAAGTTCTTCAAAAAACTCTGATGTTTTCTTCGAACTCACTGAGGGAATTGTAGCAATTACCCCTGAACTTGAACTGGCACTCGAGGTTCCTTATTTCCTCACACTGCATGCTATTACACTCCTTAGCGAGGTAGCCGTAGTCGAGCTTCAACTTCGCCATTGTAAGCCTACTCAGGACTAGGAGCCCCCTGCTGTGAGCCGAAGCACTTATCGCCTTCTCGGCGGCCTTCCTCGCCTCCTCTAAGCCGGAGACCAACCAGAGCCTGGCCGAGAACAGGGCGAACTCGGAATTCATCAGAGGGTCAATCAATGGCTTTTCCGTAATTATGTCGATAGGCTTGAAGTCCCTGAAACCCACCTCGTAGCTCAAGTTCTCGAGAGCCCACTTGAACACCTTTTTCGCCGTTTCTAAGTAAGCGGACTCTCCCGTGGCCTCGTAGGCGTCGAGTAACGCGTTCCCCACGTAGGCCTGATCTGACAGGACTCCAGAGTTGGCGAGTCCCAGCCCTCTCTTCACGCTCCCGTCCTCGTTGACGAACTCGAGGAGTCTGTTGAACTCCTTACTTAACCTCAGGTCTACAGCTATCGCCCAGTCTGCGCTGTATTCCTCAAGATTCACGGGCTTACCTCTGGATAAGGCTTCAGAGAACTTCTCAAGGGGCCTGAACGCCTTTAGGGCGAGCTGGTACTCCTGGTCGGTCGAGGCCAGCCAAGACAAGAACTCGTAGACCCTGAAGTCCCCGGGCAGTCCCGAGAGGACTTGATTGACGACGTCTAAACCCTCAGCTATCTCGAAGTCCCTAGGGGGAGGGACAAAGGAGTAGTTAATCCTCACGAGCTTGTCCAGCCTCTGATACGTGAGAAGGAGCTTCTCGATAACGTAATCCGCGTTGGAGGACTCGATTATCCCCAGCAGGTTACCCTCGTGGTCGATAACGGAGACGCTTGGTAAGACTCCTCTCGTTAGCCTTATATAATAGGGGAGGTCGTCGTCCGCCCTGAGCTCGACCGTTATGAACCTCCTTTTGATCTCTTGGTTGTTCGACACAGTCCTGTAGACCTGGTCGCACTGGGCGCAGTTCTTGGACGTGAAGAAGATCGCGACCGGCTTCCCGTAGAACTTCGCGTCCTCTAAGGCCCTCCTGTCTAAAGGCAACTCGGAGGAAATGCTTAAATGCGTAAATAAATCTGTGAAACCGCCATGAGCAGGGCCGCGACTAAATGGACGTGCGGAATCTGCGGTCAGACCATATACTGGGACGAACTATTCACTTTCATGAGCAACAGGACGGTAGTCCACTTCAACTGCCTTAAACAGAAGGCGTTAGCCAACCCGAAAGCCTCCGTTGAGGACGTCCAGGCGGCGTTAGACAGTCTGGAGACTGAGCTGAAGAAGATTGTAGAGTACAAGATGAGGTTAGGGAAAGTTAAGGATGAGGATCTCAAGAAAGCTCTAGAGGGAGCCGAGAAGGACGCCGAGAAGAACGCCGGAATTCTGACGAGACAAGTAGAGAGGCTAGCTAACGTAATTTGAACAAGCCAATGCATGGAGTTATTCACCCTGAGCCGTTGTTTTGTTTCAATAGACGCCCTATTCCTCATATAGTCGGCCGGTTAAAGCATACACGAGAAGTGCAGACGCTCAAAAGCATACAGGTCAAACTCGTCTCCTACACGAAGGACGGCGAGAGGGTAGTCGCCGTAGCTTCGAAAATGAGCAGGTCAAGGAAGGGCTGGGACTATCACTGGTCAAGCATGCCCGAAGATGAGGTAGAGACGTGGATCCGCGACGCGATCCTTCACGGCTACTGGTCTGTCCTTGAGCACAGCGTCTACACGTTCAGCGTCGAGGGGGTAAGCAGGGTAGCTTCGCACCAACTCGTCAGGCACAGGATCGCCTCCTACACTCAAATGAGCCACCGCTTCGCAAAGCCCGTAGACGAGTACTACCAGCCAGTTTACCCTCCCTCGACCGAAAGACGAGCAAGGGAGGAGGTCGAGAGGGCTTACCGCGACGCCTACGAGCACTACTACCGCTTACTGCAGTCTGGCGTCCCAGAGGAGGACGCTAGGTACGTACTACCCAACGGCGTGAACACGAACATCGTGGTCACGATGAACGCGAGGGAGCTCTACAACTTCTTCGCGTTGAGGCTGTGCTCGAGGGCCCAGTGGGAGATCAGGCTCGTGGCTTGGAAGATGCTGGAAGAAGTAAAAAGAGTCCACCCGAGGCTGTTCAAGTACGCGGGGCCAAACTGCCTGATCCACGAGAACTTCGTGAGGAAAGGGCCCATAACCCTCGAGGAGCTGGTGGGCGGTAAAATTGCCCTGGTCTCGGAGAGGTGCGTCGAGGGAGTCGAGAAAGAGGGCATACCTAAGTGCGTGGCCAACGCGAGGAAGGTGTTCGACTTAGCTTCCTCGGGCGAAGAGACCTACGAGTGATCCCAGATTTTTATCTTTCAGCTTAATTATTCATGGAGGAAAATTTTCAATTTTTCGTTCGATTTTGGTCGTTGAACCGTCTAAGGGGAGGACGAGATAAGTGAATTGAAATTAGTTAGAGCTCATTCGTAGATGTTCAAACTATTACTAATCCTTGAATTCTTCGCGTTATGTATTTAATAACCCCACTCTTCACACTAATCAACGCTATGACGCTTACGCAGGCCCTCGTGGCCCTCGGTATCCCAACTGTTCTAATACTCCTCGCGGGCTACGGCGGGTACATGGCCCTATCTATAATCTTGGGCCTAAAACACAACCCTTTGAAGGTCGCGCGCTTCGAGGCAGGCAACATCCCCTACGGTGAGGGTAGGTTATGGTACCCCTTGCAGTATTACGGTTACATATTGATTTACACGTCAATAGAGCCCCTGATCGTAATCCTCCTTCTCTTAGCCCCCTCAGCTTACTACGCCTCTCAAGGGCTTTACCTGCATTTCGCCGTAATCCTCGGCTCGTTCATCGCCTTGCTTTACCCGATAGTGTATTACGGAGCTAAGGTAGCTGACACGATAAACCAGTGGGAGGTGAGGCGCTGATGAGCTCCCAACCTCAGTCTCAGCCGCAACCCCAAGCTCAGCCCCAAACTCAGGCCCAACAGAAACAGCAGGAAAGCTACTTGGCCAAGAAATTGGAGGAGCTTAAGGCGAAGGTCAAGGTAAACGTGAAGGTCGAGTCCGACAGGAGGGCAACCGTTGAGGCCGAGAAGGCTAACTTGGTCGCCGTAGCCAGGGTGATGAAGGAGCTAGGCTTTGACCACGTGAAGACGGTTACAGCCATCGACTATCCCGAGACCGAGACCTTTGAAGTTCTTTATCACGTCTCGTCCTATGGCGACATGGAGCTGGCGAAGACCATCGTTACTCTGAAGACAAAAACTAGCTACAAGGATCCAACTCTCCCCTCCCTTTACTCGGTCTGGGAGAGCGTTTGGACAGGAGAGAGGGAAACTTACGAGATGTACGGCATCAAGTTCGAGGGTCATCCCGACATGAGGAGGCTCTTCCTGGACGAAGACTTCGAAGGCGTCTACCCCATGAGGAAGTCCTACAAGGTCAAGCTGGAGGGGTTGTTCGTTGACCGCCCAGCCTAACGTATTCACGATGGACGCTACTCAGATCGACATAGTGCCCATTGAGGGAGAGCTGAACGTAGGCCCACAGCACCCCGGGTCTGGACACCTGAGGATCCTAGTGAAGCTCAACGGCGACATCATAGAGGAGGCCGAGCTTGACGTAGGCTACGTGCACAGGTCGGTAGAGAAGTTGGCTGAAGTCAGGAACTACATGCACCTCATTCCTCTAGTGGAGAGGCCGGCGATCCTCGACTCCATCCACATGAACTTGGGCTACATCCTCGCCCTCGAGAAAATAATGGGGGTTGACGTCCCCGAGAGGGCCCAGTACCTGAGGAGCTTGGCCGCCGAAATAAACAGGATCGCTAGCCACCTTTACGGCACCGGAATCCTCGCCGTGTTCCTGGGCCACTCCACAGGTTTCATGTGGGGCTTCGGGGACAGGGAAGTTTGGGTGGAAGTCCTCCAGGCGCTCACGGGAGCTAGGGTCACGAACTCGTACATAATTCCGGGGGGAGTCAGGAGGGACCTCACGCCGGCAATTAAGGAAATGATCGAGAAGGCCCTCAAGTACCAGAGGAAGAGGGTTCCCGAGTGGAAGAGGATATTCCTCAACAACCCCAACATAAGGGCAAGATTAGAGAACGTAGGAGTTATGACTAGGGAGCGGGCAATAGCCTGGGGGGCAGTGGGGCCGAACCTCAGGGGTTCGGGAGTTTACTACGACGTGAGGAAGTTCGAGCCCTACGCCGCTTACGACAGGCTGGACTTCGAGGTTCCGGTGTACAAGGAGGGTGACGCCTACGCGAGGTTGAACGTGAGGTTTGAAGAGATCGAGCAAAGCATGAACATGATTGAACAGATAATCAAGGAGATACCGCAGGGCAACATACTAAGCGACAGGTTCTTCAAGCAGATCCCTCCGACCAGGCTAAAGAAGCACTTCGAGACGCACGGCAAGATCGTGTTTCCAGGGTATTACGCGTCGTTCAGGCCACCTAAGGGCGAAGCTGTATCGAGGGTTGAAGCGTCGAGAGGGGAGCTCGTTTACTATCTCTACAGCGACGGTTCGCCCAAGCCCTACAGGATGAGGATGATAACCCCGTCCTACAGGGCTATCTACGTGTTCAAGCAGTTAGCCAAGGGGGCCCGTTATGCCGACCTCGTCGCGATTTACGGGAGCTTAGATTACTTCCCTCCGGAGGCTGATAGGTGATGGACGTCCTCAGAGACCTTGAATACGCTATATTCTATCCGTCCTTCTTCAACATGATAATTTTCCCTGGACTGATAGTGGGAGGACTCTTCATCCTCTTTGTCATCTGGTTCGAGAGGAAGATCGCCGCCAGGGTTCAGATGAGGGTTGGGCCGTATTACGTGTCGAGGTTCGGCGGGATAGCCCAGCTGTTAGCTGACGCGATAAGGATCGCCCTTCAGGAGATCATAGTACCTGCCGGGGTGAACCCAACGCTCTACGCCATAGCACCGGCCCTTCCGCTGATATTCGCGTTCTTGCCGATGGCGTTCTTACCAATGTCAGTGATCCCCCAGTCCGGCTCAGTCTTCTCGGCCCACTTCAAGGCGTTCTACGACCCTAACGTAGGGATGGGGATAGTGGCTGCGGTGCCGACGGAGTACAGCCTAATCGCAGTCCTGGCTATCGAGGCGGCCTACCCGATTTTCGTAATACTTCAGGCGTGGGCAACTAACAACAGGTTCGCGTTGGTGGGAGCCGTAAGGGAGGCGTACATTTCAGTCGCCTACGACGTTCTACTCCTGATGTCGATTATCGCTATAGCAATTGAGTACCACACTCTTGACGTAGCCAAGATAGTACAGTCTGGTATTCCGGGGGCAGTCGCCAACCCCCTTGCAGCACTTTTGTTTCTCGTGGGCATGATAATGGCTACCAGCAGGTTCCCCTTCGAGATCGTTGAGGCGGAGAGCGAGTTGGTTACAGGTCCTGCCACCGAGTACAGCGGCTTACTCTTCTTGTTGGCCATGGGTGGTTCGTACTTCGGGACTTACGTCTACGCGCTTTACTTTTCCGCCGTATTCCTCGGCGGGTGGTACCCGCTTACTGGGCTCCCTGGGATGGTTCTCCTCTTCGTGAAAGCCGCGTTGATAGTCCTGTTCTCCGTGTTCCTCAGGTCGGTCTACGGAAGGTATAGGATAGACCAGGCCCTGAGGAACTCGTGGCGTGTCTTGTTCCCCGTAGCACTAGCCTCCATAATTCTAGGTTTCGTGGGTGGGTGGGTATGGATCAGGTGAAAATTAAGGAATACAAGAAAACGAAAAACCCCTTCAAGTTATTCGGCGATCACGTAGCGGCGATTGGGGAAGGCATCAAGCACGCCATAAAGCCAAAGACCATAACGCTGAGATACCCCGACATGGCCCTCTCCTTGCCTACTAACTATAGGGGGATGATCAGGCTCTACAAGGACGTGTGCATAGGCTGTTCCCTCTGCGCTATGATATGCCCGGCGGACGCCATGAGAATGACGACTTGGGAGGGGAAGAAGCTCCCCATGATTAACTACGGGAGGTGCGTGTTCTGCGGCTTCTGCGTCGACGTCTGCCCAGTAGACGCCCTTAAGGAGACCAGGGTTCACGACGCTGCCTTCCAGAACCGCAGGGACTTGGTCTTCAACCCCCACAAGTTCAGCCAGGACTTCGATCCGGCGTTACCGACTGACAGAACTGTCAGGAAAGTGAAGGCGGTCATAGACGAGGAGAAGGGGATCAGGTATGTCCCTGACGAGTGAGGTAGGACACTACCTTTACCTGGGTGTCACAGTCCTCTTGTCCGCCTTCGCAGTAGCCTCAGCCATAACCATCGTTAAGCAGAGGGTAGTGCTGTACTCAGCCGTGGCTTTAGCCTTCCTCGGCTTCGCTGTGGCTGGGCTAGTAGCTCTGCTGTCGCCTGGAGCTTACGGGATTTACTCGGTGTTCCACGTCCTGCTTTACGTCGGTGCTACAGTTACTTTCATCGCTTTGACGATCGTCCTGTTCAGGGGGATAGACGTCAAGCCCTCGCCCACAGCCGGGACGATCCTTGGTATCGCCGTTGCTTTCTTGGTCGCCGTTGTAACGGTCGTCGCAGTTTACCCAGTGACACAAGGCACCTTCAGCCAACCCCAGGCATTGGACTTAGTCGAACTAGCGAATCAGTTGCTTGGCACTTACTGGTTCCCAATAGTGGTACTGATAGTCGGTCTCGTGACTACCGTGATCGAAGCTCTGGCTTTGGCTAGGAGGAGGTGAGCGCGATGTTGGTTGGCCTGATAGTTCTCTCCACGGCGATAGTCCTTGTCGCGATCGGTCTATACGGACTAATGAGCAGTAGGAACATTATCAGGACGTTGCTTTCGTCTGAAATCCTTTTAAACGCCTCCATTCTCTTCGTTTTCGCCTTGTCTTACCTAAGGGGGCTCACTTACCAGCCCGTAATCTACTCCGTCTTCGCGATAAGTATGGCCCTAATTGAGGTGGTCGTAGCTTTCGCTGCCGTAATACTCTACTTCAGGTCTAGGGGGACCCTGGAGGTGGACTGAATGATCATGTGGTACATCCTTGTACTCACACTAGTCCTTGGTTCGCTTCCCTTCTTTGTTAAGTCTAAAAAGGCCTCGATGACGCTAGCCGCCCTCTCTATAGTCCCAGGATTCGCGTACTTCGCCTTCTATAACAGATTAGAGGCGTTCTACGTCGCCCCTACCGTAGGATCGTTCGGATTGGTAGTCAACAACCTTAGCCTGCCCATGATTGTCACCATTCTCCCCGTCACGCTCCTCACGGTCTTCTACTCGGCTAGGTACATGGAGGAGAGGTTCCACGAACTAGGCCAGGGGTCATGGGGGACTTATTTCGGCCTCTACTCCTTGTTCGCCCTCTCCATGCTTTACACCGTAATGTCGACCAACTTGTTGGAGATCTACCTCTTCCTTGAGTTAGGTCTCGTCACTTCTTTCCTTTTGATCCTCCTTTACGGTTACGGAGACAGGAAGAGAATATCCCTACTCTACTTCGTTTGGACCCACGTTGCCACGATCCTGATGCTGATCTCCGTCGTGTTACTGGGGATAGAGACTGGGACGATGGACATTTACAAGGACGCGACAACGCTGTACAACTACAGTCAGATCGCGTACGCTGGCCTGATCCTCCTCGCCGGTTTCGTCGGGATGATGATAAAGGGAGCAATGGGGGGCGTGAACGTTTGGCTCCCATACGCTCACGGCGAGGCCCCAACCCCTATTTCAGTGCTCTTGAGCCCGAATATGGTAGGCCTTGGAGTCTACACGGCTACGATTTACATGTACCTGTTCAGGGACATGACCTGGCTGGGCCCGGTGTTCGTTACCTGGGCCGTCTTCACCATGATTTACGGCGGGCTAAACGCCTTAGCCCAAATCGACTTCAAGCGGTTCCTCGCTTACTCGAGCGTCTCTCAGATGGGATACATGCTCTTGGGCTCGTCAATTGCTTTCTACGTCGGCCTCAAGGGTAGCGTAGCCGAATTACCCTTGGGCGTCATAGCCTCCCTCCTGGTTTACGTCTCGCACGGCTTCGGCAAGGCTATCCTTTTCATGAGTGCGGGTGCTATGATAACGGAGCTACACGAAAGGGACATATACAAACTGGGCGGGTTGTACTCGTCCTCACCGCTCCACAGCACTTTGGCCTTCATCGGGGCCCTGAACCTCCTAGGTTTGCCCCCTACTGTCGGGTTGATCAGCGAGGTTCTCCTTTTACTCTCGATAGGCGACCTCCTGAACGTCATGGGGGTTTACGCTTATGTGATCCTCATAGCGTTCTTAATGATAGCTATAGGAGTCTCCTCCGCTTACTTAACTTACCTGTACAAGAGGGTGTTCGCAGGTAAACCTAAGGAATCGAGCCTAGATCGAGCGAAGGAGTACAACGTACCCATGGCATTGCTCGCCGCAGTTTCTATAGCCCTGTTCTTCGTCCCTCAGCTCGTCGTTCCTCCCTTATCTAATTTCTACGCGCCGATAGGCGGCTCGGACTACTACCTAGCGGCTATAGTATTCCTACCCCTTCTGGGTGCGTTGATCGCCTTGATCACGCCGAAGGGACTCAACCAGGACGCGAGGGGCAGTATCGTGGTCGCGCTGATAGGAGTCTCGGCAATCTTGGCCACGCTAGAGCTGGTTAAAGCGATCCCGCAGTTCTCTCTCGAAGCCCCGCTCAAGCAAATCGACTCTTACGACTTAGGCGGGTTCTTCACGTTCAGGCTCTCTCCGCTCCAGGCAATCTTGGGAGCGTTAGTTTCCTGGCTCTCGTTCTTCATCTCTCTCTACAGCGTAGGCTACATGAAAGAGGATAACGTGCTTAGGAGGTACTGGGGCTTCTTCGGTTTCTTCGTTTCTTCCATGCTTGCCGTAGTTTACGCCGATAACATGTTGCTATTCCTAACCGGATGGGAGGGGACGAGCCTCGCTTCCTACGGCCTAATAAGCTACTGGCTGGACGACAACGACAGGAACATCATAGGAGACCTCGGAAGGTACGTGCTCGGGATTGAGTACATTTCCAGGCCAACGACGAGCGGGATCAGGGCAATGATATTCACGAGGCTTGGAGACGTAGGTTTGATCTCGTCCTTCGGTTACCTCCTCTTCCTGACATCGGGGTCTCAGTACTTGGGGAACACCTCGCTCTACGGCGCTTTGCTCCCTCACGTGGGCGAACTCTACCAGATCCAGGGAGCGTGGATAGTCTTACTCTTCCTCATGCTGGGAGGCCTCGGTAAGAGCGCCCAGTTCCCCCTCACCCAGTGGCTCTTAACCGCAATGACCGGCCCTACTCCCGTCAGCGCGCTGATACACGCGGCCACCATGGTCAACCTGGGAGCGATCCTGACGTATTTCGTCTACCCCTACCTGAAGTACCCAGACCCTCAGACCCTCCTGTTCGCCTCAGTCATGTTCGGGATATCGCTGTTCACTGCCGTGTATACTAGCACGTCGGCCCTAGCCTCTAACGAGCAAAAGCTCATCTTGGCTTACTCTACCGCTGACCAGATCTCATTAATGATACTGACTTCCTCGGCAGGAGCAGTTGTTGCCGCGGCTACAGGCGACGTTAACTTCCTCTACGTTTCCATCCTGGTCTCGCTGTTCCAGATGATGGCTCACGGCGTTTACAAGGCTACGCTGTTCATGAACGCGGGGACTTTGATTCACTACACAGAGAGTAGGTACGTCGGCATAACTCCTAGGCTCTACAAGCACCTGAAGCTCGTCTTCGTCCTGCAACTTATAGCGGCTTTGAACCTCGCGAACCTTATACCTTTGATAGGGTTCTGGGCCCACAACGCGATTTCTGCCGTCCTTGCTAACTATGGCCCAGTGTGGGGGGTTTACGTACTGACCGAATTCCTCGGGGCAATTTACATTACAAGGTACATAGCGAAGACGTTCCTGTGGCCTAAGGGAGAGGAGCTTCACGAGGAAGGCCACTACAGCCCGATTATGTTCGTGTCTCCACTAATCCTCGCGATCGTTTCGATAGCCTTGGGCCTAGCCTTCCCAACAATAGCTAGTTACTTCTTGGGTCAAGAGGCCTCGCACGTCCTCGAGATCGACGTCCCCGAACTGGCCCTGTCATTGATAGGCATAGCTATTGCCTTCGCCCTCTTCGTGAGGGGCTTCGAGATGAGGCCCAACCCGCTTGTGAACTTCTTGTACTACGCCTGGTACGTCAATCCCGCCTTCGATAAGTTCGGGTTCAAGTCCTTCGACTTCGCGAAGGGCCTGTACAAGCACTTCGAGTTCGGTGTGATTGACACCTACCTCAACGTTAAGCTACCGAACGGCCTGATTTCGGCAGGGAACTCGCTAGTAAGGGGGCTTCAGGATCAGGTGCTAAGGGATTACATCGGAGTTTACGTCTCAGGCCTCCTGCTCGTCATCGTAATTCTCCTGTTAGTCCTGGCGGTGGTGTGAGATGATCGGGCTCGAGAACTACGTCCCAATTGTGGTTCCTTCCGTCGTTGTCCTTATAGTGTCGATATTGGTACTACCTTTGAGGTCTTTCAAGGCAGTAGTCGCGTTGGGATCTTTCTCACTCGTAGCCTCCATTATCAGCGAGCTTTACGGTTACTTCCTCGGACTTCAGCCTTACTCCCTGTTTTCTAGTCAGGTCAGGATTGATCTGACTTACTACCTGTTCTCGCTGATAACTGACGTCACCGGGCTGTTCGTGATCTTGGGAACCTACAGCGTGATTCAGGACTGGCCCACCAGGAACTCCTTCGTTTCGTTGACCCTCCTCACGATCCTTGGAATACACTACCTTTCGGCCTTTCAGAGCGTGCCCATGTTCCTGATGGGGTGGGGAATAAGCTCCGCAGCAGTTTACGCCCTCGCAATGCTCTCCAAGGACAGGCTTTCGGTCGTCGCTGGCGTCAAGTATCTAGTCATGGGCGTAATCAGTAGCTCGCTCATTGTTCTCGGCCTCGCCTTCTTCGTAGCCTTCACGGGAAGCTTGAGCTTCGTCGGTGTTCAGGTCAACTCTGGAGTAATCATCGCAGTTATTCTGCTCAGCGTGGCCTTCATGTTCAAGTTGGGGACCTTTCCGTTCCACACGTGGTTGCCCGACCTTTACTCAAAGGGCGACAGGGGTTCGTTGATAGCGGTTGCGAGCATTGGTAAGCTAGTAGCGGTGGCCCCCTTCGTGAGGGTCTTGACTTTACTTGACCCTACGCCTGCGCTCACTCAGACCGAAATCGAGGTGTTTTCGGTCTTAGCGATAGCCACTTTGATTTTCGGCAACGTGATGGCGTTCGGAAGGAAGGACTTGAGCGAGATGATAGCCTACAGCTCGGTCGCACAGGCCGGCTACTTCCTCTTGGCTTTCGCCATGATTTCAGTAAGCCCGGCACCCGCCTTTATCGGGCTGATCACTCAAACCCTTACGTATACGATTGCCCAGGCGGGAATATTTGCCGGGATCGCGTACATAGAGAAATCGAGCGGGAGCTCGGAGTACAAGGCCTTAAGGGGTTTTGCCTCGGGAGATAGACTTGCTGCCTTCTCCTTTATTGTACTACTACTCAGTTTGCTCGGAGTACCGCCCATCATCGGGTTCTGGGCTAAGTTGTACATCTTCGAATCCACCTTCCCATATCCGATCCTGACGATTTTGGGCCTCCTTAACAGTGCGGCTTCTGCAGGATATTACATACAGCCGTTCAGAGAGATGTTCGCGGGCGGTAAATGGAACGTCGTCCCGTCTCCTGAGAGGGCTACGTTGGTGGGAGCCGCGTTCCTATCAATAACTTTAGGATTATATCTGCCGTTATTGCTCGTGGGTGTCACGATTTGAAAGTCCTAATAATCGGCGTGGGCAACCTCGCGGCTGGTGCAGTACAAGCGATTGAGGCCATGAACGACGGCGATGGCGATTACTTCTCTTTCGTGCCGAACTTGAGTTGGGAGAAAGTAGAAATAGTGGGCGCTGTGGACGTTGATAAGAAGAAGGTCGGTCAAAAGCTGAAGGACGCCCTATTCGCGCCTCCCAACGTTGCCAGTAAGTTTAGGGAGGTTAAGGTCGACGTTACGGTCGAACCAGGAGTAGTTAAGGACGACTTAGGTTTCCTCGAGCCGGTGATAGATCCAGTAACCGTGTCGGAGGAGAAATTCGAGGATTACATCGAGACCTTGAAGCCCGACCTGATCCTCCTATCTACCCCCTCGAACATGAACAAGTCCAATACGTTCTATGCCGAGGTCGCGGCGAGGAACGGTATATCGCTCATAAACACGACGCCGACTCCCGTGGCCAAGGAGATGGGTAATAAGTTCGGCGAGAAGGGGACATTCGTCTTAGGGGATGACCTTTTGAGCCAAATCGGCGGCACCGTGTTTCACGAGGGGCTCATAGAGTTCCTGGAGTCGAGAGGTGTGAAGGTAGTCAGGTCATATCAAGTCGACATAGCCGGGACGACGGAGGCCTTAGTAACGATTCAGGACGACGTGAAGGACGTCAAGAAGGGGATCAAGAGCTCCTTCATAAGGAGTAGGAAGGACGTCGAAGTGGTGGCCGGCACGTCTGATTACGTGCAGTTCCTAAAGGACAGGAGAGTGAGTTACATAGTCATTGAAGGATACTACGGGGCTGGCGCCAAAGTCAGGGTCGACGTCTCGCTAAAGACTTACGACTCCCAAAACGCGATCGTACCGGTACTCGATTTATTGAAGGTCTCGGCCAGGTTAAAGGCCAAAGGGACTAAGGGCAATGTCCCTGAAGTCTCGGGCTTCTACTTCAAAAGCCCTCCAGTAACGTTTAAGAGTTTGGAGGAAGCTAGGAAAGCCTTGGAGGACTTCGTCAAGTCCCTGTGATGACAGAACCCCGGCATGATCTCGTGATTGGGCCGTGTGAGGGCTGATCTATCCCTCGAGTTTCTCGAAGAGTTTCTCGTACTCTAAGCCCAGGTTTTCTTCCGCCTTCAGGGCCTCCTCCAAGTTCACGTGGGTCAGAGACCTCGTGCTTAAGGCACAGTACTCCGGCAGGCTCGCACTCAATTCGTAAGTGCCTATCCTCCTCGCGTACTGCATTATTTCGTCCTTGTCCAACCCGATTAGCGGCCTGAACACTGGTATGTTTACGCCGTAATTCGTCACGTACAGGTTGTGCATCGTTTGGGACGAGACCTGGGACAGGGATTCCCCTGTAGTGATGGACTCCGCTCCCAGCGTTTTGGCCAACGCCTCTGCGGTCTTGTACATGACCCTCTTGAGCACGACGACCCTTATCTGTTCCCTTAACTCAGCTAGCTTCGGTAACACCCTCTCTCCAGGGACGTAGTAGAGCTCGATTGAGTGTCCGGAGCTCCAGGTGTTGAGGACTTCCACGACCTTCTTCACGGTCTTTACGTGAACGTCACCGCCTAAAGCGAAGTTCAGGGCTACGACCTCTGCTCCCCTCTTGAGCATGAACCACGAGGCCACGGCTGAATCGAAGCCCCCTGAGACGAGCGACACCGTGGTGCCCGTAGTGCCCACCGGGAGGCCTTTGGGCCCTTCGTACTCCTTCAGCTTAATCAAGGCCTTGCTGTACCTGATTTCGACCTTCACCTCGACTTCCGGCTCTTCCAGGTCGACTCCTTTGCTATATGGATAGAGTTTGCTTCCAATGACCTTGGCCGCCTCTACGCTTGTGAAGTCGTGCTCCCCCACCCTTCTGACCCTCACGGCGAAGGTCTTCCCTCTAACGGTCTCCTTGAACCTCTCCTCGACGAGGGAAGCTAAGTCCTCCAGCGACCTGAAGTCGACCTCTTCAACTATTGAGAACTTGGCGATTCCGAAGACTCTTGACAGCCTCTCGACTTCCCCCTCTACGTCCAAGTAGAGGACTCCTCCTTCGAAGTCGTACTTTTTGACCTGAACTACGTTCTCTATGTTCCTGAGTAAGGCGTACTGATAGTTGTGCCTTGTCCTCGGCCCCTTAATCGCTATCTCTCCGCTGAGGCTGACCTCGACTTTCAAGGCTTTTGTAAGAAAAAAGGAGACACGACTTAAAACGTGCTAAGTCTCAGAACTTAAGGGTCGCCGTGTAGGTCGTCTTAGTCGAAGTCGTCGTTGTAGTGCTGGTCACGGTCTGTTTGCTCAGGAAGGGATAGGCTAAGACCCACGGTACAGGCTTCTTGAAGGTCAGGTTCACTACGACGTTCGGGGCAGTCAGTATCGGGTCTCTGAACTTGTAGCCGTAGCCTCCGCTCGTTGGGCCCCACGTCCACATCTGGGCGTGGCTGCCCGGAGCCAGCATGACCGTGATCAGCGGCTTGCTGAAGTTGACGTCGAAGCTCACCATCCCGTTGACGGCGTAGGCGAACACCTCGAATGGCTGGGCCCCTGTGGGTGCCGAGGACACGTTGAGAGGCGAGTACAGGACTATGGAGAAGTTGTAGCTGTTCAGCACTCCGACGCTCGTTGAGATGTTTGTTCCCGGAGGTATGACGACAAGGACGTTGCCGAACATGTACGCGGCGCCCTGCTGGGAATTGACCTGTATGGTGCCCGAAGCTATTGGGGAGAGGCCGTAGGCGTTCCCGATCTTGGCGGAGCCCATTGTAGGAGCCTTGCCCAGAGGACTGCTGGAGGACAGCACCACCCACAGGACGGGCCACACGAAGTCAAGGTTGACCATGAAGCCGTTGCCGTAGATCCACTTGTTGGCGAACTTGTAGCTTCCACTCACGTAAGCCGTGCCGTTGAACGTCCCTCCGAACCAAGTCCACGAAGTCCAGGTAGTCGGAGCGCCCCAGACGATCGTGATGGCCGGCTGGGGCTTACCCATACCGTTAACTAGCATCCACGTCGGGGCTATTTGTCCGTTGATCGCGAAGGCGAAAGTGAATACGGGAGTCAGCGTCGTGTTTGGCGGGCTGAAGACTCCCCAGTTGCCGAACGTAATTAGTGAGAAGTTGTAGACGGCGAAGGTTTGGTTCGTCATCAAATTCTTAGCGTACGTGCCTGGCGGTAGTATGACCATGACGTTCCCGACCTGCAATATAGCTCCCTGGGACGCGTTGACGGTCGCTGTCTGCTGACCGATGACGATGAACGTGGGCGGGCTCAGCGGGTAGTAAATCGTGTCGCTCAGGGTAGATACCTCGGTGAAATTCAAGACCTCTTTAACTATCTGCCACGCGGCAGCGGTGGAGTTGTACACCAGGTGAGCCGCGACGTTCACGTGCATGTCGTAGATCGCTGGGAACCCTGGTTGTCCCTGATTCACGAAGCCCAAGAACACGGTGTCGTTGGCCTTCACTATAGCCGTGCCGTTACTGAGGGTGAGCTGGATATTAACTCCAGGTGGGACTGCAACTCCAGACGGCGTCAAGCTCTGACCGTGGGTCAGAACGAAAATGAAGTAGTTGTTCCACTGGTTGAAGAAGTTCTCGATGGCCTTGATCCCGGTATAGGTTCCCGCCTTGAGCCCCGGAGGAAGTTGTCCAGCTACTACAAGAGTCGCTGAGGGCGAGAAGTACTTGGCCGTTACGTTCCCTGGGAACCTCGTTGCCATACCGTTAATTTGCCATAGGTAGGCTTCTAGTACTTGGTCGGTCGCTATCTCGCGTATCGAAGGATAGCCCGCTATGACCGCGGAGAGTGGGACGTAACTGCCTTTCCATATTAGTTTCGTTATTTTGTACGAACCGTTAATGACCTGCACGTAAAACGTCGTTGACGCGTTTATCACCCTTAGGTAGTAGGGGTCTTTGGTCGGCGCGACGAAGTACTGGACTACTGCGGAGACCTGATAAGTGTCGTTACTCACAATGACCACAGTGGGCAGAGCCGTGGTGTGGAAGTAAACGGTCTCGAAGGCGCTGAAGAAGCTACTAAGCCAAGTCGAGTTGAAAGTTTGCAAGTCGTAAGTCCCGGGGAACGGTTCTCCGGTTATTATCGCCGTGAATTTGCTGGCGAGGAGAGGCAGTACGTCCTGGGGGCTTTCTATAGCGATTCCGTCGTAAAACAGCATCACAGGCGTGATCGCTCCTCCGTGAGCCAAGGACGAAGTAGTCCTCAATTGAGCTTCCAGCTTTTGCAACTCAGTCAGGTTGCCCTTAAGGTAAGCCATCAATATACTGTAAGCTGAGCTGAGAGAGGTGTAGTTGCTCGCGAGACTCTGATACTTGGAGGACACGATATTGTAATTGCTCTGTAGCAACGAGAGGTTCGATTGTAACGAGGAGGCTTGGCCTTGGAGACTGTTATAGTTGATGGAAATAACGAAATATTCATAATATCCCAAACCTGCTATCAATATCAAGATCGCAACGACTACTCCAAAAACTGCTGAGCTCACGTTCGCCACTTTTGGTCAAGTGAGCCCCGGAAGGGTAAAATAAAAATGTTTTTCGAAATAGAATGTTTTCTATCTTTAAGAAAGAAAAAAATTTTAAAGTTTCGGAAACCACATAAGATGAGATTTACACCGCCTCGGCCTCCAATAATGTCAGCGTCTCCTTAACGCCGTTTAGGATGCCTATGGACTGTGTGACGAAGGCGCCCAGGACGTCGGGAGACTCGGCGTCCACCGTGACTATTACGTCGTAGGGTCCGAATATCGGGCTCAGCGCGGTCACTCTCGGCATTACGGCCAGCGATGCGATTAACGACCTCATCTTAGACGGATCCACCTTTAGCAAGACGTAGGCCCTGACGGAGTTAGCGTAAGTCCTCACGAGGTCCCACTCGGTGATTATTCCTCTGAGGTCAGAGGTGTTGTCCGTAGCGTCCTCCATCAGCAGGACTGAGCCGACGTTCTCCTGAGCAATAACGTTCGCGACGTCAGCTATCGTGGCGTCGTCGGGCAGAGATACTACTTTCTTGCTGCCGTAGTCCTTCTCCCTGATTTTCGCGTTCAAGTCCCCGTTCACGAGGGCCTTCAGGACGTCCCTGAGCGAGAGCACGCCCCTCACCTTGCCCCCCTCAACCACCGGAACGTGAGAGATGCCCATGGAAACCATCGCTTGAGCGGCGTCCATTAATGTAGACTCGGAGTCTATCGTGAAGACCTGGGTTGAAGCCACTGAAATGGCCGGGATTTTCATCCTCGGGATTACCTTCGCTATGTCCCTCTCCGTCACTATCCCGCCTCCCCTCAATAGGAGAGAGCCTATGCCGTACCTCGTCATGATCTTCGCGGCGACCTTAATTGGGGTGTCAGGGTCGGCGAATATACCAGGCCTCGTTATGTCCTTGACCTGCTTCTCTCCCCAGTTCGCGTTTGAAAGGGCCTCCCTTAATATGGTTCTGGCCGATACTACTCCTAACGGGTTCGGCCCAATGCTCACCGCTATCCTTCTCACGTTGTTGCTCACCATTAGCTCAGCTACCTTCTTCAACGTCGCGTCTGGAGGTACTGAAACTAGATTAGTTGACATTATGTCCCTTAGCATCGCATTATGAATCTCTATGTTAACAATTATAAAGTTTACTACAAAAATGATTAATAAAAATTTAATACTGTTGAACGGTTTATATGTAACATTATAAGGTTTTTGCTAATGTATCTGATCGGAGTCTAATTTGAAAATCAACAGTTAAAATAGGATAAATTCCAAAATTAGAATTTAAAAGAGAGGAAATCTTACGAAACCTCCTTCTTCAGCTCCTCATAGGCCCTCTTTATCTCCTCCACGCTTGTCTCGTCCTCTAGTGTGGTAAGGTCGCCTAAAGGCGCGTTCGTGAGTACGGCTCTGATTACCCTCCTCATTATCTTACCCGACCTGGTCTTCGGCAGTTTGCTCACGAACTTTATGTCTGCGAACGTAGCGATTGGGCCCACTTGCTGCCTGACCCATTCGTTAAGCTCCTCCTTCAACTTCTGGCTGGGTTGAACCCCCTGCTTGAGGACGACCATAGCTACTGGGACTTCGCCCTTAACCGGGTCTGGGATCCCGACCACGGCAGCCTCGGCGACGGCCTTGTGCTGCACTAAGGCAGACTCCAACTCGTATGTGCCTAGCCTGTGACCCGCTACCTTAATCACCTCGTCTGCCCTCCCGAGTATCCAGAAGTATCCGTCCTCATCTTTAACGGCGTAGTCTCCAGGGTAGAAGTAGCCCTGGAACTTGGACCAGTACGTCTTTACGTACCTCTCGTCGTCTCCCCATATTGTTAACGGCATACCGGGCCACGGCTTCTTTATCACGAGGTAGCCCCTCTCCCTCGCCGGGACTTGCCTCCCCTGGTCGTCGAGGACGTCCGCGTCGATTCCTGGCAACGGAGGGCCGTTAGTCCCGGGCTTCATCGGGACTAAGAAGAACCCAGGGGCGTGGCTTATCATGATTCCTCCGGTCTCGGTCATCCACCAAGTCGAGCCGAAGACGGCGCTGGGGTTAACGATCTTGTGGAACCACCTGAACGCTTCAGGGTTGATCGGCTCGCCCACGCTGTGCATTATCCTTACGGACTTCAGGTTGTGTTTGGTCACCCAGGAGTCGCCGTACCTCATGAACATCCTGATAGCCGTAGGCGAAGTGTAGAGAATCGTCACCCCGTACCGCTCCGCTATCGCTGCCCACCTGTCGGGCTCTGGGTAGTCCAGGGCCCCCTCGTACATTATCTCCGTAGCTCCCTCGAGCAAGGGCCCGAACACTATGTAGCTGTGGCCCGTGATCCAGCCTATGTCTGCAGTGCACCAGTAAACGTCCGTGTCCTTAATGTCGAAGACGAACTTCATGGTCGCGTGGAGTATAGTGGCGTAGCCTCCCGTGTCGTGCACTATTCCCTTCGGCTTGCCCGTGGTTCCAGAGGTGTAGAGGATGAACAGCGGGTCCTCGCTCTTCACCCTCTCAGGCTCCACGTAAGCGTCGGCTGGCACGTCCTTCATCAGCTCGTCGAGGCAGAAGTCCCTCCCCTTCACCATGCTGACGTTCGTTCCCAACCTCCTGTAAACGACAACCTTCTGCACGCTGGGGGCGCTCTCCAACGCCTTGTCTGCAATCTCCTTAAGCGGGACTACCTTCCCCCTCCTCCAGGAGCCGTCGGCCGTGAAGAGGACTTTGGCCTTGGCGTCGTTTATCCTGTCCGCTAAGGCTTGCGCGCTGAAGCCGGAGAACACCACCGTGAAAATGACGCCCAGCCTGGCCGCGGCCAGCATTATTATGGGAAGCTCCGGCACCATGGGCATGTAAATGGCTATAGTGTCGCCCTTCTTCAGACCCAGGACGTTCTTCATCATGTATGCCATCCTGTTGACTTCCCTGTACAGGTCGCCGTAGGTTAGCACCCTGACTTCCTTCGGCCTCCCGTTCTCTACGGGCTCCCCTTCCCAAATTATCGCGACCTTGTTCTTCCTCCAGGACTTGGCGTGCCTGTCCACTGCTAAGTAAGAGAGGTTCAGTTCCCCTCCCACGAACCACTTGTAGAATGGGGGCCTCGAGTCGTCCAGGATCTTCTCCCAGGGCTTGAACCACTCCAGCTCTTTGGCTATTGACTCCCAGTACTTCAGGAAGTCGTCCGTGAGGGCCTTGTGGATCTCCTTGTAGGCTGAGGGCGAAATGACCTTATTCTCGTACCCAGGGGGGACTAGCTTCTCGTCGAAGGGCAGTGCCCAGCTGACCGACATTAATAATTAGGGGAATTTGTCATTTAAAAACTTGAGACTTTCTCTCTTATAAAAGAAATTCAAATCACCGATCATTCGTGAGTACGGCAAAGTTGTTCCTTTCACCTGAAAGGACTCCTTTAATCCTCTAAGGCAGAGTGAATGATCAGCAGTTCTACAACGCTTTTCTTGCCTCTCTCGTAGGCCATTTCAACCAGCTTATTGTAAGCGAGGTAGTCTCCCTTGCATAGCTTGATTTCCGCTGCCAAAAGCATTATAATCGCTTGCGAGAAGTCGCTTCTAGTCTTTTTCCAGACTTCCTCGAGCGTCTCGTGTGCCTCCCAAAAGCGACGAGTTAAGAACAACGAGACTAAGTCGTCAGGAAGATTAAGTTCCTCCTCGACACTCACTCGACCGTCGATCTCAGTCAGGAGACACGTCCTTACGTCAATTACTGCCTCCCGCGGAAGCCCCGCCTTAATGGTCTGGGGATCAGCTGGAGGAACTAGAGCAACCCGTCTGACGTTCGAGAGCTCAAATTTCATTCACAGTTTCCCTGACGAATTCCTCATACCACTAATTAATGTTCTCGAAATCCGTTCATGTACTGTAACACTGTATTCATGCTTATTTTGCCGATAGAATTACATAGAAGCGAACCCCTAAGGTTTTGCGACCATCGTTTCAGGAACCTTCAAGAATAGCCTGGCCCTAGCAAGGACAGCGTAATGTGAATCAAAACTTCAGTGAACATAACGAAGATTAGCTCGCTCGATTATTAGTGCTTAGGTCACGAGCATCGTGTCCGTAACCACTTTCGCTTTCCCGTAGTTCACCAAGAGGCCCTTAACTCCGTCACAGGCCTCCTTCACAAGGGACTCGGGTACGCCGGGCACACCGGCGCACACGACCAGTACGTCCTTTGTGTTGTCGTCAACGCTCGTGAGCAGGGAGTCCCTGTGGGGGTAGATGTGCATGACGGCGCTACCGCTCATCATCACGGGTATCCCGGGCGGTAAACGCTCCGCCCTCTTCTTACCTATGCCCAGGAATTCCTCCCCTCCCCTAGTAAGGGTAATGATCGGCTCCTCGACGAACTTCTTCCTGTCGTAGATGCCTATGGGAACTAGCGTCTTCGCGCTGACCAAGTTTCCCACGTCGACAATGAAGTTTATCCTCGGAAGCTTACCGTCCTTGATCAACCTTCGTCTCAACGCCTCGCCCGCAGGCCTGGTCTTGGTGGGGTCAACGCCGAGCCTCCAGTAGAAGTCCCTGTAGGCCCTGACTATCGGGTCGTCCTTCAGCCCTTCCAGGTCTCCCTTCGAGTACTTTTCCTCGAACTTCTTCACTTCCTCCTCGAAGGCGGGATAACCGTTGGTTACGTCAGAAAGCTCGTTGAACGCCACGAAAATGCCCATCTCCCTTGCCTTTGGGTCGAGCTTAACCACGAGCGAAGGTAAGTTGAGAGGAGAAAAAAACGATCAGTGGTGGTGATGGTGGTGGTGCTCTCCGTGAGTGGGGCCTGTGGCCTCCTGGAGCTTCCCTTCGGCCAGAAGCTTCAGCGCCTCTTCCGCCGGCATAGGGTCGACCACGTAAATCGAAGCGCCCGCCTCCTTCAGTAACCTGAACCCTGGAGGGCCTATCTCGGCGACTATGAAGGCCTTGGCTCCCTTCTCAAGACCGCTCTTAAGCATCCAAACTCCTCTGGCCATTTCCTTCGTCAAGGCGGGGTTAGGGTACTCCTCGACGAGCTTGATTTCAGTCCCGTTCAACTCGTATATCCTGACCT
Source organism: Thermoprotei archaeon (assembly GCA_049973945.1). Classification (GTDB taxonomy): domain Archaea; phylum Thermoproteota; class Thermoprotei_A; order Sulfolobales; family Sulfolobaceae; genus Acd1. The sequence continues at coordinate 40,510 of JBMFJH010000006.1, forward strand.
TCTCGGCCTCGCCAGGGCCGTCTACGTACCCGTTCGTGACCGGTACAGCTACCCTCATCGAAATTTAGGGTTTCCTTAAATCCCTAATAACACTGCGTTTAAACGACTCATTTGGATGAATTTCGCTAATCCAGATGGACAACTGTTAATTATTTAACCCTCGAAATTCTTAGTCCACAGTCAGCCGATGCAATCGTTGAGCAAAGAACAAAGGGTCGCCTACGCGGTTCTCGTAGCTCTAGCTTCGGCTTACGTTGCGCACTACTTCCCGCAATACGGGCTCGGCGTCCTTTTGATATCGCTAGGAGTTTACACGCTATTGGGCGTCAAGTACTTCGAGTACGCACCGCTCGCCCTGGCCCTTGCCTTTTACGGCTACTCTCAGACTTGACTTACTCTAACCTCTCGTTAACCCTACCTCCAGGAACTTACGTGTTCCACGTAGCCTTCAAGTACTCTTACCTCGAAACTTACGTGTTCTTACTTACACTGATCTCATACGTCCTTGCTGTCTTTCAGAGTAAGGTTTACGAGTTAGGGAGGAAGGCCTACCTTAAGCTGTCGAGTTTGATGAACGAATCGTTTCGAGGAACTCCCTAAGGTAGTCGTTGTTGTTGTCGGCCTTGAAGAACACAGGGATGTCCTCTGGCAACGCGGACTTGAAGGTCATCAGCAACCACTGCCCGCTCTCCAGGTCTAGGGTTCTGTCGAGGAGAGAGTCGCTCACCCCGAAGGTCTCGGCGATCAACTGCCTGTCGTAAGGCCTCGGCAGGGTGCTCAGGAAGTACGTGTGGATCTGTTGCAACACGTTGGTGTTCAGGTAAGCCAGCCTCTGCGTGCTGATGAGGCCGTGCAGGAAGTACTTCCTCCCGTGCCTCAGTAGCCTCTCGACTGCAGAGGAAGAGGCCTCGCTATAGTCCTTCTGCCTAGCGTCGAACGGGATGAACTCCTGGGCCTCGTCCAAAACGAACAGGACTTGAGGCCTGCTGGAGTACATCTTCTTCCTCCTCATGAAGACGTTGTTAATCAGGCTCGCCGCGACCAGCCTGGCCTCCTCCAAGTTCGGGACTTCAACGACGAATAGCCTTGGGGCACTCTCGTCCGGATCCAAAACCTCGACGGCTAAGGAGTCTACGTCGTAGTCCTCCCTTATGATGTCGGAGCTGCCGATGTAGGACTTAAGCGAGGATATGAAGGAGAATATGGTTGCCGTCTCCCTCAGTCCTGCTTCCCTCGCCTTGAGTTCAACCTCGTTCAGGACTTCCTTGAACGAGTCGTCGACCACGTCGTCCTTGTCGAGCTTCCTGTCCCTCATGAAGGAGTCAATCCTTTGGATCATCAGCTGGAGCAGCGGCTTCTGCGAAGATGAAGTGTACTTGTCCTCGATCATCTGCCTCGCCATCGAGATCACGTCGCCGTATGTCAGGTAACTTATCCCCTGTGGCGGGACGTAGAGCTTCCTTATTTTGCCCTGCTTGAAGACCTCGGAGAAGGCCTTCTTTATCTCCTCCCTGTAGTCCATCAACTCCTCAGGTATCACGTGAGTCCTCAGGAGCCTCCTCCCCGCGTCGGCCTCGTTCTGAGGGAGCTTGTCCGTGGTCGCTAGTCTAGAATTGACTTTGTACAGTAGGTCGAGTAGTAGGACGGCGTACTCCATCGAGACGTCAATAACAACGACCTTCAGGTCAGGCAACGCCTCCAAGGCCTTCCTGATGAGGGTGGCCGTGAGGTTGGACTTACCCGAGCCGGTGTAGGCGAAAACGCCGATGTGGTACTTAATCGCCTTCGCTAAGTTCAGCCTCAGCTCCACCCTTTCGTTGATCACCTCTCCAACCCTTACACCGTTCGGGTGGCTGACGAACTTGCTGTAAGCTTTTGGAGTGAAGAGGTAGACCTTTGATGCCGGTAAAGGAGGGTAGTATCCTTTGACGAACCTGACATCGTTGTTCGCCGCTTCCATGACGTAGCCCACATGTGACGCGTAAACTTCCAGCCAGGTCTCGTCGAGCTCCCCCTCCTTTATCGACCTCTCCACGTTCTCTAGCACTCCCTTCCTCAGCTCCCTCGGTATCGAGCCGTCCAGGTTGACGAGGCCGAAGTGCATCGGCACGAAGTCAATTACTTCCGTAACGAGGTAGGTGTTGGGCCTCGTGGTCTCTATAGCCATGAGCTTGCCGACGTTGAGCTCGTTGGCCAGCTCGAAGGGGGACTCTATCACGAAAGTCCTGAAGCTCACGCTACCCCTTCCGTCCGCGGTGGCCCTGGTCACTACCCTTAGCTCCCTGAGCCTCGCCTGGGTCTCCTCGAAGAGCTCCCTGTCCAGCAACCCTTCTTACTAGCTCAGGTTCTTCCCTAATAACCTCCTCCTCTCCACGTTGCTCCTCATCGCTCTATAGCTCGTTGAGTGCGTCGCCCTGTAGTGGAATAGGGGGAGGAGCTTGCTCCTCTCGAATTTCACCGCTTTGTCGATTAAATAGAGTGGATAGACGTAGCCTAAGGCCTCTGGGATCGCGTGGAATGACGTGGAGAAGAGGAGCTTTACTATTTCGTCCCAAGTCGCGTCGGAATTAGTTTGTACCAGGAAGGGCCCAGTCCCCTTGTAGAACTGGAAGACCGCCGACCTCATGTCGCTGTCCAACGGTATCAAGTACGGTGGCTCCGAGTAGTTCACGAACTCCTCCTTCCCCTCGAAGTCCTTCGAGACCGCTACAACGGGCCTGTTGATCCCCTTCTTGAACTCGAGGGAGCCGTCGATGAGAACCGCCTCTTCCTTGCGGGACTCGGCTACTGAAACCTCTAGCTCCTCCATGTACGTAGAGGGGTCGCAGGAGTAGCACTCTTCAGTGCGGAAGTAGAAGTCCTCGATTCGAGTTCTGAAGCCCTCCTGATAGCCCTTCAGCACGCCGATTATGATCAAGGGCCTGACCCCGGGCACGTCTATGAACGTCCCGTCTATAGCCGAGAACTCGAACTTCACCCCTTTAATATCGTCAGGAGAAGGTCTATACAGAGTGCCGAGGACGCCCCTGTATCTCATCACGGACTACCTATTGCCTCAAATTAGGATCCTCGTCGCTAAAAGGCTTAGAGAGGAGGGTTACAGCCAGCTGAAAATAGCCCAGCTCCTGGGCGTCACACAGCCTGCGGTTAAGGGTTACCTCGCGACAAACGAAGTGGAAGCCTACAGGAAGCTCGAGGACATGGGGATACCAAAGGAGAAGGCCGACAGCTACGTCGCTGAGATCGCCAGGGTACTCAAGGTCTCAGACGTTCCTTCCGCCATGAGGTACGTCACGAACTGGTCCCTGAGGGTTCTCTCTAGCTTAGAGCTGTGCCAGTTCCACAGGACTTTAGACCCCGAGGTTCCCAAGGACTGCGACGTCTGCAAGGCCCTCTACGTGAAGGACGAGTTCGAGGAGCTTAAGGAGGCCGCCCTCCTCCTATCCAACGAGGCGGTGACGCCCCTCATCCCCCAAGTGCTGAGCAACCTGGCTTACGCTAAGGAGGACGCTATCGACATTAACGACGTGGCCGCCTTCGAGGGGAGGATAACGAAAGTCAGGGGCGTACCGACGCCAGCTTCTTCGCCCGCTTGGGGAGCCAGCGTTCACCTCGCGAAAGTCCTACTGAGAGTCAGGCAGAGGGACAGGAAGGTGAGGGCTGTCATGAACCTGAAATACGATGAAAACGTCGAGAGGACTGTGAGACAATTGGGAATGAGGTTCGCCGTGGCGGGCCCTCAGGACTGGGCTAACGACGACGAGATCGCGGACAACGTGTTCGCGGTTTACTCTCCTGGAACCGACGTGGTTTTCCACTTGGGAGGAAAGGGGTTAGAGCCGATAACCTACGTTTTCGGCCAAGACCCGAAGGACGTAGCGAGGAAAGTTCTTGAAATAGCTAGGGCTTATAGGGAAATAACCTGAAGTGGACAGCCAAGGGTAATACCCGTTTGACGTTGAAAACGCTAATCTAAACACTCCTTCAACTCCTTAATCCGATGTCCTCCATTGACGACGTCCAGGCCCTCCTACAGAAGGTCGAGGAGGCCGTTAAAGGGCTGAAGGTCAGCACGTCCGATAAGGCCGCATTAGAGAACGTAATCCTCAAGACCATGGAGATTCACGCCGAACTCTACGCGAAGTATATTAGCATTGAGAAGTCCTAATTACTGGGCCTTGTACGAGCTGTTTTTTAACTCCGTTTCAGCACCAGGCGTTAAGGTTCTGACCGACTCAGGCAACCTGGTTACCATATCCGAGACTCTAGCGAGGGAACTGCGGGCTAGGAATTCCAACTTGAAGGCCTTCGCGAACTTCGTTGAGTCTTACGTCAATGAGGGAGAACCTCCTTTCTATTGGGCTGTCGGGATAACTAAGGAAGACGAGTGCGTGAAGGGCCTTATGTTCTTAGCAGACCTCAGCGCTAACCTCGCTATGTTTCAAGTCTTCTTCATCCTCATGAACGGACTCGAGTTGGCTTTCGTCCCCGAGGCGAGCACTGAGGCGGCCGAGTTCATAGTAAGGAACTTGAAGTCGTGCGCGTCTATCGAAATGTTGTACTCATACAAGTTCTTCCCTCTTGAGATAGTGTCGACCGCTTCTAAGCTCGAGCCTGGTCACGTTATGTTAGAGAGGTCGGGTCGTCTCGTCTACGAGGGGGTTAGGGTTCGCGTCGAGTGGCCCTTCGAGTCCCGCGAACTGAGGCTAGTGGTTAAACCTAATTGCGGAGCACCGAGCTAAGAATGGAATGCCGAAGCCGATCTTACAGCTGAACGAAGCCACGAGCTTCGCGCTCGCGATCCTCTCAATTGCGCTATATTTCATAACGGCTGGGGCTCTGAGATCCCTCGATCCCGTTTACTTCGTTGTTATACCCGTCCTCGCGGCTACTACAGCTATTGTTCCCCACGAGCTGGCTCATAAGTACGCGGGGAGGTCTATGGGCTGCTTCGCTAGGTTCGTCCTGGACAGCAGAGGGTTTCTGCTTACCTCCCTCATCAACGTCGCTCTGGGGCTACTCAGCCACGTCGGTCTGACCTTCGGAGCGGTCTTCTTCTCTGGGTATACCTACGTCTCCTGTCCTTTTGTAGGGTTCAGTGCTTTCAGGAGCCCCAACTACGGGGTCATCAAGGCCGTCGGGCCGATATCCAACATGGTTCTAGCGATAGCTTTCGGGCTCGCCTCCGCTAGCGCCGGGTTTAACGCGTTTTTGCTGACTTTCTTCACTCAGGCCGCATACCTCAACGCCTGGGTAGCCTTTTTCAACTTGTTGCCTTTCGGTCCCTTAGACGGAAGGGGGGTCTACGAATGGAACGTAGCGGCTTGGGGAGCACTCTTCATCTTTAGCCTTGTCCTGTCGTACCTTATCCCGTGGTACATCGGCTGAATGGAGTGCGAAGCCATGAAGTCCACGCTCGTCCTGATGGCGTTAGTCGCGCTCGGCTTCGCTGTTGGCTACCTTATGCCGACGAATTACCTGTACCTGTTCATCTTGGTGAACGAAGCAGTACTGAAATACGGTCTGTACTATCAGCTCTTCACAGCCGTTCTGATCACGCCGTCCTTGACGGACTTCCTCTTCAACGAGGCCTCATTAGCCGTGATTTACGGCTTCTTCAGGAGCGAAGGAGGTTGGAAGGAATTGCCCGTCTTCTTCATAAGCGGAGTACTCGGCAACCTCTTCACGGTCGCCTTCCTCCCCCCTTACACGGCGAGCAGCGGCGCGTCTGGCGGGGTAATAGGGCTCCTCGCTTACTACCTAGCGAGGGACGCCGTGTTGAGGGGAGGATCCGTGAGGGACTTGTACGTCGCGATCGCGTTCCTGGGCTTCGTCATAACCTTCTCGGCGAGCTTTCCCAACGTCAACAACGTCGCTCACATAGGAGGTGCGGTAGCTGGTCTCGCTTTAGGGGTCATGGACTCAATGCTTTATAAGAGGTCAAAGGGGTCAAGCTAAGACTAACGTGGACTTTATTCACACGATCGAGTTGGTGCTCATAATCCTAGGCATTGTAATGTTGCCTTACGGTCTCTACGAAATCTGGAAAGGAGACGGATCCGTGAAGGTCAAGTTGATCTTAATCGCCGTCTCGTTAGGCCTATTTATAGCGGAGTTCTTTTTGACGATGTGATTATCGTAGTGACTGGGACTCCAGGCACAGGGAAGTCAACGGTTGCCAAGGCGTTATCAAACAGGTATAAACTCCGTTACGTTAACGTGTCCGAGTTCGCCATTAGCAACAAGCTCTACACGGAGTACGACGAGGAGACGAGGAGTTACGTGATAGACGAGGAGAAGCTCTCCGAGGAACTTGCGAGGTTCATAGGGAAAGAGGGTGCGGTCGTCGAGACTATTTACCCTTCCCTCCTGACGTCGGCGGACAGAGTCCTGGTGTTGAGGCGCAACCCCAAGGAGTTGTGGGAGGAATTAGAGAAGAGGGGATGGCCGATAAAAAAGGTCGCCGAAAACGTGGAAGCGGAACTCCTAGGGGTCGTGAGCCAGGAGGCCAGGGAGAGTTTCGACGACGTCTGCGAGATCAACGTTACTGGCAAGAGCGTCGATCAGGTCATAGAGCTCTTCGAAACCAGGAAATGTGAAAGTATAGATTGGATGAACGAACCCGGGATAGAGGACGTCCTGGGGCGGATATATAGAGCCTTAAATAGTTAGCCTTTGGAGTTAATCCCGTGAGCAGTAACCCCTTCAGGATATCCACTCCCTCTGGTGGAGGCGGCTCTCAAGGAAGGCAACCCAGGGACTTAAGGAAAGTAGCCCCCCAGATTCCGGCCGTCGATACGAAGATTCAGCTGAGGATGAAGAACGTCAAATACAGAATAGCGGTGCTGAGCGGTAAGGGAGGAGTAGGTAAGTCCTTCGTTTCATCGAACCTTGCGGTCGCTCTAGCAGCTGCCGGCAAGAAAGTGGGGATTTTGGACGTAGACTTCCACGGCCCTTCTGTGCCGAAGATGCTCGGCTTAAGGGGGCAGATGCTCACTGCGGACGATAAGGGCATCAACCCGGTCGTCGGGCCCTTCGGAATGAAGGTCGTTTCGATAGACTTCCTCCTTCCCAGGGACGACACTCCCGTCGTGTGGAGGGGTTCGATAAAGCACTCCGCGATCAAGCAGTTCCTGGGAGACGTCAACTGGGGCGAGCTAGACTACCTCATATTGGACTTGCCCCCTGGGACGGGCGACGAACCGCTCTCGGTAGTCCAGCTCGTGCCCAACATGACCGGGATAATTATAGTCACGATCCCGTCCGAGGTCTCGACTTTGGCGGTGAGGAGGTCAATAAACTTCGCGAAGACCGTCAACACCAAGATCCTCGGGGTGATAGAGAACATGAGCTACTTCGTTTGTCCAAGCGACGGGAAGAAGTACTACATATTCGGCGAGGGCAAGGGCAAGAAGATGGCCGAGGAAATGGGCGTGCCTTTGCTGGGAGAAGTCCCGTTGGATCCATTGATAGCGGAGTCCAACGACCTCGGAGAGCCCTTCTTCCTCAAGTACCCCACTAGCCCAGCGAGCAAAGAGTTCGTGAGTATAGCTGATAAGGTAATTAAGATCGTTGAGGGAGGCGAAACAGGAACTTCTTCTTAGAATAGTAGGGCACTTTTTCGACCTCCCCATTCCTAACCATCTCGGCGAGCGTTTCCCTAAACTCGAGCGGGGTAAACTCCAACCCTTTCTCCCTCAGAAACTCCATTAGCTCGGTGGACGTCATCTCGCCTCTCTCCCTCAGCGCGTTCAAGATCGCCTCCTTCAGCACGGTAATACGTAGGCTGTAAATCCCAATAAATCCGAGTAATGAAAAATGCGAAATTTTAAAATATTTGAAGTTTGCATTTCTTTGTAGGTGAATCGTGGCTGAGCGCGAGCTTTACTTAAGGAGGTTCCTCTCAGTCGCTTACGGCCTCTCCGACGCAGAGATAGACGTGTTTTACGCGTTGGTGGAGCTTAACAAGAAATCGGACACTGACGAGGTGGCCACGAAGATAAAGCTGAGCAAGAGCAGGATAAGCCTAATACTCAAGAAACTCTCGTCCGTGGGTCTTGTAGAGAAAGAGAAGGTGCCCTCAGAGAAAGGAGGCAGGCCCAAGTTCCTATACTACGTGAATAGGGAAGCTGTCGCTAAAATGCTGAAGGAAAAGGGTGTTCAGGTATGCGATGATTTACAGAAGGCGATTTCTGAACTTCTCAAGGTATAGCTTTAGGTAAGGCGTGTTTTCTACCTTCTCCTTAGTTAAGTACTCCAGAATGAGGCCCTTAGGCTTTTCCCTCTTTGGCGGTCTTATAAGTTGCTTATTCGTCGCTATTAAGTCCACTGGAACGTCGTATGGCATCGTCGGTATGCAGCCCACTATTTGGAACTCGTGAACCGTCGTAGCCACAGGAGTGCTATCGTCGACTTTGCCCGTTTCCCTCAATATCGCCCACTCCAGCTCACTGTACCCTTCCCCCTTACCGACCCTGTCGCCCCTTAGGGTAACTGCGACGGATCCGGCGACCACTAGGTCTATCTTCGGTATGTCTTCGAGGTTAACTAGAGAGCCGAACTTCGAAGCCCCAGAAATCGTCGAGACCTCGTTTATGTTTTCGATCTTGTCTGGGTCGAGGAGGTGGAACTGACCCCTGAGCCTGGGTGTGGGGACTAGCACTAACTTACCCTGAGACAGGGCCAAGTACCTGACGTGCCGTTGAGGGGCGTCTGGGTTGACCTTAATTACCTTAGCCCTCCTGAACTCCTCCGTCTTTGCTAGGATCGCGGCGGCCTCCCTCGAGCCCTTGAAGTTCGGTATCCTGCCGTACACAGGTCTGGGGAAGTCGGCTATGTTGGTCGTTTCCAGGAGATCCCATATCCTTTTCCTAATCTCGTCCTTAGATTCCCTGCACTCCGACGACAATCGCGTACACCCCGAACGCTAGTAGCACCGCGAACGAGAACAGCTTAATGCCTATTACAGCCTTGTCGCTCAGCCCGCCCAGCTTGTGCACTACGTACGGATAAGTCAGAATCCAAACAAGTATCCCTAAGAAGAAGCTTGGACCGATCAGGAAGGAGAAGTGTGATATCATGGGGATGCCGTAGGCGATCCACCAGGTTATTTGGTAAGGGTTGGTCAACCCCAGCTTCAGGCCTTTGATGTAGCTTCCCGAGATCTTGGTTTTGACCGGTCTCGCTTTCAGCACTCCGTAGGCAAAATAGAGCATCAAAAGGCCCCCGAGTATGTAGAGCCACGGGATTACCGCACTGGGGATGTAATCCGAAACAAAGAGCATCAGGACGAAGAATATGAAATCCGCAGTCATAGCGCCCGCTCCCACGGCAGTGCCGTGGAGGTTCGACTTAATCGCCTCGCTGGCTATCATGGCGTTAACAGGCCCAGGAGGTGCCGCCATGGATAGTCCTAGTAGGATTCCAGAGGCTATCACTGTCAAGGCGTCAAGCATCGCCTATCATCTCCTTGAACCTCTTCGCGTCCTCAAAGGAGTAGACGTTGTTGAACATCACGTATGCCTCCTTTTCTTCCGCAACCATCTGCAGGAGCTCCCGTAGGTCTTCGTCAGTGTATTTGTACCTGTAGTTCACCTCTCCCTTCCCCTTGCCGTGGAGCCTGTAATATTTCATCCCCTCCGTCAGGCTCTTCCTCCTGAATGGGTCAACAACATGCACGAAACCCAGCTCGTCCAGGAGCTCCTTCAAGCCCTTGAACTCGTCCCACTCTTTACCCCTCGGCTCCCACGCGTAAACGAAGGACTTGTCTAGGGACGACGCGAAGTCCCTCAGGTTCCTCAGGTTCTCCTCCGTAGGCCTGAACGACTCCGGCGTCTGAAAGACGATTATCCTCGCCCCGAGAACCTTAGCCTCGCTCAGGGTGACTTCTAAGGCTCTCATTACGTCTTCATTGGGCCGGAAAAGCCCGAAGTTCTCTCTCTTCCCCTCGAACTTCTTCGTCCTTTTGTAAGTGGGCGAGCTCGAGGGGTGGGTGATCGCCTGCAACGCCTTGACCGTGAACTCGAGGGTCTCTGGGGCCATCTGCCTCCATTTCTTCAGGGTTTCCTCGCTCACCACGTCGTAGAACGTCTGCTGGACTTCCAGAGCGTCGAAAACCCCGAAGTGCTTGTAAGTGAAGCCGCAAGTGCCTACCTTGATCAACTCCTAAAGAGTATTGCGTATCAAGGGCTAAATTTCATTCGTGGATCTTGCCCCACATCTCCCTCGCTAGCTTGCCCTCGTACATGAACACGCTGACCAAGTCCTTCGCTTCCTCCCTCTTCTGCCTGTGCTTCTCGAGGAAGTCGTTCAGCTTCTCTATGAGGATCTCCTTCAGCTCGCCCGTTAACATTCTCCCGCTCCTGTAGTCCTCTTCTATTTTCTTTATCTTACTGTCGTCGGGCTCGAAGAACATGTAGAGGTACTGGAATGAGACGTCGATATCGGGGTTGCCCCCCAGCTTCCTGTGCAGCTCTATCGTGGGTTGCCCCCCAGAGAAGGCGTACTTCATGATCTTTGTTCTGACGGTCTTCGGGTCGTCGGTCAGGTATATCGTGTACTCCGGCATGGAGGAAGACATCTTGCCCTCGATGCCCGATAGCGGCGGGAAGAACTTGCTGTGTATTGCGGCGGTTTTGTAGTAGCCCAAGCTCTCGGCGATGTCCCTCTGCAACCTCCAGTACGGGTCCTGGTCTATGCCGGCGGGGATGAGGCACCTCTTCTTCTCGAACATAGTTGGGGCGATTTGTAACGCCGGGTAGAACAGGATCCCGATGTTGGTGGACTCGTTGAAGCCGAACGTAGCCCTAACCTCGTTGAAGGTCAGCTTCTTCGCTATCTTTATCGCGAGGGGGTACATGTTCCTGATGTACTCAGTGTCGAGGAAGATGAACGTCCTGTCGGGGTCGAACCCGACGGCTATTATGTCCAGGATGTTGTCCCTGGCCCACTGCCTCGTCTCCTCGAGGGTGTAACCCGCCTTTTGTAAGAACTTCTCGTCGTCAGTCACCTCGATGTAAACGTTTACCTTGAAGACGTCCTGGAGCCACTTCGTGAAGATGAAGGGGATCAGGTGGCCCAGGTGCATTCCTTTCGAAGGCCCTCTCCCCGTGTAAAGGAAGAAGCCCTTACCCGACTTGTAGTCCTGGAGGACTAGGTCGAGGTCCCTGTGGGAGAAGAACACGTCCCTCCTGAGGAGGACGTGGAGCTCCCCGCCAGCGATCTTGCGTATCTCTTCCTTGAGCTCCGGCGTGATCTTCTTAGTCCCGAACTCCTGGATCAGCTTGTCGTAGTCTACTCTACCCTTAACCTCCCAGGGCGTGACTTCGAACTCCGGCATTACTCCTTTTGTGACTAAAGCCGAGAAGTAAAAAGGCTGAAGAAACGTTAACTAGCAACCAGAACGGGCGGATTCAAGATGAGAAAAAAGATCAGACTTGGCCGAACTTGGCCTTAAGCCTCTGTTCGGCTACTTTCTGCGCTTCCTCCAGGACTTTCCTGGCCTCTTTAGATCTCGGCCTGAAGTAGGCCTCGCTCATAGCTTATTACCCAGCGCGTGAGCCGTCGCAGGTAACTCGGGGAACTTCTCCTTCATCTTCTGTTCCGCGATCAGCGTGGCCTCTTCTAGGATCTTCTTGGCTTCTGGGGACGAGGCTACGGCCAGGCCCGAACCTCCGGTGAACTCGCCCGCCGCGAACACCACTTCCTGCAGGTTCTCTCCCAGCTCGCTGAGCTCGAAGCCCAACTCTGGCATTATGCCCTTGACAAGGCTCTTGAGCTCTCTCACGACTCCCAGTACAGGGGCTAGGTTCACGAACAGGTCGCCGAACTCCGTTATGGTCTCTAGCCTCAGCGACACCTGCTCTAGGGCGAGCTGGGTTATCAGGAGGCTCTTGGCGACCTTCCTGATCTCGGCGACCTCGTTGGCGTACATCGTGGCCCTCATTCTGTCGTTGCGTTGCAAAGCTTCCACTACCCTTTCAAAGAGGGCCTTGTCCCTTTCCTCGAGCCTGTTGATGTAAACGTCAAGCCTGCTTATTATGGACCTGACCTGGTACTGCGCCTGGACGAGCCTGGTCTTTAGGGGGGTTTTGGGCTTGAAGAGACCGCCTCCACTCCAAGAAGCGTGCTTCTCATTACCTTCCCACAACTTTTGAAATGACTTCTCCAGTGCCATTTTCAATACAGTAAATTATCGTAAATTGGGCTATAAGGGGGCGGTCATAACAAATTTGGTATTATCCTGGGTCAGGAAATGAGAGTAATCGCTTCAGGAACGCCAGACCCACGAGTAGGAAAGTGTGAACCTAACTACGAAGCCGAGGAGGATCCCCGGCAGGTTCAGCTCGGCCGCCGTCGCGTAGGATAGACCGGGAACTGAGGCGAAGGTTTGAACGAGTCCCAGCGGTTCGCCCTTGTAGTACGCTATCAGTATACCAGTGGTTAGGATCTGGACTACGGATCCTAGCAGAGCTGCACCGTGGAACTTAGCCAACCTAACGTGGACGGGTTGTGACTTCCTGTCCCTGAAGGTCACCGCGTCGTTCAGAGCGAAGTTCCAGAGTATACTGAGCTCCACCGCGATTATCGAGGCCGTTATTAGGGGCGAGAACTTCTGTAAGATCGAGAATGAGATCTCGTTGACCACGACGCCCGACGCTCCGACCAGAGAGTATAGCATAAGTCTCCGCAAGAAGTCGGCGTCGCGCAACACAAGTTTCGCTTTCAACTCTTTCACTGCCCAAGTACCTGTGTTTGTCTATATAAATCCTTTCCGAGTTAGCGTCGAGTACAGTTCCTCGTAACCGTGCTTGACGGCGACCCTCGCCCATTCTTTCTTGAAGTTCCTGAACCCCCTGTGGTCCCTTAGGTAAAAGCCGTCCTTGACTATCTCTTCGTTGACCAGTGCGGAGTCGGCCTTCAGCTCGATAATGAAATAAGGGGCTCGGCTTTCGAAGCCCTTGAACAGTCTCGTCATCCTCTCCCTCAGCGACCTCACTTCGAGCCTGGACTTATCGAGGTACTTCCTCACGTCCTCGTAATCGAGGTTGGAGAACACGTAGTAGGTGATCGAGTTGATTCGCCACTCTGGCAACGTCTTCAAGAACTCGTACTCTTTCGAGAATACAGCGTAGCCTATCCTAAGCCCTGGTACAGCTAAAGACTTCGTGAAGCTCCTGAGCACGATTAAGTTCGGGTGGTCGTCAACCAGCTCCACGAGGGACTCGCAGTCAGAGAGCTCCACGAAAGACTCGTCCAAAACGAGGAGACCTCCGTTCCCCAGGAACCTCCTGGCCTCCCCCCTATCAATACAAGTCCCAGTGGGGTTTACCGGGTTCGAAGTAACTACGCACTCCCCCTTCAGCGTGTACTTCCAGGTCTCGCCGTCGAACTCCGCATCGTAGGAGTTAGCCCTCCTGTAACTCGAGTAGTTAGGCTCCGGTACACTGCACGGCGGTAGCCTGGATATGATTTCGCCGAGGCCGTTGCTCACTACGACTCTGCCGTGACCTACGTACTCTCTGAGCTTGGACTCCAAATAGCCATAGTCGTTGGGAGGGTAATACGAGTGGACTTTCAAGTCTACGGCCTCCTTTAGGAGCTCCTCGACGAAGTCCGGAGTCCCGAGCGGGTTAACGTTAAAGCTAAAGTCCTTGATCTGCCTGAGCTTCCCCTTGTCCCACACCGCGCTCCCGTGGAACGTCAAGAGATCCCCCTCAGGTAGGCCTCGACTAGCCTCCTTTCTGCCCTCCTTAAGAGTTCCGTGGCGGTCGAAACGCTCACCCCCAACTTCTGTGCTACGTCCCTTATGCTCGCCCTCTTCGGGTAGTCGAAGTACCCTAAGGAATAAGCGACCCTTATTGCCTCGAACTGCTTCTGAGTCAGGCCTGCATTTGGCTTCAGCCTAATCACTTTGTTGACCTTGACGTTAATACCCCTGTCGTAGAGTTCCTTAAGGACTTCCTTGAGCTCCGACTTCCTCGTGATGTAGATCGAGGCGACGAACTCGCTCGGCGTGGGATAGGCTGAGGTCAAGTGGTGCTTAGCGAGGACATCAGCTAGGTGGTCCTCGAACGGGAAGTAGCCTACGTAAACGTTGCCCTGAGCGTTCCAGCTCCCGCCTAGATCGCTCAACACGCTTCTATCGCCCTTGAACTCGGCGAGGGCGTAAGTCTTCCCCTCTTTAGACCTCTTGATCCCGAATATCCTCAGGTAATTTTTCCTCCAGTCATACTTCTCTAGCATCTGTGGATTTCTAGCCGACAGCACGACCAAAAATAACATCCCGAAAAATGTTCGGGGTTCAAAATATTTAGGATTAAGCTTTTGTCAGCCTGACCTCTCATGGGAATAGACCCCAACTACAGGACGTCGAGGCCGGTGGCGGGAGACCACAACGGCCATAAGGTCTACGGCCCAGTAGAGCCCCCGGCTAAGCTGGGAATCCACGGAACCATCGTCGGCGTCGACTTCGACATATGCATAGCCGACGGGGCCTGCATAAACGCGTGCCCGGTCAACGTATTCCAGTGGTTCGAGACTCCTGGCCACCCGGCCTCAGAGAAGAAGGCAGACCCAGTGAACGAGCAGGCCTGCATATTCTGTATGGCCTGCGTCAACGTGTGCCCGGTGGCCGCGATAGACGTAAAGCCGCCTTGAGGAACTACTTTTTGAACTATTTCCTGTTAACTCGGTTCACGAACATTTAGTAAGGAGATTAATCTTCACAATATTTAGTCGAGTTTCGGAATTTCTGTAAAACCATGTTGGAAGAAATTTCTCTTTTCGGGAGAGGCGGCCAGGGGGTAGTAACGGCCGGCGAGCTCCTGGTTTCGGCTGCCGTTAAGGACGGGCTTTACGGCCAATCCATACCGTTTTACGGGGGAGAAAGGAGGGGGGCACCAGTGAGGAGTGACGTGAGAATATCAGACCAGCCGATTTACATGCACAGACGGACGTACAACCCCGACATCGTAGCGGTCTTTGACCCCAGCCTACTCGAAATCATGAAGGTGACAGAGGGGCTAAAGGAGGATGGAATAGTCCTGGTGAACAGCAAGCAAAACGTGAAGGTTTGGAAGAACACTTACGTAGTGGACGCGACTGACATTGCTAAGGAGTTAGGTCTCGTGATCGCCGGCTGGCCAGTAGTTAACACGGCTATGGCAGGAGCTTTGGTCAACCTGCTCAAGACGGTCAAGCTGGACGCGCTTATCGAGGCGATCAAGGAGACTTTCCCGGGTAAGCTGGGAGATCTCAACGTGGAGTCCGCAAAATTAGGCTACGAGAAGGTGAGGAGGGTTGATTGAGCTTCCTGAGTACTCTGTTCCAATCGCCAGGCCCAAGGTGGGGTCAGCTGGTAAGACTGGATATTGGAGGACTAGTAAGCCGGTCATAGACTATCAGAAGTGCACAAAGTGTAGGCTCTGCGTGATTTACTGCGTCGAGAACACTATCGACCTAATGCCAGACATGTACCCCAGGATAGATTACGACTACTGTAAGGGGTGCGGAGTCTGTTCCACAGTGTGTCCTCACGAGGCAATCACGATGGTACCTGAGGTGAAGTGAGGTGCAAAAGGCCAGGAAAGTCTTGGCTTTGGTAGGGAACCACGCAGTGGCATACGCCGTAAAGCAAGCGAAGCCGCAAGTCCTCGCGGTGTTCCCGATAACGCCACAAACTACGATGCTCGAGAAATTAGCGGAATACATAGCTAAGGGGGAACTGAACGCGGAGTTGGTCAAGATTGAGAGCGAGCACTCGGCGATGGCCACCGTTTTCGGCGCGGCCGTCGCGGGGGCAAGGGTCTTCACCGCGACGTCGTCCCAAGGCCTCCTCTACATGACCGAGATGATCTATTGGACGGGGGGCGCTAGGGTTCCCCTGGTCGCCGCGATCGCTACAAGGGCAATTGCCGCCCCCTGGTCTATCCTCGACGACCACCACGACTTCCTCAGCAAGAGGGACGCTATCTGGGTAATGATGATGGCCGAAAACGTTCAGGAGGCCTACGACCTGACGCTCATGGCGTACAGGATCTCCGAGCACCCCAACCTCCTGCTCCCTGTGATGATGGGCTTCGACGGCTTCATCCTGACGCACACGATGGAGAGGCTGGAAGTCCTCAGCGACGAGGAGGTCGACGAGTTCCTTCCGCCCAGGAAGTTCAACCTGATAGACTTCGACGATCCCGTCGCTGTAGGCCAGGTCGCCGACGCCAGCGAGTACATCAAGTACAGGTACTCCGCCAAGAAGGCAATGGAGCAAGCGAAGTCGGTGGTAGAGGAAGTGGCGAGGGAGTACTCCAAGCTGACCGGCAGGGAAGTCCCTGGCTTAGTGGAGTGCTTCCAGTGCGAGGATTCAGACTACGCGATAGTAGCGATGGGGGCTTGGTCTGGAGACGCTAAGGCCGCGGTGCTCAGGCTGAGGAAGGAAGGGATCAAGGCCGGCTTGTTGAGGATTAAGACGTTCAGGCCTTTCCCAAGGGAGGAAGTCAGGAAGTACCTCTCC
This sequence comes from Thermoprotei archaeon, assembly GCA_049973945.1. Lineage (GTDB taxonomy): Archaea > Thermoproteota > Thermoprotei_A > Sulfolobales > Sulfolobaceae > Acd1. The sequence goes on from JBMFJH010000006.1 coordinate 57,020, forward strand.
GAGAAGAAGGCGGTCTTGGTCATGGACAGGGCGTACTCGTACGGTTCAGACGGCATCCTCAGCCTAGAGGTTAAGGGGGCCATGTACGGACTTCAAGTCCCAGTTCACGACTTCGTCGCAGGACTGGGCGGACAGGACGTGAGGCCCCACTTCATAGAGGACGTCGTGAAGAAGCTACACGAGGGGACTCTCCCGGAGGAGGTGTGGCTAGTATGACCGAGACCCTGAGGCTCGAGACCCCCAGGTTCTTGAGGGGAAACGCGGCCTGCCCTGGCTGTCCCATACCCAAGGAGCTGGACACCCTCATCAGCATCATGGGGAGGAAGACGGTTCTCGTCGTTCCTGCCTCCTGCACCTCGGTGATCCTCGGCGACACTAGGGGGACTCCCTCCATGGTTCCCGTAGTCCACAGCGCTATGGCGGCCAGCGCTGCTATTGCTTCCGGAATAGAGAGGGCGCTGAGGGCGAGGGGGGAGAAGGACTATAACGTGGTAGTGTGGGCGGGCGACGGCGCTACTGGCGACATAGGGTTCACGACATTAAGCGGGGCCGCGGAGAGGAACGAGAACATCCTGTACGTCTGCTACGACAACGAGGCCTTCATGAACACTGGAATCCAGAGGTCGTCGTTGACGCCTTACGGAGCGTGGACGACCACGACGCCGGAGGGCAAGAGGGAGTTCAAGAAGCCGCTGCCGCTAGTCATGATGCAGCACAAGATCCCCTATGTCGCCACCGCGTCGGTAGGTTACATTTTCGATTACGAGCAGAAGCTCCAGAAAGCTAAGGGCATAAGGGGGTTCCGCTACATCCACCTGCTCTCTCCGTGCCCGCCAGGCTGGAGGTACGACTCCTCCCTGACGATTGAGGTGGCCAAGCTCGCCGTAGACACAGGGATATGGCCTCTCTTCGAAGTGGAGAACGGCGAGTTCAGGCTAACTAGCGTGAGCAAGACCCACTTGGACAAGTCGAGGAGGAAGCCCGTCGAGGCCTACTTGAAGCTACAGGGGAGGTTCAAGAACCTGACCCACGAGCAGGTAGAGGAAATCCAGAGGATGGTCGACGAAATGTGGGAAGAGATTAAAGCTTTAGTCAGGAAATGAAGGCTCTTGATTAGCTCTACCTGGTCAAAGCTCTCAGTATCCTGGCCTCGAGGCTTCGGTAGAACTTCGTCCTTAAGATCCCCTTAAACGGCGAATAGAATACCCTGAGCTTGATGAGGCTTAGGAACATGAGGACCGTGACCTTAAGCAATCTACTCGATATCTTGCTCCCGGCCTCGTCGTTCTCGTACTCGACTTCGACCTGAGCTATCTTGTATCCTCTCTTCTTGAAGGCGTAGATCAGGTTCACGTCTATGAGGTAATCGTTGATTATTAACTCAGGGAGTACCTCTTTGCCTTTATCTGAGTCAAGAACCTTTGCGCCGCTCTGGAAGTCCCTTATCGTGACTAACGAGGGGAAGAAGAGCTTTGTTAGTAGCTTAAAGCTATGATGAAGGAACTTCCTAGCGAAGCTCTGGTTCTTAAACTTCCTCACTGTAATGACTAGATCCGCATCTAAGTACACTAAATCCCTCAGGTACTCCGGCTTAACCGGCAAGTCCGCGTCTATAAGTATGATCCTCGTTCCTCGACTCGTTAATTCCAGGCCCTTCTTTATCGCCCCTCCCTTGCCGAGCCTTTGGCTGGCCTCGAACACCTCGACCTTCTCGAACTGCCTCGCTATTAGGGGCGTCCTATCGTTGCCCTCGAACACCACTCTAACTTTATTAACGAAGGGTAGTACTATTAGCGCGCTTAAGGTTCTTGCAATCCTTTTCTCCTCGTTGTACGCGGGAATTACAACTTCGACTTCGCTAATATAGCTGAGCCTGCTCGTCAATTCACGGCTCCCTTACTATTTCGATTAATTTTAAGTCTTTATATTCCTTTTCCCGAACGTACCGTAAGGTCGGAGGAGCGTTGTGACGGTCAAAAAGACGTGAGAAGACCATCAGTATTACGCCAAGGTCAAGCCATGACGTATTGAATGGTTTTCCTCAGCCACTCGGGCTTCTCTCCTTGGAAAAGCCTCTCGAACAAGGTTACGTACTCCCTCACGTCCTCCCCCCTCATTTTCCCTATTACACTCCTCAACAAAGCAGCGTTCCAAAACTCGCGAGAGTCCTTTTCTGCCAACGACGCCAGCCGTGCGAACTGCGTTGGGAAGGATTTCAACTTCATTAAAGCCTCCAAGGACATCAGGTGGTAGACCTTTTCCTCGACTATCCTCTTTATCAAGGCGAGGACGATCGCTTCTCTCATCGTTAAGGGAACGTCCGAGCTCGTCGCGTAGTTGACAACTACGTCTATTTCATAGGAAGTTAATTTTGGCATCCTCTCGAGTATTCTGGGCAACCAGACCGCTATCGCCGTTATCCCCTTTGAGGCCAATTTGATCGCTTCAGCATAGCTCTCCGTCCTTTCTACGGCTTCGACGAACAGAGGGATGAGGGGGGACAGGCACGGGTCGTAAAGTTCAGCGAACGCCTTGACCGCGGTCTGGGATTCGCCTTCTAAGGCCGAGGCGAACTTCTCGAAGAGTCGCTCGCAGGTCAGGACGTTCATACACTTTGCCCTTTTCATGAGCTCTAGCACGCTCTCGATTACGAAGTCGTCTCTCAGGTTGAAGACAAGGGGCTCAATTAGGTCGATGGCTTCCGCGAGCGTTTCCTTATCCTCGACGTTCAAGTAAAGCAAGGCCTCTTGCACAACCCTTAGGTTGTGGCTCTCTAACAGCCTCAGCGCGTATCTTTGTGCATCCTCGAACCTCGCTATGTATCTTAGCGCTCCTATGGCCCCAGGTGAGTCCTTCTCAGACTCTAAGAGCCTTATTGACTCCCTCTCTAGCCCCCTGACGTGAGTCAAAGCGAGTGCCAGCCCTTTTATCTCAGGGTCTGAAGAGACGACGTAAGCGGAGAAATCACAGCCGTTCTTAGCGGAGGCCTCCTCTAGGTACGACAAGGAAGGGGAGAGCAGCCAAAACCTTGGGTTATCGAAAGCTTCCGCTATAGTCCTGCAGTCGAGGTTGCTCTGTCCTTCTATGACTTGTCGCTCTGTAAGCATAACGGTCGAGTTCGAAAGACAAAGAATCTGTATTTAAAAAGTCCTCAGGTGATGTGTGTACATTTCACCTCTCCGCGTGCTACGGTATTCTCCTTGGTAATACCGTCAACAGGGCTCCGTATTACGTCCTTGTATACTAAAATATTTATATGACTTTTGTGTTTCACGTCCTCTTTCTGCCTTTCACGAAGCCTATCACGGTCAGTACAACGCCGACGATGAAAACGATGAACCCAAGGATGACGATGAGGGTTATGCCTATGAGTGAGTACGTGAACAGAGATATCAGTACGGTCGCGTTCGTGGAGCCTGGGTTCTCCAGGGTCAGCGTGACGTTAGGACCCTGGGGAACTACTATGACCGTTTTCAAGCCTCTCGCCGGGTCCTCAGTGGAGTTCACAACGGCCTGGCCTGACACCTTGTAAACGATTGGAGTAGTGATGTTGTAGGACACACCAAGGGCTTCGTTTTGAGGGATCTGGACGGTGTAAGTTCCGTGAGGCTGAACGGTGACTGCTGTGGTGCTAGACATTATAGTGTTACCGAGGTACAGGAGCGACCCTGTCCCCATAGCTAGACCGATTAGGAGGAGAACCAAGCCGATCTTAGTGAGAACGCGCATGTCTTGTTGCACTCTTGCTCTCGGCCTTAATTATATAAGTTATGTCGAAACGGTTGAACACACATACAAGAGCAAAATTTGGGATGATTGGAGTGCAGCCGCCTGACTCGTGATGACCCTGATCCAGGATGATCAACTGCGCTTCTTCCTTCTAGCCCTGCCCAAGAGGGTTATTACGACGATAGAACCGACTGTGGTGCCGATCAGGCCGTAAACGTACGGCGGCTCGAGTATTAACTGTCCCAGACTGGGCAACACCTGGACGTAAATTGTCACCGACTTCTCGAACGGGTAAAGGGACTGGGTCTGGTTCCACGTCGCGATGAGGGACAGCGGTAGCCTCCCGGTCGGTACGTTGCTGGCCACGTCTACGATGAAAGTCACGTTCGCCGTCGCTCCGGGCGGTAGGTCTCCCACGAAGTATTTAGAGGCCGTGAGCCCCATGAGGGGGTTAGTCGAGCTCACGTGAGGGTAGATGTAGTCGTTGGGACCGAGCGTAATGAGTAAGTTCTTCGCAGTGACGTTGCCTACATTCTTTACCTCGATCGTTATAGGCACTCCCGATGCTCCTGTAGTAAGGGACTTGGTATGCACCGCAACGACTTTTAGCTGCGCCTCAGGGTCTATCGTGACGTTAAAGGTCTTAGTTACGCTCCCACCGTCGTAGGAAATGACGAAAGTCACCGGAAAAGTTCCTGGTAGGGTGCTGTCTGGGACTGTTACGGTGAAGCTCACGTTCATTGGCTTCCCTGGTGGGACAGCTCCAAGCTGTACAGTCCTTTGGCCAACGACCTGGAGGGGCGTAACAACAGTAACGTTGGCGTTATACGCATAACCTCCGCCGTAGTTCGTGATTAATAAGATCAGTCTAGCCAACGGATATCCCTGGAACAGCTGAGGTGGGTAGGTGAACATGTTCATCGAGATCTTGGGGCCGTAGACTATCACTGGAACCGACAGAGTAACGTTGTAGTTGTAATTGGTCACGGTCACCTGGATCTGGTATGTTCCAGGCGTAGCGTTAGGGTAAACGCTGGCGTAAATCGTGGCCTCGCCGTAGAGTCCAGCCGGAATAGGTCCTATGCCGACAACGGTTTGCGAGAACGTGAACGGGTATTGCGGGTTGCGGAGGTAAATGGTTACGTTGTTCATAGGGACTGTACCGAGGTTCCTGACGACGAACGTTAGGGGAACGTTTGTCTGTCCTGGGGATGCAGTGAGGGGTGACGATGGGGTACCCCACAGGGCCTGGACTTGAACGCCCTGGTAGCCGGTCACAGGAACCCTTAAGACTATTTCCTGAGCGTTGTGGTCGAAAAAGGTTAGCGTTGCGGGGACGGAGATAACGCCCTGTGGAGTCTTAGGCGACACAGAAGCAATGACGGTGAACTGTACAGGTACTCCTGGCGGTAACGAGCCGAGAGTGACAGACCTCTGATAGAACGTAATGTAACTCGTGTTGTATAAGAGCAGGGTCGCGTTCGTTATCGTTGCCGTTCCCGCGTTGATAAGAACTACCGTTAACGGGTAATAAGTGACGCCTGGAGCGACTTGAATCGGATTACTGGGCGTCCCCCAAAAGGCCTGAGAGGTTACCTGAGCGTACCCTACGACCGCCACTTGCATGACTGTGTTCACCTTCAGTCCATCGTTGAAGTAAACGGTTACTGGTACGTTATAGACTCCTGGCTTGACACTCGAGTTGACTGAAGCCAACAAGGTTTGGTAGTTCACTCCTCCTGCGGGAACCACGCCCACCGGCACTGGGTTCGTCGCCGGGACTATCACGTCGTTCTTAGCTATCGAAACGCTTACGTTGAGGAGCGTCGATGTCCCCATATTCCTCACCACTATCGTCAATGGCACGTTCTGTTGCCCAGGCATGACGACTACAGGACTGTTAGGGCTACCCCATACTGTCGTGACGGCGACAGAGGTTATCCCAGAGATCGGCACAGACACTACGAAGTTCGCAACTCTCCCGTTATTGTAGTAGACTTGGACGGGTATTTTGACGACTCCAGTAGGCGCATTCATGCTCACTTGGGCGTAAAGCACGGCTTGCGCTGGGGTGCCGACGGGCAAAGTCCCTAGATAAGAACTAGAAGTCAGGAAACTCACGTAGGTCGTGTTCTGTGCCCTGATACTGACGTTATAGGCGGGCGAACTCCCTTCGTTCACGAGGATTAAGGTGAGAGGCACGTTAGTAGAGCCTGGACTCACGACGAGAGGGCTAGACGGAGAGCCCCAGACTGCTGACACTACGAAGTCCGCGTATCCTAGGACGAGTACAGGCACGGAAACGTACTGGACTTGTGGGTAGGGTTGTCCGTTCAAGTAATAGATGACCTCGAGGGTGACGTTGTCGAATCCTATCGGGGCCCGGGAGGAAACGTTAAAGAAGAACACAGTCCTGTTGAACCACGACCCTGCCTTGAGTTCGGGCAAATATATCGATTGGTAGAACGAGGGGACGAAGTAAGGCGAAGAGACCGGGTATATCGTCACGTTGTATACAGTGACTAGACTCGTTATGTTGAACTGGACGGGAACTAAGGTCTGTCCTGGCGAGACGACGTTGACTCTAGGGTGAGCGAGGACGACGAAGGGGGAATTGGAGGCAACGGTGTTCAGGGACTCGACTGGGAGTAGAAATAGTGGCAACATTAGGAAAATTATTACGATCAATGAAATCGATATATCTTTTCTGCCCATAGACAAAAACGGTAGAGGTTCATTAATAAATCCGACGTGAACGCAAACAGGCAACGCACTCGGGTCTCAGTCGCACCTTCGTGCGAAGCTGTCTCTCCTTAATCGGGGTGAGTCGGAGGAGATGGTCGGTCTTTACGCGTGGGAACTAACAGCGACGTCCTTCGGCCTGAAGGGGAAACAAGGGTTCACGTCGTTTCAGGTCATGCGGGTTTCCTGAATGAGCGAAAGTGCACTTAACCCCTTCTGTGGTAGAGGACTCTCGCTAATAAGGCTCGAGAGACGAGGATACACTTGAGCCTTGGAGATAGTGACTTGGAACGTGAACGGCCTTAGGGCGATAAACAGGAAGGGCTCTCTGGGCGAAGTAATGAAGTTCGACGTTATTATGCTCCAGGAGATAAGGACGGAAGTCGTTCCACTAAACGTCTTGATGTCGGGTTACACGATTTCGTCCTTCCCAGCCAAGAAGAAGGGATACAGTGGCGTCATGACATTAACCAAGGAAAGACCTCAGAGAGTCGTGAAGGGCATAGGTATGAAGGAAGCCGATGAGGAGGGCAGGGTGATCACGGTCGACCTGGGAAGGCTTTACTTGGTTAACGCCTACTTCCCGAGGGCGGGGGAGAACCTTGAGAGGTTGCAGTTCAAGGTAGAGTTCGACAAGGCTATCGAGACGTTCCTCAAGAGACTAGCTTCGGAGAAGCCCACAATGATTTGCGGTGACTTCAACGCCGTTTTCGACAGGAAGGACTCGACCATTTGGGACGAGAGCTGGCCTGGCTTGACTCCGCAAGAAAGGGAGTGGCTGAACCACATGGTCAACGAGGAGGGCTGGGTAGACGTCTTTAGGAAGGTCAACGGGAACGTCGTCGTCTACACGTGGAGGAGCTACCTCAGGAAGGACGTGGCCATGAGGATAGACCACTGCTTAGCGTCGAGCGATTTAGAAGGCAAGCTCGTCAAGGCTGAGGTGTTGAAGGTTGAGGGGAGTGACCATTATCCGCTCTACGTGAGGCTAGAAGTCTGAGCTCAATCCTTTTCTGGACGAAGTACAAGGCTATGAGATAAGGTAGTGCGAAGATCCAAAGGCCGAAAGTGATTATGAGGCCGAGCAATAACGAGTTCGTTGAAATGGTTAACTCAAGGGACTCGAGCGCGGCGGCCACGGCCAAATTGAACAAGGAGAGCAGTAGGAAGTAGAAGAAGTACTTGAGGGTGAAGGTCAAGCGATAACGACTCAATAGGAACTTCGCGGTTCTCAAGGAGACCGCAGACGCCATAGCGTAGGATAGTAGCTCTACCGCTCCATGAGGCATAAGGAGCAGAACGAACGCCAATAAGCCCCCGGCGACGTTCGAAACCAGGGGTAAGTCTCCGAGAAGGGAAGAGGCCACAGCAGATATCACTTGTCCTGTCTGGAAGATGGCGATCAACATGATGACTACTCCGACGAATGGTATCGAAGAGCCCACGTTAACGACGGCGTTGTTCGAGAATATGAGGACGAAATCGTTAAGCAGGCTACCGTTGACCGCCCTAGTTAGGTTATGGTAGGTACTGATTAGCTCAGGCTGATTCGTCGCTGGTAACGATGCGGCTACAATGAATACAAACACTTCCACGGCGAACGTTATCAGCGTGTATTTCGCGAACGGGTTCACGGGAGAACTGGACTATCCGTATCTAAAAAGGGCTTTGAAAAATTTGAATGAGGCCTCTCGGAAGGCCTTCTCAGCGTTACTGCTCCCCCCTAGGCCTAAGGACAAAGCGATTTGCGACCAACTCTTGCCCTGAAGCACCCTCGCAACTAAGACGGCCAAATCCTGATCGCCTATAACCACGTCTTCCGTGAGGGCCTTCAGGAGTAATTTATGGAAGGAGTCAGCGACGGCGTTATACGGCAAGTCGCCGTCGAAATATCGCTGAACGGCCTTTAAGTCGTCCTCCCCGATTTCCACGTGCCAACGAAGGGGCGGAGTACCCTTCAAGAGGGAGGCCAACACCAACGGGCTCAGCTTGTAGTAGACTTGGTGGGAAGTGAGGATCAGCTTCTCCTTGAGCCTTCTCGCTAATCTCCATACGTGCTCTTGAGCTCTCTCGTTTAATCCCTTGAGCACTATTATCGAGAATCCGGACAACGCCTCGTTTCCTCTCGACGCTATGTGGACTGGAGTGTAGCCGTTCTTGAGCCAGAACCTCAAGACCCCGTAGTCACTGATGAACGACGACCCTAACCAATCTAAACCCTCAGCATTCGCCAACTCTTCAGCCGTCTTCAAGAGCTCAGACCCGTGTCCCCTACCCTGTTCTTCCTCTACCACGGCTATCCTCATGACCCTGAGACCCTTCAAGTGGCCGAACTCCTTATCTCCTAAGAACTTGATGAGCCTGTGAGGTATCAAGTGGCCGGCGTTCTCCTTCCCCTCGTACAGACGCTCGATCTCCTGCTCACCGAGTCCGCCCTCGTAGACGAGTTCAGCGACTCCTATGACTCCTCCGTTCCTTATTTCGGCGATCACTCGCTGGAACTTCATGTCGAGTAGGAACATCAGGTCGTCCGGGGAGTTCCTGTAGTGGGCCGTGAGTAGGACTGAGTAAACCGACCTGAGTAGAGCCTCGTTGTTTGCCAGTTCCTCCCGGGGGACCTCGTGAACGCCGTCTCTTACCCCCTTCAAAGTGGCGTCCGTCGGCTTGAGCAAAAATGCGTCGTTCAGGAACGCCTCTACAGGGTCTCCTGGCGGGTACCTAATGGGGGTCTCCATCGTGGCGTGCTTAACCAGGTGAGTCCTCTTGACCCTATCCAAGAGCTTCTTAAACGCCTTGCCAGACCCCTCGTACCCGAAGGTGGTGGACGTCAGGATCACCTTCTTCCACTTCCTCAAGATCTCGTCGAGAACCTCGTTAGGGATAGTAGCGAACTCGTCCACTATAACTAGGTCGCCCTCCGAATAGGAGGCCATTTCCGGGGGCAACCATTCCGCGATAGAGCTGCCACGCCTGACTCCTTTCGCTTCCCCGGACTTGGACTTGATGAGCGTCACTCCTCTTACCGATGAGGCTCCCCTGAACACTTCCTGGGCGTTCATCAGCGTTGGCGACGTCACCACAGCCCTGAGGTTCTCCCTTCTCTTCAGGAGGTCTCCGAGGAGAACTCCTGTAGCGTAGCTCTTGCCTCTCCCCCTTGGGGCTGTGATGACGTAAGTCCTGGGCTCTTCCGAGTGGAACAGGAAGTCTGCCTCCCTTATCACCTTGGCCTGATCCTCCGTGACCCTAACCCCTCGGTAGTCCGTCCAGACCACATCCCTAGGCTTCCTCAAGTACGGCCTGAACCGCGTCGTTTCACCGACGTAGGCGATCCCCTCCTTCGACTTCGCCAGCCTCCTGAACCTCTTCTCGAAGAGGCTGTCGACCGAGCCACCCCTAATTAGCGTGCTCTTGTAGAGCTTCTTGGGCGAGGACAGGTCGTCCGAGTAAACTATTGCGAGCCCCCCTCCCTTGACCGTGTCGATTATCCTGGCCAGGTAGTTCGGCCGGAAGTCGTCCACGCAGTCGAGTATTGCCAACTCAAAAGTGGAGCCTAATACATCCTCGGAGTGGGAGTAATCCACGTCTTTAACTCCGTCGAAGAGCGATCTGACTTCCCTAAGCCTGTCCTTCGCGCCTTCCATCCATGGGTGGAAGGCGTATACTACGCGTGACGGGCCGACCTTTTCCTTCACGCTCCTCAGGAGGGAGATAAGGGCGTCCCCGTAGTCCTCCCCTTCTATGATGACTAGCCCCCTATAGCCGAGGCTCAGCTGGGGCAGAAGGTCGTCAGCAAGGATCCAGTTCTTCACTACTCCGCCCTTGTAAGCCTCATCACTACTCTCCTTCACTCGAGCGTATTTCCTCCCTCGACTATTATTGGTTATCCTCCAACTTCCTCGGCCACCAGGCGAACCTCTCCGCTAGGCTCACCACTGCGGGGACGATGATCGTCCTTACTAGGAACGTGTCCATGAGTATGGTAAGCGCCACTCCCACCCCGATTTCCTGGAGGAACCTCATTCCTGATACGTAAAGGGAGAAGAAAGCCCCGGCCAGCACTAACCCTGCGGAGGTGACCGCCAGCCCCGTGACCTCAACAGCCTTGAGTAGCCTCTCTGAAGGGGACCCCCTTTCCTCGAGGCTCCTGACTATAATGAACATATCGTAGTCTATTCCCAAGCTGAAGAGGATGGCGAATATCACCAACGGCGTTAGCCAATAGAGGTCGTTGAATATCAGGAAGGTGATCGACAGCCCTATCACGCTGGAAGCCAGTAAAGTGAGGACGAGCCTCACGGACATGAACACAGACCTGAGCGAGACCATCAGGTAGCCCAGGATCAGCGCTATGGTCAAGGGCAGAGTTATCGCGTAGTAGTCCCGAGTAGCGCTGTTCACGACGTCGACCCTTTCGGCGTTCTCCCCTGCGACTACGCCGAACCTCATCAGGTAGCTCGTCATGTTAATAGCTCCATCGCTGAATACGGGGTAAGGCAAGTAGACTATCACCAGGGTGTAGTTGTCCTTGTAGTACAAGTTCGTCAAATACGTCCTGTTCTCGAAGGTGATGTTGCCGTAACTCGCTGGGCCGTAAACCAGAGCGCCTTGGTTTATCAACGACTTACTCAGGTTGTAAATTTGCGAGTAAGACTCGTTGGGATTACCTCTGATTATCAGGTAATCGACGCTGTACTTGAAGTAGTCCTGGAGCACGTTTAGCCCCTTATATACTGCGGAGTCCGCGGATATGATCTCGGATATGGCGACGTTTGTAGGGCTGTGGACGACGTGGAAGTAGGATAGGAAAGTGATTGCGAGGTAGGCGACAATTACTAACCCCTTCGTCTTAACCGCCCAATTCGAGACCCTCCTGAGGTAGGCCTGCCTGACGTCCGTGGCCTTGGGCAGCTCCTTCCTCGGGAACTTCAAGGCCCTGATGGAAACGGAGCCCAGCGCGGTTCTCATGAAGGTTAGAGGCGGGAGGAGCGACGATATCGCAGATATAAGAAGGGCTATCCCGATGTTCGAGAGCAGGGCCGAGGGCGTCAGCAGGAACGACACGAACCCCACGGCTATGGTCAACCCGCTCACCAGGATGGCCACCCTCACGTTTCTGTAGGCGGACTTCAGCGGATCCTTCGCCCCCTTCCCCAGTTCCTCGTAGTACCTGTAGAGGAAGAGGGTCGAGTAGTCCACAGTGATCCCGAAGACTATGGGCGGCACGACCAGGCCCGAGATGTAGTAGATCTTGTAGAGGCCTAAGTAGTCCAACAGCAACATCGCCCCGTAAGCTATCTCGAGGCCCAGAACCGCGGAGAGCAGGAGCACTAGGATGGGGTAAATCGACCTGAGCAGGACGATGAGCAGGACGCCCAGGATGGCGACCGTGGCCAGGTCGACCAGCCTCAAGTTCCTGTCCGTCTCTTCCATACTTTCTGCGTAAATCGGCAAGTGCCCGGTTACCGTCCCGTTCACCGAGTTGATGAACTGGAGGACGTCGCTTAGGCTCTCGTTACTCGGCACCTCGACGATGAACAGCCACGAGTCGCCCTTATGGAAGTCGCTCAACGATATCGGCGGGGGAGGAATCCTAGACGACACGTTGTGGTAGGCGTAAGCGTAGGGGTTCTCCAGCGCGCTCAGAGGCAGACGTTTTCCCGTCAGGACTCCTGCCAGGTAAGCCAGGCTGGAGTTGTCCTTTATAGCCGACGCGACTAAGTCGACGTCTGTGTAGTTGTTGAACGAGAAGAGGAGGACTAGTGGGTCTTTGAACACTATTAAAGAGGCGTTGCGTGCGGCCTGTAGCGGGGGTTGCACCTTGCTCAAGTTCTCGTAGACCTTGAGGAAGGCGAAGTAAGAGGGACTCGGCTCCACAGTTCTGTTCAACGGCACCCCATACGTGACGTTTAGGACGTAGAGAAAGGCAGTCAGGTTCGAGATGTCAGCGTTTCTCCTCTCGGTCAGGTTCAGGTAAAGCTCGTGGGCGGGAAGAAGCCTTTTGTAAACCTCGTTAACTAGGGGCGAGATGGTCTCGTTGTAGGCCTTGAGCGTCTGGTTGAGGTAATCGTAAGGAGTCACGAGCCTGGCGTCGCGCAAGTACTTCAGTGACGAATTCACTTGGCTCAGCGCTTGAGGGTACGAGCCGTTCACGATGACGAAGATCTTGTCCGTAACGGAGAGGTTGAACACGCCCTTCAGTATCTCCTGCGCTTGCACGCTACCTAAGTTGTTGCTCAGGAACGGGGAGTCGGAGTAAACGAAGCGGTTCTGTACGACTAACGCCACAGGTGAGAGAATTAATATCAGGGCTATCCAAGGTATCAACGCCTTCAAGACTAATCCAAAAAGTTTATTCCGAATCAGTTAAATAACCTATTTATCGAATTTCTGACCCATAACTTAAAATCAGATATTGTCTCTCTGCATTGGTTTCTAATCGTCTACTTTATACAAACTGAAATTCACTGTCCTACTACCGAAAAGACTGAATTACTTCCACTTGGTCTTAGGAGGAATGCCCTCCCTGAACCTCTCTATCCTTTCTTTGTAGGGGAGCAAGTCCTCCAGCATGTAGGGTACTTCGTCCTTCAGGTTCTTCTTCGGCGAGAAGCCTAACGACGGCAGTATCCTCCTGACTGGGTTGTAGTAGTGCTCCTCCTTCTCGACCCTCGGGTTTTCGTAGTGCTGAATCTCCGCCTTTAGCCCTATCTTCTCCGCGGCCTCCTTCACGATCTCGGCGATCTGTCTGACGCTGTAGACCTCCGCGAACTGGTTCACGACCCTGTACTTCCCCTGATCTGGGGGGTGTTCGATGAGGAGCTTCACGGCGGTCACGCTGTCCTCCAGGGAGATGAAGCCCCTTTTCTGCCCTCCTTTTCCGTAAACGGTCAATGGGTGGCCGATTACGGCCTCGGCGCAGAACCTGTTCACCACTGTTCCCCATGCCTCGTCTACGTCGAACCTCGTCCTCAGGCTCTCGTGCACTATCTCGGAAGTTCTCGTCCCGTAAACTGGGCCCTGCATGATGTCAGTTACGGTCAGCCCCCAGAGCTGGTTGGCGTAGTAGAGGATGTCGGTGTCGAAGACCTTAGTCCAGTGGTACCAAGAGCCTGCCCTTCGGGGGACTAGGATCCTGTCTCTCTTCCCGTTTACTTCCGCCTCGACCTCTATGTCCTCTGGGATGTCGAAGTTAGGGGTTCCGTACTCTCCCATTGTGCCCATCTTCACGATGTGTATCGTGGGATCGACCTCCTTCACGGCGTAAACTAGCCTCATCGTCCCGATCAGGTTGTTCTGGATCGTGAAGACCGCGTGTTCCTCGTCCTTCATTGAGTAGGGGGCGCTTCTCTGCTCAGCGAAGTGTACTATCGCGTCTGGCCTGAACCTCCTGATCAAGTCCTTAAGCAAGTTCGGGGTAGTTATGTCGCCTATCACGAAGTCGATGTTGACGTCGAGGTGCCTCTTCGCCTCCTTCACCCTCTCCGCTGGCGAAGGCAAAGGGAAGACGGAGTCGGTCCCAGACTCGTAAGCCATCCTCCTCGTGGACAAGTTGTCAACGCCGACCACTTCGTGTCCAGCCTTGGCGAGCTTCAGGGCCAACGGCCACCCGAGCTCTCCGTCAATACCTAAGAGTAAGACCTTCACGGACTTTCCCTTGAGCTAAGTAGGCTTGCCTACACTTAAATGTAACCGAAAGCGTTCAGCACCAAGTAAACTACTATGGAAACGCTGACCAGCTGGTGTATCCCAACAGAAATCCCGGGCTTAGAGGGGTTGGCGTTGATACTTCTGTAAACCCAGAGCCCTACCGCGATCTCAACCAAGGCTAAGGCTAACCCTAGCCACATCTTTAGGTAAACCAAGCTGGCGAGTAAGACCAGGCTAGCGACGCCGTGTAAAGCCCAGATCCACTGCGTTTGGCCCTTCGGGACTCTCACGTTCCCGATCGGGTTGACCATCCTCCTCGATCCGGTGACCCATCCCCCGAGGAAGATGACGAAGTAAAGTACGTGCGGAGGGGTGATCGCGCTTATCAGGAAGCTCACGTATTGGTCGAACGTAGTGACGCCCAGACTCGCTAGTAAGTAAGTGATGAAAGTAGTGTAAGCGACTATCCCGTGGAGACCCTGCAGGAAGGCAGGAGCCCTGCCCGCTAAGACGTAAAGGGTAGCCATTCCTAAGAGGGCCGTCAGGACGATGAGGCCTAGGCCCGCGAAAGTCACGAAGGACGGCTTAAGCACAACCAACGCTAGGGATATCAGGCCTATGAGGGTTGCCACGATCCTGTGGATGGCCTCGGGATCTCCCTTCAGGGCGAGCTTGTGTATGTCCCTAGTATAGGGCCAGTTAGTGCCCATAGATAGGCCGTAGCCGTAGCCCTCCACGATCCCTCCGAGGACTATCGCCGAGGCCGCCAGTCCCGCCTCGATCGGGAAGATCAGGTCCACGAAGGAAAGTTTAGTCCAAGGTAAATAAATTATCGTTGATAACTCATTTAAGCCTCTGATGAAACTCTCAGAATAGAGAAATTCGTTTAATTTCTCAACTTTAAAAGTTCAAAAACAGTCTACTTAGCGAGAGGAATTGGCCAAGTGGGTCAACTACGTGGCCTCTTACTTCTCCTGGGTAATGGACTCCTACGACCTCGGGGCGGTTGTGATAACCACTCCAATCCTAGGGAAGCTGTTCTTCCCCGACTTAGGGACTTTAGGGGCGGTTCTGCCGATAGTTTTCACCGTCATATCGAGGCCCTTGGGCGGATTCCTCTTCGGTTACTTGGCCGATTTAAGGGGTAGAAAGGTAGCCCTTATCGTCACAGTATTGGGCTACTCCCTCTCCATAGGCTTAACGGGCCTTTTGCCGACTTATGCCCAGGTAGGTATTATAGCGTCCGTGGCCCTGGCGGTCTTAAGGTTCGTCCAGGGGATCTTCATAGGTGGCGACGTTTCGTCGAGCTTCACCCTGGCCATGGAGAGCGTAAGATCAAGGAGGGGCTTACTCTCCGGGGTGCTACAAGGAGGGACTCTGGTGGGTTTCGTTCTGGTCGACCTCCTGTTCACGTACTTGGCCTCGACCACGAACATCGTCGAGACCTGGAGGTACATCTTCCTCACAGGCGCCATTCCGGCAGCCTTGGCGTTGATTGTGAGGCTTGGGGTCACGGAGCCGGAAGTCTACCTGAGGGAGGGGAGGACGGCCCCTATTTTGAGCGGCTTGAAGAACTTATACCAGACGCTTCTCGTGATGATAGGCTTCTGGGTAATGATTTACTCCGGTCCCCAGTTCATGGCGGTCTACTTAGGGAGTTACCTCCACTTATCCCCGAAGGTTTACGGTACTCTCATACTGATCATGAACGCCGTAGGAATCGCGGCAATGGCTCTGAGCGGTTTCCTTTCTGACTATATAGGGAGGAAGTGGATGGCGACGATCGGAGTCCTTCTCTCTGCGGTGGGTGCTTTCGTCGTGTACTCACAAACCAGTGATGTAAACCTGGCTGTCCCTCTGTTCGGGTTCTTGGTAAACTTGCCCTCAGCTGTCACTCCGGCCTATTTGTCCGAGAGGTTCAAGACTTTCAGCAGGGCCACTGGAGTGGGCTTCTCCTACAACGGGGCCTTCATTGTGGCGGGTTTCACTCAAGTTTACGTAACCACGTTGTCGAACTACTTCGCTCTACCCATGGCCGCCCTGACGGTCTTTGCCGTGGGGGCCGTACTGGCCATAGTAGGCCTCATGCTGGGCCCGGAGACGCTCAGGTCAAGTGAGCTGAAAGTATAGAGCAAAGACTTTTGGTCAAAAGGGCTATTTTCATAGCGTGAACAGGAAAGTACTCTTCCTAGTCGGGGAGGAGTTCGAGGACATAGAGTTGCTTTACCCCTTTTACAGGGTGATAGAGGAGGGCTTCACTCCAGTAATAGCCTGGAAGGAAGCTAAGGCCAAGGTCTCGGGAAAGCACGGCTACTCGGTTGTATCGGACATTTCCTTCAAGGAGGTCAGAGTGGAGGACTACGTGGGTTTGGTCATTCCTGGCGGGAGGGGGCCGGAAAGGATAAGGAACATCCCTGAGGTCAAGGAAATAACGAGGAAGTTCTTCGAACTGAAGAAGCCCGTGGCCGCGATCTGTCACGGCCCTCAGATACTGATCTCTGCGGGCGTAATTAAGGGGAGGAGGGTCACTTCATACGAGTCGATTAAGGACGACGTGATCGCCGCCGGGGGAGAGTACGTCGATGCTCCGGTGGTCGAGGACGGGAACCTCATCTCCTCCAGGCATCCCGGTGACCTGCCTTACTTCGGGGCGAGCTTGATCAAGGCGTTGAAAGCAGCGGTCTCCAAGGCGTGATGACGAAAACGAGTTGCTGTCGCTGAGAGTGTCCTGCTGACCGTTTCCGGGACCCGAGTGCATGGCGAGACGCTTCTTTAGTCGCTTGCACTCGGTGTATTTGAGGCCCGCATAAGTTAGTTTTTTATTAGCTTAATCGAACGCCCGCGCGAGAGGTGCCCCTCAATTGCGGTCTTAGAGGGCATTGACTTGGGCTACCGCTACGCTGACGACCTGCCCTTCGTTTTCAGGCACGTTAACGTTGCCGTCAACGAAGGAGAGTTCGTGTCCATTGTAGGCCCTTCGGGGGCGGGCAAGTCGACTTTGATTAGAGTACTCGGGGGATTCATTAAGCCGACGGAGGGGGAAGTGAGGCTACACGGCAAGAAGGTCGTCAAGCCCTCTCCTAAAATCGTCCTAGTTCACCAGTCCATCGTTACCTTCCCCTGGATGACGGCCTTGGAGAACGTCAAGCTGGGCCTCAAGTACAGGAAGTTGCCCCCCGAGGAGGAGGACAGGGAGGCGAGGAAGTACCTCGAAATGGTCGGCCTCTCGGGCTTCGAGGACTTCTACTCCAAGCAGTTGAGCGGGGGTATGAGGCAGAGGGTGGCCATAGCGAGGGCCTTGGCTGCCCAGCCGGAGGTTCTCTTGATGGACGAGCCGTTCTCCCACTTAGACGAGCTGACGGCCGAAGGTCTGAGGAACGAAATCTACTCGATCCTCTTTGACAAGGACAGCCCCCTGAAGGCGGTCGTCATGATATCCCACAACCTCGACGAGGTGGTTAAGCTCAGCGACAGGATCTACGTTCTGAACGGCAGTCCTTCGACCGTCATAAAGGAGATTAGCGTGGACTTGCCCAGGCCTAGAAATCCAAGCTCGGAGGAGTTCAGGAAAATAGTGGAGGAGCTGTACTCCTCCCTCACTCCAATCAGGAAAAAGGCGCCGGGGTGAGCCGAACGGATCTCAATTACCTAGGCATCGAGTTCCTCGCGTCGATAGTCAGCGTGGCCAGGGTCTGGGCCACCATACTCTTCGCGATTTTAGCTGGCTGGTTGATGTCGTACGTTGCGATAAAGCACGAGGTCTTCGAGAACGTCTACATCTCGGCCATAGAGGTCTTCGAGTCCGTGCCGGTCATAAGCTTCTTCCCAATCGTTCTCGTCCTATTCGTGAGCTACCTAGGAGTCCCCGGCGTCGAGATGGCAGTCCTCTTCCTCGTGCTCACTGCGACCGCTTGGAACATCTGGATGGGGCAGTACCAGGCGTTCAAGACAGTACCGAAGGATCTGATAGAGGTTGCGGAGAACCTGAGGTTCGACTTCTGGGACAAGATGACCAAGGTCTACATCCCTTACTCGATCCCGAGGATAGCCTCGAACCTTTTGCCCTCGTTCTCGGACGGATTGTTCTACATAACCGTGAGCGAGGTCTTCAGTGTGGGCAGCTCGCAGTACAGCGTCTTCGGCATAGGCTCCCTCATCGCGGGCTTTACCGCCAGCGGGGACTACGCTCAGGCCCTTCAATCCCTGGGAGTCCTCGGCGTAGTGGTAGTGGTCAACGTCCTCGCCATAACCAAGTTCGCGGATTACGCCATATCGAAATACGGCTTCGAGACCGAGTCCACTAAAGTCAAGAGGAGGGGCAAGGTCAGAGCCGGGCTGTCCGCTAAGGCCAGCGCCACCGCGAGCAGGGTGGTCAAGGTTGCCAGGTTCACCCCGCTGAGGGGGAGGAGCTACGTCTTCCTGGAGGAGGAAGAGGAGGGCTCCCCCCGGAGGTTCAAGCTAACGGTGGGCAAGGCCTACACGATCCTAGGGGCTTCCCTGATCCTGATAGCTGGCGTCCCGATCTACGTGTACAGAGAGCAAGTGATGCAGGCCCTACCCTACACGCCTCAAATACTCATCGCCCTGGCCTTCGACTACGTTAGGGTCGCAGTGGTCACGCTCGTCGCCTTAGCACTCGCAGTTTTCGGCGGTTACTTCCTGGCCACTCACCCTAAAGTCGAGAAGCCCGCGATCGCTTTCCTTCAGACTTTCTCGGCCATCCCTGCCACTGCCTATTTCCCCCTCCTGTACCTTGCTACCTACACGATCGTTTATCCAGCGTTTGGCCCCCTAGCTCCCGAGTTCTACGTGGTATTGCTAGCCTTCATCTCCACCTTTTACTACGTGTTCTACGAGGTCTGGCTGGGCATCAAGAACATTCCTAAGCCCGTCTGGGAGCTCATGGACAATCTCGAGATGGGCTTCTGGGCGAGGCTGAGGAAAATAATCCTGCCGGGCGTCCTGCCCTACATGGTGACCGGCTTGTCGAGCACAATAAACAGCGCCTGGGGAGGTTTGGCGGTAACCGAGTACTGGCCGAACATCGTTCAAGGAAGGGACTTGCAGGTCTCCCATGGACTCATGCTCTACTTCGCCTTGTGGAACGCTCAGGGCAACGTTGAGTTGCTGGCCTGGGGGTCGTTCGTTTTCGGAGCGATTGTTACGATTTACTCCATACTCTTCACGAGGAAGCTCATGGACCTGTCCAGGAAGAAGTACGTCATGGAGGAGTCCGTCTACCTCGTTTAACCGTTTTTAGGGCCCACAAATAAAAACGCCCAACGCTAGACTCTTTCAGATGAGGAGGAATCCGGGAACCGACTGGTGACGAGAGCCTTAAGCTGATTTGCTTGCACCCCGAGTGAGATTTGTGGACAAGGAAATTATTGCGAGCAGGATCGCGAACCCGCTCTTGAGAGAGGCCTTCATGAAGGTAGACAGGAGGGACTACTTGCCAGAAAAATACAAGAACGCAGCTTACGACCTGGAGTTCGCGGACGAACCCCTGTGGATCTCGGAGAGCGTCACTACTACCGCGTTGAACCTAGGCCTCTTCATGCTGGACTCCCTCGAGCTCTCCCCTGGCCTAAAGGTACTGGAGGTGGGGACTGGCAACGGCTACTACACTTCCCTGATGGCGGAGGTGGCCGAGATCGTCGTTACTGTCGAGATCGACAGGGAAGTGTTGGAGTTCGCGAGGAAGAACTTGTCCAAGTACAGGAACGTGATCATAATCGAGGGCGACGGTAGCGTAGGGTACGAGCCCCTGAGCCCCTACGACAGAGCGGTAATTTGGGCGGCGTCGCCGACGCTCCCATGCAAGATATTCGACCAACTGAAGGAGGGAGGGGTGATGGTAGTCCCCATAGGGAGCGAGAGGAGGCAAACGCTCTACAAGGTGAGGAAAAAGGACGGGAGGCCAGAGATTACGAGGCTAGGGGACGTGATATTCATGAAAATGAGGGGGGTCTGCGGCTTCTACGACTGAGCCTTGGCCTTCTGGTACTGGACTACTCCCGTCTTCCTCACAACTTCCTCGACCACGTCGGTTACCCAGTCCAGCATGGGCTTCCTCATACCGAGCTTGTAAAGGAAGTACTTCAGGAAGGGGGCCTTGAGGCCCGCCCCAGCAGCGAGGGGATGGCCTCCGCCTCCTAAAGCTTCGGCGAACCTCCTCACATCGATCGTGGAGCTCCTGAATGATATGCTCCTCCCGTTGGCCGAGGCGTAGAACTGCGCCCCAGTCCTCGCCATGAGGTACTGGCTCGCGTAGCTTATGTCGGGGGGCCCCTTCCACCTGACTGCGACTACCCCCTTAACCCCGTTCACCTCGATGACCCTGGCGTACTTCATCAACTCGTTGTAGCCCTTCAGCTCTTTGTTCACCATGTCGTTGAGGATCCTCTCGAACTCCTCGTCCCATACCGCGCCGTTGAAGAACTTTACTATGACGTGCTTCTTCCACTCGAACTCCCTCCTGTTCTCTATGACCCTCCTCAGCTTCTCGCCCAGAGGGTAGTCGTGGAGCCACAGGTCTACGCTGCAGTCGGCCCTCGCTATGACCTCCGAAACCTCGTCGTCTGGGTTCATGACCTTGTGTACAAGCCCACCCCCGCACGTGCTCGTGTCGTGGTAGACCTGGACTCCGGCCTCTGTCAACGCCTTCTTCCACTCCTCCTTCCAAACGTGGTGGTCGAACCACTGTATCTCGGCCCCTTGGGAACTCAACCTCCTCACTTCCTTCAGTATGTCGTCGAAGGTCGACGCGTTTATCCCTAGATCAGCGATGACTATCCTCTTGGCGTCCCTCAGCTCGAACCCTTTCAGCAGTTTAGCCAGCCTAGTGGGCTCGGTGAAGAGGACTGAGGTGGGCAAAGCGTTTACTGCCCTAGCGTAGATCGCGGCGCTCGCCGTCCCGTCGAAGTCGTTGTGGACTATAGCTACCCACTTCATACTACCAAGCTCACTTTGTCGCTTGTGGTGATCTTGCCCTTATAAAGGAAGTCTATTTGCCTCAGCGTCGCCATCATGTCGAACTCCGTCAGGGCTGAAATGCCGTCCTCCGGGACTACGATGTTGTACCAACGCAACGCCGCTGAACCCGCAGTGTGCAGAACGCATATGTTCGCCACGGTTCCGACTATCACCAAGTTCTTTATGCCCTTTACCCTCAGCACGTAGTCCAGGGGGGTCTCGAAGAAGGCGTCGTACCTGTACTTCCTGATTATTATGTCGTCCTCCTCGGGCTCGAGTTCCTCGACGATCTCCGCCCCCCAAGTCCCGGCAAGGGCGTGGACTCCCCATATCTTGAACTCTGGGTCGTCCTTCATGTGCCAGTCCTGCGTGTAAATCACGTGTGCCCCCGCGTCCCTGAACTTCTTGATGAGGTTCTTGATTGGCTGGATGGTGTCCCTAGCCGAGGGCACGAAGAGCGCCCCCTTAGGGTCTACGAAGTCGTTCTGCATGTCCACGATCAGCAACGCCGTCTCAGAAGGCCTGAGCTCGACCTTCTGGGCCCTGCTGATTTGGGGAACCTCTACTTTCGACATTCATCACAGCTTTGGCGGCTCGGGAAATAACCGTTTACCCGAAAGTCAAGGGATCGACCTCTCCTTCTCCTCCTCTACCTGCCTTATCCTGTCCATTACCTTCTTGGGGAGGGCGTAGTCTTCCCTCCTCTCCTCGAGCCTCCTGACTAGGACTACCCCCTTGCCCGGCCTGATGTCTATCTCCCAGACATGCCTGTCGTGGTCGGTCTGCCTCATCTTCTCTATGAGGACGAACCTCCTCAGCTCCCCTTCCCTGACGGCCCTCCTGAACCTTATTATGCCGTCCGCTACGTGCTCCACCCCGAAGCCGAAGGCCTGGCTGGTGGTTATGGCGTACTGCGACGTAGCGTAAATGGTGAAGTTCCACTTGTAGAGAACCCTCTTGAGGTAGTAGCTTATCTTCCTCGCCATTGCAGGCTTGTCGAGGAAGAGGGCCGAGACGCTGTCGATCACGAGCCTCGCCCTGCCTTTACCTAACTTCTGCTTGGCCTCTATCACCTTCTGAACTAACTCCTCCGGAGTGAGGTCGATGAGCGACCACTGGTCTTGCCTGTCCTTCATTAGGGCGTCTATCACTATTAGCCTCTTCTCCATGTGCTCCTCGAAGTCCCAGCCGAACTGCTTCGCCTGCCTGATTATCGACTCCCTGCTCTCCTCGGTAGTGACGTAAATGCACGGCTCCCCCTCCTTGAGCCCTTGGGCGACGAAGTGCAGCGAGAATATTGTCTTCCCCGTCCCCGGCTCCCCCGTCAGGGCGACGAAGAACCCCTCCGGGATTCCCCCTTCGATCAGGGCGTCGAACTGGGGTATACCGGTCGATAACCTCCTCACTGCCTACCCAGAAACACTTTCGGCCCTACCTAATAACGGCCCCGCTCACTTCCCCAGGAGCAGGGGCAGGACGAAGATCGCGAACATTAAGTTGAACAGGACTATCCCCGTGATGATCGCGTAAGTCCAGTTCCTCTGCCTCACGAATTCGGCGAACGTGACGACGACTACTAGGACTGGGGTCGCTATTAGCGTCATGAGGCCTAAATACACGAAGTCTACGGGCCTACCCGATAGAACGTCAGAGACGACCCTCGTTGGCGAGTAAGCGGAGCTGTTCACGCTCGACTCCGGACTAGCCAGGCTGGAGACCGGGTACTTCCCCGAGCCTCCCGTAATGAAAAGCGTCGTTAACCCCACGATCATCAAGCCCGCCGAGACTATCACTCCGGCTCTTAAGATCCTCGAGACCGCGTCCTCAAACTGCATAGCCCAACCCTTTCAAGATCATCTGAATCCCCAGGACCAGGAGAACTAGGGTGAAGACGTGCCTGACTGTCTTGTTCCTGACCCTGAGGAGGATCCTGGCCCCCAAGAAGGAACCCGCTAGGACGCCCAGAGCCGTGGCCGCGGCCAGCACGGGCTGAATGTACCCCTCGACCCAGTAAACGGAGCTCCCGGTAGCTGCAGTAATCCCTATCATGAAGTTGCTCGAGGTAGTGCTGACCTTCATGGGCAGGTTCATCGCCCAATCGAGGGCCAACACCTTCAAGGCCCCAGAGCCGATCCCGAGGAGGCCTGAGATGAAGCCCGCGACTAACATTATTCCTGCCCCTAAGTGCCACCTGACGCCGTAGTACTCCACCTCCCGGTTCAGCGCAACGTCGTAGTACTTCCCTTGAAGCTGGAAGACCCTGGTAGTCCAGTCTGGGTCTACACGGGGAGGTAACTCTAGGGCGCTCCTCTTGAACTGGATGTAGACCTGCGAGAGGAGGACGATTCCGAACACGATGTAAATGACGTGCTCCAGGTTCAGGGAATAGACATAGACCAAGGTCAACGAGCCGAGGATTGAGCCTGTGGTCGTAGCCACAGTAAGGCCTACCCCGATCTTCACGTTAGCTATCCTGTGCTTGACGTAACCGCTTGCAGAGCCGCTGGCGGTAGCGATTGTCGAGATCAGGCTAGCCCCGGAGGCGTAAATGAGGGGGACTGAGAAGAACAACGTGTAGATCGGCACGAGGAAGG
Source organism: Thermoprotei archaeon (assembly GCA_049973945.1). Lineage (GTDB taxonomy): Archaea > Thermoproteota > Thermoprotei_A > Sulfolobales > Sulfolobaceae > Acd1. Next base: position 80,707 of record JBMFJH010000006.1, read on the forward strand.
TGGCCCCTCCGAGCCCGGTGAGGGACCCCAGAACTCCGGAAACGAGGCTCACGAGGAAAGCCCCAAAAAAGAACACGATATCGTTAACGGGCACTAGCACGCTTTAAAGTCGAGGGATTCGATAAAAGGTTAACCGAAGGGTGACGAGCAGCGGATCTACTGACCGGTGAGGAGGGATGTACTGGGTGAGGAGAGGGGTTATCGGGGGCTCTCAGATGCCGTACAGCCTCGACGAGATAGATGATTGGAAAGCCGAAGGCGTAAGGAGGGTGTTAGTGTTGGCGGAGGACTGGGAGATCGAGGAGGCCTGGGGGAACTCGGACTACTACTTCTCCCTCCTGAAGGAGCGGGGCTTTGAAGTCCTACACTCGCCCGTGCCAGACGGCCACCCTCCAAATGAGGGCCAGTTCCGCGAGATCCTCAAGTGGTTAGATAAGGGCAAAGGCAACCTGATCCACTGCGTCGGCGGAATAGGCAGGACAGGTACAATAATAGCGGGCTACTTGATGGTAAAGGAAGGGCTCAGCGCTCAGGAAGCCGTGGAGGAGGTCAGGAAGTACAGGCCCGGGGCGGTGCAAACCCTTAATCAGTTCAAGTTCCTCCTTAGGCTCGAGGGCCTTTGGTCGAACGCCACACCCTGAAGTTCCTGGAGAGGTTCCAGTATTTGATCTCGAAGAACGTAAGGCAGTCTCACCTGGGGATTGAGAACGTAAGGAGCGTCTGTGCCCTCGACGTGGCTTACAAGGGCGACACTGGAATAGCGGTCGCCGTGATCGAGAGGGAGGGTAAACTCGACGTCAGGAAGTTCGTCGGTAAGGTCGAGTTCCCCTACGTCCCCGGGTTCCTCTTTATGAGGGAGGCCCCGCTGATGTTAGAGGCCTTAGGAGACGCGGAGTGCGACCTCATCCTAGTTGACGGGCACGGCATAGCCCACCCGAGGAAGAGCGGGATAGCCACGGTCATAGGAGTACTCCTGGAGAGGCCCAGCATCGGGGTGGCGAAGTCCAAGCTGGCGGGCGAGGTGGTCAACGAGGGAGGGATAGACTACGTCCTGATCGACGGCGAGAAGAGGGGGGTAAGGTTCGGCAAGTACTACTATTCGCCCGGCAACCTGACCGACTTGCAGGACTGCATAGACTTGGCTAAGCGGGGTTACCCTTACGTGCTTAGGTTGGCCGACAGGATAAGCAAGGAGGAGAAAAAGAGGGTGTGATCACAGGGGTATGTTCCCGTGCTTCTTCGGGTACCTGAACTCCCTCTTGTTCCTTAGCATGTCTAGGGCCTTGGCTATTACCCTCCTCGTGTCCTTCGGCTCTATCACGTCGTCGATTATCCCCTTCTCGGCCGCCCAGTACGGGTTAGCGAACAGCTTCCTGTACTCGGCGATCTTCTGTTTGATGAACTCGTCCGGGTTCTGGGCGGCCTGGATCTCCCTCCTGAAGAGGATCCTAACAGCGCCTTCTGGACCAGTCACTGCTATCTCCGCGGTGGGCCAGGCGTAGACCAGGTCAGCACCTAAGCTGTGGATGTCCATAGCTATGTGGGCACCTCCGTAAGCCTTCCTCAGGATGATGTTGATCTTGGGGACTGTCGCCTCTGCGAACGCGTATAGCATCTTCGCGCCGTGCCTGATGATCCCCTTGTACTCCTGCTCGGTTCCTGGCACGTAGCCCGGCGTGTCGGTCAGGCTTATCAGCGGTATGTTGAAGGCGTCGCAGAACCTAATGAACCTGGCCGCCTTGTCAGCGGCGTCCACGTCAATAGCCCCACCGAACTCCTCCGGGTTGTTTGCCACAATTCCTACCACGTGGCCCGCGATCCTCGCGAAGCCCACGATTATGTTGGTCGCCCAGTGCCTGTGGACCTCCAAGAACTCGCCGTTGTCGACGATCCTCGATATGATCTCCCTGATGTTGTAGGGCTTTGCCGCGTCGCTGGGCATTATTTGCTCCACTCCCTGTACGTCCCTGTCGGCGGGGTCTCCCGTCTCCATGTAGGGCGGGTCCTCCATGTTGTTGGAGGGCAGGTAGGAGAGCAGCCTCTTGGTGAGGTTGATAGCCTCCTCCTCGTTGTCCACCATGAAGTGGACTACGCCCGACTTGGTGGCGTGGACTACGGCCCCTCCCAAGTCCTGGTAAGAGACCTCTTCGCCCAGGGAGACCCTCGTGATTTCGGGCCCCGTCACGAACATGTAATACGCGTCGCCCTTGATCATAATGATGAAGTCCGTCAGCGCCGGGGAGTAGACAGCGCCTCCAGCGGCAGGCCCGGCCATTATGGTGATCTGCGGGACTACGCCGGAGGCCATCACGTTGCTCCTGAAGACCATGCCGTAGCCCTCAAGGGCCATTGCGCCCTCCTGAATCCTGGCGCCCCCGGAGTCGTTGATCCCCACGACGGGTGCCCCCACCTTCAAAGCGAGCTCGTAGACCTTCGCGATCTTCGCGGCGTGGGTCTCTCCCAGCGACCCTCCCAACACCGTGAAGTCCTGGGCGTAAGCGAACACCGTCCTCCCTTCTACCTTGCCCCAGCCGGTTACGACGCCGTCCCCGTAGAACCTGTTCTTGTCCAGGCCGAACTCGGTGGCCCTAGTTGTGGCGAATGTGCCTATCTCCATGAAAGTGCCCTCGTCGAACAGCATCGCCAGCCTTTCCCTGGCTGTCAGCTTGCCCTTGCTGTGCTGGAACTTGATCCTCTCCTCCCCGCCGCCCTGGTAGGCCCTCGCTTTCAGTTGCCTTAGTTCCTCAATTAACTTCTCCACTGGAGGCTTCTCGTAGAGCGAGCTCACGGGGGAGAAATACAAAACGGGTTTTAAAAGTTTTAACAGTATAAACCTCAGAAATAATAGCAGTAACTTTCAAGAAAAATATTGTAAATACAAGCCCTGTCACTCAATTATGAGGAGGACGTCTCCCTTCCTGACTCCCTGGCCGACCTTAACGTTTATCTTCTTCACTACGCCCGCCTTGGGGGCGGATATCACGGTCTCGGACTTCATCGCTTCAATGGACAGCAAAGGCTGACCCTTGTTCACGGCGTCACCCTCCTTGACCCTTATCTGGACTACCCTTCCCTGCAGCGGGGAGAGGACTTCACCCTCCTTGCCCTTCAGCATTTCCTCGAGGGTTGCTCCTTCCTTGGGGGCCTCCTCGCTTATCCTGTCGATCCTGAAGACCTCGCTCCCGTCGATTATCAGGTAGCCCCTGTCGACCTCCACCCTCCTCGGGTTGCCGTTAACGACTATTATGGACTCCCACTCCTTAGTGCCCTGTCCCCTGAACTCCACCTCGAAGGTGTTCTGCTCGGTCTTTATGACGTACTTGTTGCCCTGCGTCTCTACTGCCAAAGTGTAGAGGTCTCCCGTATCGCTATAAACCCTGTAGATCTTCGCCATCACCACATCACCCTCGGGGCCATCTGCATCATCTTACCGTGCGACTTCCAGACGTTCTCCACCGCCTTGCCCTGCTGTTGTGTCTCCACTTTCCTCTTCAGCAGGCCCTTCTGGTGGGCGACCAAAGCGACGGCGGCCCTCTCCTCCTCCCAGCGCTTCAAGTCCTTTAAGAACTGCGGCATCTTCTCGGCTATGTACGCCGTAGTCACCTTGTTCTTCTGGTAGTCCTCGTCCATGGCGATCCGCTTGTAGAGGTCAATCGTCGTCTTGATACCGCCTATCTTGTAGTCGTTTAGGGCCCTCAAGCCAACCCTTATCGCGTCTGCCCTAGTCTCGCCGAAGACGATCAGCTTAGCTACTAGCGAGTCGTAGTACGGGGGCACCCAGTTACCCTCGTTGTAGCCGGAGTCAACCCTCACTCCGGGGCCGGTGGGCTCTTTGTAGTACGTTATGAAGCCCGAGCTTCCAGTGAAGTTGTTCAGCGGGTCTTCCGCGTTGATCCTGAACTGGATCGCGTGTCCCCTGTACCTCTTGTTTATCTCCTCTTGTGTGAAGGGCAAATACTCCCCGGCGGCCAACCTTATCTGGAGCTTGACGAGGTCTATCCTGAAGACGAGCTCGGTGACCGTGTGCTCGACCTGGAGCCTCTTGTTCAGCTCGAGGAAGTAGAACTCCCTGGTCTTGTCGCTGAACACGGTCTCGAAAGTTCCCAGGGTGAAGTAATTGATGATCTTCCCGAACTTGATGATCGGCTCGAACATGGACTCCCTCTCTTCCATTGTCAGGGCGGCCGAAGGGGCCTCCTCGATTAGCTTCTGGTTCCTCCTCTGGATCGTGCACTCCCTCTCCCATGCGACCACATAGTTCCCGTACTTGTCGCCTATCAGCTGGAACTCAATGTGCCTGGGGTCAACTGCGGCTTTCTCTATGTAGAGGTCGGCCTTCCCGAACGCCTGGTAGGCCAGCCTCTTGTTCCTCTCCCAGACTTCCTGCAACTCTTCAGGGGAGTTGACCTTGGTTATTCCGGTACCTCCTCCCCCGTAAGCGGCTTTGACCATTATGGGGTAGCCGATCCTCTCGGCGATCTTCAAAGCCTCGTCGAGAGACTCAACGGGGCCGTCGGAGCCGGGGGATATTGGGACGCCCGCCATCCTCGCTACTCTCTTCCCGTCAAGCTTGGACTTGATCTTGTTCATCACTTCCGCGGAGGGGCCGATGAACGTTATGCCCGCCTTCTCTACAGCCGCCGCGAAGTCGGCGTTCTCTGACAGGAAACCGTATCCTGGGTGAATAGCGTCGGCGTGGGCCTTCTCTGCTGCGTCTATTATTGCGTCTATGTTAAGGTAGCTCTGGATCGCGGGGGCGGGACCAATGTAGTAAGCCTCATCTGCGTACTTGACGTGGAGGGCGTACTTGTCGGCCTCGGAGTAAACGGCTACCGCCTTCATACCCATTTCCTTGACCGCTTTCATGACCCTTACTGCGATCTCTCCCCTGTTCGCTACTAGAACTTTGCCGAAAGGAGGCATCGGGAGATAGAGTACTAACCAGTTTAAAAGGTTTTAACATTAGGAATTATTGATTGATAAAGAGAGAAATAAAAATTGACGCATGGCTAAATCAGGGAAACTAGTTGAGGCTGAAAGGGACTGGAGGGCCTGCACCAGTTTAATCAGTGAATCCGAAAAATTTAATATGAATCTTAAAAAAACAACTTGGCTTTACGTTCAGGCACCGCCGTACACGGCAGCTACCTGGACGACCTGGCCGTTGGA
>JBMFJH010000007.1:0-64558 GCA_049973945.1 Thermoprotei archaeon
CTCACCATTCTATGGGGCGGGCGTTCCGCCTCAAGATACTCTCCGCGAGTAGATCTCCCCTAAGTGGTTGTGAGTTTTCAGAGAAACGAAGTTCCCCGCCTTCAGGAAGTCCCTGAGTCTGTCAATTTCGTGAAACTTCATGGACTGAACGTAATGGATCTTAGTTCCCTTCGCCCATTCTGGATAGAACCCCGCCGAAGGTCCTGTAAGCACGTTCGTCCCTCTCGAGATCTCCAGGATCCTTTCAAGCGTGAAGTTGAGGAGGGTCATCCCAGTTATTATGTTAGTTCTGCACTCTGGGATCAAGAGTTCCTCCTCCGCGTCCGACAATGCGTTCCCCCTCAACCATGCTGACCTCTCGAAGACGTACACCTTCTTCCCCGAGAGCTCCTTGACCAGCGGGCCCAGGTTTCCAATAACACAAACCGGCTCCTCGATGGGAGGCTCGTCGTACCTGACCGTCACGTACTTCTGGGAAATCGCGTTGATCAAGGCGAGCCCCAGGCTCCTGTTGACTACGTCCAGGCTCCTGACCAGCCTCAAGAGGTTGTCGACGTCGGGCCTAATGCTCTCCCTGTGGTTGTGCAAGTCCTCGTGGGGTATGTGAGACATGCCTATGTATTCCTTTCCGTCCTCGTCCCTGACGACGACGTACGCCGCCCTGAGACAGGCGCAATAGTCCACGACCCTCATTCCGCGGGCGTATTCCATCGCCCTCTCTGCCAAGGTCTGCAGGATCATGTGTCTTTTGCTCCCCTTGGTCGTGGAGGGAAAAAACGCTTAGTCGTTGGATCTCGCCAACGCGTCGGGCGTGTAGCTTGAGGCTTCAGTAGACCCTATCGAAGCGCACTCCCATACTTCCGAACCGTGCCCTCCACACAGAACCCGCGCACGAATGCCTATAGGTGTCGGCGTTGGTCAAGAGAAAAGGCGAGCGACGCTGATGAGTTGAGAAAGACTAGAAGAAAAGAACGGGACTGAACCTTAACTCTTGCTGAAGTCGCACGTGAAGGGCTTCCTGCCCCTCACTTCGGCCTCGATCCGGTAAACCTGCCCTCCCACGCCGTCCCTCCCCGAAGTAGTGACGAAGGCCTCATTCACACCTAACGCGACAGAAGTCACGAGCTTCACCGGAATCTCGATGGACATTTCCAACTTCCCCCCATTCCAAACACTGATTAGTCCCCCGCCGTAGTGGGCGACCCAGAGCCTGCCCTGCTCGTCGATCGTCATCCCGTCGGGGACTCCCGGGATTAAGGAGGTATCGATAGTTCTCTTCAATTTCATGGACGGGTAGGAGAAGACCAGAATAGTCCTCCTCGGCGAGTCTATCAGGTAGAACTCGTCGTCGAGCCAGTCCATGCCGTTCGACACCGTCAACCCCTTAACTAGCTCCCTGAACTTCCTCCCGTCAAAGGAGTACAGCTTGCCTATTGGCCTCCTCTCCTCCAAGTCCATTGTTCCCACCCAGAACTCGCCTTCAGGTGAGCACTTGCCGTCGTTGAACCTCACCCCCTCTTCGTCCAGGCTCCACGTCCTCCCTTCGTACACCACCGACCTGAAGGAGGTGTAGACCAGCTCTCTATCCACGGAAAAAGCCAGGGTAGTCGGCGTCCTAACGCTCAGCAACTTCTCCTCTCTCCCAGAGCTCAGCCTGTATATCGCGTTTCCCTCTATGTCGACCCAGTAAAGGTCTCCGCTCTCCCAGTCGAGGAGTGGGGACTCCGCGAGCCTGAAGCTATGGTTCACCAGTACTTCTACCCTCATCACTTCCACCTTATGACCGCCTTCAGGCCGCTGTGCTTCAGGGCCTCCCCGAACTCCTCAGGCTTGAATACGCCGGTGTCTATCAAGGCCTTTAACACCCTCTCGTCCCTCGCGTGCCAGTAGGATATCATGGTCAAGGCCTGCTCGTAGTTCGTCTTCCCTCCGTCCACCGAGCCCAGGATCGTGACGTTCTTCTCCACTATTGAGGTTATGACTTCCGCGCTAAGCACCTCGCTCGGCGCCCTGTCGTTGGTCCCGAAGAGCACGGCGACCCCGTTGTTGTTCAGCCCCTTGACCCCGTCTATGACGACCTGAGGGGAGCCGGTCATGTCGAAGAAGAGGTCATAGCCCTTTAAGTCGACCCTTTTGCCCTGGGTCACGAAGTAGTTCAAGTTCAACAGCTCCGCCACCTTAGCCTTCGCCTCGCTCTCAGACCTGTGAAAGACGGTTATGTCCTCTATCCCGAGGAACTTCAGGGCCATCGCAAGCAACGCCCCTTCCGTGCCGAAGCCTGAAATCACGGCCTTCAGGCAGGAGAATGAGGTGTCCTCGCAGACCTGGTAGTACCTTGTCAGGACGTGCTGTAGCGACTCTATTATCTTCATGACGTTCTTCATGGGCTCCGTTAACACTGCGTAGACCTCGAGGTCCGGGTCTTTGACCTTCACGAGGTACTCAGGCACGTCCACGAACTCCTCCCTCTGGAAGCCGTGCAGTCCCCTAATCCCCGCCTCGACGAACTGGTCGTTCTCGCAGTAGTCCGCCCTCCACATCTTCGCGTGGAAGCACTTCCCATCCCTCCTGACTATTGGAACTACCAGGTCGCCCTCCTTCAGGCCCGAGACTCCCTCGCCTACCTCCTTTACCCTGGCTAAGCCCTCGTGGCCTATGACGAGCTTCTCCTCCCCGGGGGGAGGCCTGGCGAACTTGAGGGAGTTGCTGACTAGGGCCTTGTCAGTCCCGCATATCCCGACGTAGAGGGTCTCGAGCCTGACTTTACCCCTCGTCAGCTCCTCGCCCTTGTAGTCGATCAACTCGTAGCCCGTCTTCCCCGGCGTGACCGCTATTGCCCTCATCTTCACCGCCTCAGTACGACTTCCAGGTGCCCTTCACCACCCAGACCGGCTCCTCAGAGACTTCTAACGCCTGGGGCTCCACCCTGAGCTCCTCTACCAGCTTCTCGTTCACGTCGACCCCTATGCCGGGCTTGTTGGGGACTCTAGACTTCCCTCCCTCTACCGGCGTCGAGTTGTAGACCAAGTCCCTCTTCCACTGAGGGAACCAGTCGTAGAAGCTCTCGAGGATGGCGAAGTTCGGTATGACGGAGCTCATCTGCACTTCCACAGCGTTCTGGATCGGCCCGAAGGCGTTGTGGAAGGCTATGTCGACGCTGAATGCCTCGGCCACCGAGACTACTTTCCTAGCGACGGTGACCCCGCCTATGTTCGTCACGTCGGGCTGGAGTATGTCCACCAACCCCTCCCTGATGTAGAACGCCGCCTCCTTCAGGCTTGTGAGCCTCTCGCCCATCGCGACGGGAACCCTCGTAGCCCTTCTGTAGGCCCTGTAGCCCTCCACGTCCTCGTGGTGGACTGGCTCCTCGGCGAAGTACACGTCGTACTTCTCAAGGATTTTAGCTATCCTGATCGCTGAATAAGCGTTGAACCTCCCGTGGTGCTCTATCATTATTTTCACTTCTTCCCCCACGGCCTCCCTGACGGCCTTGACCCTCTCCTCAGCTTGTTTCAACCCCTTCTCGTCTATGGAATCGAAGTGCTCCCCGAACGGGTCGAACTTCAGGGCCTTGTAGCCCTTTCCCACGACCTCCTTGGCCTTCCTGGCGAAGTCTTCTGGGGTCACGCAGTCGGAGTACCAGCCGTTGGCGTAGACCTCGACTTCGTCCCTCACTCTCCCGCCGAGGAGCTCGTAAATCGGGGCCCCGAGCTCCTTGCCCAGAATGTCCCAGGAGGCTATGTCTATCGCTGAGACTGCAGTTGCGGACTCGAAGGACTTGGCTAGGTAGAAGTCGTGTTTGTACCACTCGTGGTAGTTCCTCTCGACTTCCTCGACCTCCTTTCCCACGTAGGCCTTGGCCACCTGCTTTACGGCGCTGTAGACGTTGATCACCCTGAGGGTGGGAACCGCCTCGCCCCAGCCCACAGCGCCGTTAGAAGTCACTACCTTGACCAAGATCATTGAGGAGGCCCACGTGGCTCCTCCCTTCTCCTTAGAGGTGAGGACTATCGGCTCTACCTCTTTGATTTTCATGAGCGTTGTACTCTAATCAAGAGATTATACGCGTATCTCACGAAAGTCAGTCGTAACGCCTTTTAAATGCAGAAGGTCGTTCAGGTCTCGCGACTAACGTGAGCTCTCCAGTACAAAGCCTCGTTCTAGCGTTGGTGCCCATGGAGTTATGCGTAAGTCGCGAAAGAAGTAGAACAATGGTTTCCTTTACTTTAACTTTGTTATTTGGGTTAAACCAGAATTGACTTGTTGCCACGCTCGAGGGTGCTTCGAATTAACTCCGCGTCGTCGACTCCAGTACCTTAAAAGGTCAAAAGTTCGCGTGTACCGTTGGTCGAAGCCCGATATCCCCTAACATTAGATGTTGCCGTTAACGTAACGCCAGTGTCGCTCTCATCGCTTTTCTGGCTTCACAGCTCATTCATGACTAGACGTCAGGCCCGTTACAGGCTTAATACGGTCGGACGGCAACAATTCATAAAGAGGAAGGCGAGCTTGCTCTCGGTCGCCGACGTTCTTCTCATAGAGGCAGACGAGCTCTTAGAGAAGGGCGACGTAGTGCAGGCAAGCGAGAAGTATTACAAAGCCGCCGAGGCAGCGGTAAAACTCCTCGTTAAGACCCTTGACCTGCGGAACGTAATTGAAGAGGCGAGGGAAGAGGGGTTTTGGAGCTTGGGGGTCTTACACAATGCCGTGTCTGAAATAGCTCAGAGACTGAGGGACGAAAGAGTGGTCGACCTGTGGAAGTCGGCCGTCGCTATCCTAACTGCAGGCCTCCCCAAGGAGGTCTTAGCGAAGGAGGCGGAGAAGGTGAGGGAGCTCGTCGAGCTCTCGGATAAAGTCGCTAATCTCAAATTGGATTAAGCGTCCCTAGCCTTTGCCCAGTATTGCTCACTAGAAAAGCTCTTATCCGTGGGAAAGAGATTTCATTTCGTGGGAACGAGAGTAAAGCTCGACGACAAGGGGAGGATAGTGATCCCCAAGGAGGTCAGGGAGAGGTTCAACCTGAGGGAGGGGTCTGACCTGGAGCTCTACGTTGAGGGGGACAAGATAGTCCTCAAGGTCAGGAGGGTAACAGTGGACGACATTTACGGCCTTGCGGGCAAGGAGAGCGTCTCCCTAGAAGAGGTCGAGGGTGCTCTGGGCCTTGAGGGCGATGGTCGACTCTAACGTCTTCGTCTACGTCCTCTTCTCTGACCCGGAGTACGGCGAGAGGGCGAAGGCCCTCCTCAAGGAGGCGGAAGAGAAGGGAGGAGTAACTTCGACCCTAGCCGTTTCCCAAGTCCTGGCCCACCTGGAGAGGAGGAAGAGGTTCGAGGCGATCCCGGTCTTCCTGGAGTACTTGAACGGGTCGGGGATCGAAGTCCTGGAAACGACCTGGGAGGACTTCCTAGAGGGCGCCAAATTGATAAGGGAGAGGGGACTGAGCTACAGGCTCTGGGACGACGCGGTTATCCAAGCCCAGATGAGGAGGGCCAAGGTCGAGGTGGTCATTTCGAACGACGCTGATTTCGACATCCTGGGGGCCAAGAGGGTGTTCTAAGCCACGAAGGCCCGACAACGTTAGAGGCGCGCGGCACTAAGACCACTCAAAGCCGTAACGCGTCGCCACGCTGGCTCCTCTCCTTCTCCTCGAGCAACTTCCTCACGGCTTGGACTACCTCGGTCGCCATCCTGAGGGCTTCCCTCCCGTCGTACTCTGAGTAGAGGAGCTCGGGCGGAGTCCCGGTCTCCTCGTCGCCGTACATGGAGGGCTCCCTCTCCCTCCTCAGAGTCCTCGAGTAGGAGGCGTACAAGTCCACCTTCTCCTTGAACCAGGGCGGAAACCTGTCGGCGTTAACCTTAAGCACAGGCCCGACGTCGTGGAACTTGGGTACTTCGACCCCGACTAGCCTGAGGGAGGCCTTTAGGGCGAGCTCCACGGCCTCCTGACAGAACCTGACAGTTATGTTGTACTTCCTCCTCTCGTACTCAATCCTCGCCAGCTCCAACCTCTCCTCGGCTTGCGAGAGGTAGGACTTAGCCAGGTCGTCAAAGTTCAATTACCTCACCGAACTTGTAGTCCTTCTTGAGAACCCAGTACCACCTCTTCCCCATCCTAACCCTCTCAGCGCCTAATTCCCTCAACCTCTTCCTGAGCCTCTCCAGCACGTTGGAGAAGAAGTTGTCTTTATCGTAAAGGATGACCGCGTCCTCCACCATGTCCAAGTAAAGGGGAGAGAGCCTCTCGGCCTCCTCAGGGGTTTTGAGCACTGGCGACAGCGTGATGTAATGCCCCTTGCTCCAGTACTCCTCCAGGCCCAGCTTCCCCTCGACCTTCTCCTCGAAAAGCCTGATCCTCTTCAGTATACTATCTTTCGGGAGGTTCCTCACCACCAGGAGGAGGTCTACGTCGCTGTCCGGCCTGTTGTCGCCCCTCGCTACGCTCCCGTAAAGGACTATCGAGACTAGGTCGTCGCCGAACTCCCTCTTCGCGACCTCGACCAGCCTCCCTAATATGGTCTTGTAAGGTTCCTGTACCACGTAGTTGTATACAAGTCCCCAACATTTTAACTCTCAACTCTGAAGTTCGTAGATCACGTTACCGGAAAAACTAAGGCTGACGAGGAGGAGAAAAAACGCCTCACTCCGGAGGTATGTACTTGAAGACCTGGGTTATGTCAATCCCGTTCCTCTTGTTCCAGAAGTAAGACACCGCGTATATCAACGCTCCAAGCCCGTAGATTACCCCTAGGGACGCCAGCGTCTCCGTGTTTATCGGCAACAAGACCTCGTTACCCAGCGTTATATAGATCGTGTAGACCAGGAAGCCGAAGGCGAACAGGCCCACCCAGGTTATTACAGGCACCCCCAGCAGCCTCCTCTTGAACGGCACTGCCGTCTCGTAGATCTGCCTCCTCACGTAAGGCATTAGGGCGACGGAGATCGCGAAGACCGCGTAACCTATCTCGAAGACCACCGTCACGTCTACCAGGGATATGGCGGGGACGTAGGCGTAAAGCACTACCCCCAGGAAGCCCAAAGCCAACACTATCGCCGTGGCCTTCACCGGTATCGCGTACTTGGGGTTGACGTCAGCGACCCATGACGGCAAGATCCTGTCGAAGGCCCAGGCGAACAAGTACCTCGTCAAGGCGACCGCTAGGGGCGGGTTGCTGTAGAAGTTCGGGAGCCACAGCGCAACGAACATGATCACGTACAGCAGGACGTTGTGGTTCACGAGCAACGCGAAGAACGGCGTGAACGTGCCTATAGAGGAGAGCGAGTTGTAGACCGTGTCGTTGATCCCGTTGTAGTCTATGTAGCTCCAGGAAGTAAGGAACCTCTCGCCAAAGGCGTTTATGTTGAGCTGTGTGAAGAGGACGTAGTAGACGTAGACCATCAGGACTACTACGATGGTCGAGTACAGCACGTTGAGCTTGGGCTTCCTCATCTCCCCGCTCCAGGCCGCGGGGAGGTTGTACCAGGAAAAGTAGTACCACACCACGGGAATGCCCAGGTAGACGTACTTCACGGGGTCGCTGACGTAGGTGAGCCCGTTAGTCACGGAGCTGTTGTAGACCTCGAAGGCTGGGTCGCTGACGTTAGTGAAGTCGGCCAGAGCCGAGTAGAACTGCTGGGGGTGGATCTGGGCTAGGGCCGCGAACATAATCAGCGTGGCTACGATGCTTATCGCCCCGGCCACGGAGGAGAACGTCCAAGTCCACGTCCTCCTCAACGCCATGAGGGATGTCATGACCATTATCAGCGTCCCGACGACCACGCTCCCCTCGGTCGAGGCGAAGAAGTTCCCCAGGTCGACCAGGTTGGGGTCGTTGTAGTAGAGCCCTAGGCCCGTAAACAGGTAGGCAAACCACTGCGCCCCCAGGTAGCTGTAGAGGCCCAGGGAGAGGGCGAAGGCCACGAAGAGGGCGAAGTAGTTTATGAAACCTACAATTGGCCCCGCGGCCCTAGCGTTAAAGACGTAGTCTCCCCCAGCCCTGGGCATGGAGACCCCAGCGACGTAGTAGAGGGAGACCATGGCCAGGGTCGGAAAAAGGGTTATCGTGAAGGCCAACGGCCAGGAGATCCCCGGGGCCAGCCAGAGCCAGGAGATTATGAGGAGGGGGACTCCACCTGTCACTAGGCCGAAGGTCGCCATGACCGAAGACCAGGGGCTGATCTCCCTCACGAGCCCCGAGGACTCCCTCAGGAAGACCTTCTGCTCCTCCATCCCGCCGGGGGTTGTGGAACAGGTTACGGATTTTAAGCGTTTCTTAGAATCTGAGGCCTGGGGTAAGGGCTAAGAACACGGCGGTCGGCCTGACCTTGTTCTTGGGCGAACTGATCTCGGCGTGTAGCTACCGTGCTAGTTCAGGTTCCAACCGCACGCTTACAGCGACGTCCGTTAATCCTAAGTGCAGGCGGGAGTAGTATACTCCTCCAACTCCGAGCGCCGAGAGGGCCAGTACATCCCCGAAGAGCTCGAAAGGGTAGGCGTGAGATTTCTACTTGAGCACTACGCTGTGACTATTGCTCAGCCCCTTAGCCTCGACTTCGTTCAGGACTCTCGTCCAGTTCATCGTCTGTGGCACAGCGAAGTCGTTCGGTTCGCTTCATAGGTCGGCGAGATGAGGAAGGGGATGTCGACCTCCCATAGGACCGTGGCCTTCCAGAATTAAGCGTTTCATGAGACGTGAATAAATTATCCCATGAAAAATAAACTTCCTCTTGTCTTTAACGCCTCAGTCAAAGCTAGTACGGCGACCGACCTCAGGACTCCGCGCGAACCTCGGGGCTCAACACAGATTCCGTCCCTCGCGCCCGGAGGCCTAGGTGACGTCGCGTTCCCCTCAAGAGAGTCCCACTTGCCACCTCTCAAGGGAGGGCCCAGAGCCAGTCCCCGAGCTCCACTACTTTCACGCCGTTTACCTCCTTGGTCTCACCCTCCAGCACGACCACGAAGCCCTCGTCGGAGTTGGTCTCTGTCATTGCATCCCTGACCTTCCTGACGTGCCCCTCGTCCGCACGCAGGCTGACCTCCACTACAACCCTCTTCGCCCCCTTCCTGGCCACGAAGTCCACCTCCTCCCCCCTCCTGGTCACGTAGTAGCCCACCTCCCAGCCCCTCCTGAAGAGCTCGAGGAAGACCAGGTTCTTCAGCTTCCTGCCCAGGCTCTCCTCCCTCTCGTAGAGCGTGGCTATCCCCAAGTCCACCAGGTAGACCTTCTTGGGGGCTATCGCCCTCCTGCGCTCGGACAGGTCGAACTTCTTCACCGTGAAGGCGAGGAATGCCCTCCTCATGTACTCGACGTAGTTCATGACCGTCTTGACGTCCGCTTCCACCCCCATGCCCCTAAGCGCCTTGGCTACCCTGTTCCAGCTCAGTTGGTTGGAGTAGTTGGAGAGCACGAAGTCCATCACCGCCCTGAACTGCTCGACCTCCCTCACCCTGTTCCTCTCGACCAAGTCCCTGTAGAAGACGGTCTCCACTACTTCCAAGAGCTTCTGCCTCGACCTGTAGATCCAGACCTCTGGGAAGCCTCCCCAAGTTAGGTAGTCGTTCAGGACGCTCCTGAACCTACCCCTCTCCCTGAAGTCGTCCCCCCTCCTGGTGAACACCTCCCTCAGGGAGAAGGGGAGGACTACCTGAGTTATCTGCCTCCCCCTGAGCCTGCTAGGGATCTCGGAGGAGAGGAGAGTCGAGGAGGAGCCAGAGACCACGAGCTTGAAGTCCTTCACGTCGTGGAGCCACCTCAGGTTGAAGTCCCAGTCCCTCCAGTCCTGCACCTCGTCGAGGAAGAGGTAGACCTTGCCCTCGGGGTACTCCGCCCTCACCTTCTCGGCCAGCTCCCTCGCGCTCATGTCCCTGAAGAGTGGGTCGTCGAGGGAGAGGTAGACCGCGTTCTCCCCCCTGTTCAGCAGGGACTTGACCGCCTTGAGCATTAGGAAAGTCTTCCCCGCCCTCCTCGGGCCGGCCAACACGGTTATGTCCGGGGTCGAGAGGTCGACCTCAACCTCCCTCGGGACTTCCCTGACGAACTGGAGGCCCCCGAGGTACTCCTCCGTGACCCTCTTCAGCAGGCCCATGTTTGGAATGCTATTCCAAAAAACCCTGTTAAGTTTTGGAATGCCACTCCAAAAGTCTCAGGGGTCCTCACAGTCCTGGTAGGCTTCCTCGATGATTGTCTTGGCCAGCCCCTTGTCTAGCCTGGTCGAGAACCTGTAGTTCTCGTGAATAACGTGGACTTCTACGTCCTCGCTCCTGGCCCCCTCCAGGTCGAAGGTGAGGTACTGCACCGTGGCGAAGGCCCTCCCCTGCTCCCTACCGGCCTCCGACACCCCCTGGATCAGCTTGTCCCCTACCTTCAGGTAGATTGAGTTGTAGATCCCCTTCAGGTTGTCGTAGACCCAGTCCAAGTCCCTGAAGTCGTGGGCGCGAACGTAGAGGGAAGCCTTCACTTTCCCGCCGCAGGGGAGGAGCGTGGAGTAGATCATGATCTCCCTGAGGATGTCCTCCTCCTTCTCCAGCCTGTCCAGGTAGACCATCTCTTGGACCTGCTGAAGCACCGTGTCCCTGTTCTCGAAGAGGAGGCTGAGCCTGTCGCCAAGCTCGATCCTCCTCCTGTTCTTCACCTCGACGATCCTCCTTATCCTGTCCTGCCTCACCTTCTCGTAAGTCCTCCAGGACAAGACGTCGTTTAGAGTGACCTTGACCATCCGATTCACCTGTATCTACTTTTACTTAGGAGTTATTACAAACAAGTAGTTAATAAACTTTCCTTCCTTTCCTTCTTTTCGCGATTAGATAAAGAAAATCGGGATCAAGGACGCCCCTTCGCGAACCCTCAGGGGTCGCCGAGAGCGTCGAGGACTTTCCTCGCCAGCTCCAACACCCTCCTGTAGTCCTTTCTCGAAACGATCTCCCTCACCCTCGATTGGTCGACCCTCGCGTACTCGTGGACTACGAGGTTCCTGAAACCCACTACCTTCTTGTAGAACCTCAGGTCGTCCTCGCTTATTATCCCTAGCTCCTTCAGCCTCTCCCCAGCGTTGTAGTAGGACTCGCAGGCCAACCCCTTGAGTGAGCAGGCCCTCTGGAAGAGGTCTATCAAGGCTTGGGCCTGGGACTGCAGTAGGTGCAACGCGGAGTAAAAGACGACCCAGTCGCCCAAGTCTCTCTTTGACAGCTCGTCGAGCTTCTCCGTGTATTCGAGTACCAGCTCGTAAAGCTTACCTACTGCTCCCATCCCTTCCTCACCGCCTCCTCCATCGCTTCCAGGACCCTGAGCTTCCTTTTGGAGATCTCGAAGTCTATGCAGACGCTCACCCTCTTCAGCCAGTCGTCGAGGAAGGAGTCAAAGCTCTCGGCGTAGAGCAGCTTCTTGTTCCTCTCAATTTCCAAGATGAGCGCGCACGGGGTGTTCTCGTCTATAGGCACTAGGTCTATCATGTCCTCCCTGACCTTCAGCTCCTTGGCCAAGTCGACGAGGAGAGAGGAGTAGTTGTCGAGGTCGAAGCGCCTGAACTTGACGGCTATGTCCCAATCGCCCTTGAAGACCCTGCCAGTGACCCTCGAGCCGAAGAGCAGAGCGTACTCGACGCCGTAGGCCCTCCAGTCCACCACATGGGTTGGTTAAACTTGGGGGAATTAAGCGAGCGGGGTCACAGACCGCGAGTCCTGCCCTCACCGCCTTCCTGAGGGGGTTTAGAGGGTTCCCTCCTTGAGCCCGTCCTATGTGCGAACTTACAAGGGGACTCGGGAATTGATCGACAAAATTAACCATTAGTCGAAAATATTACTTATTATTCTCAAGGACAACCTTATATATTTGTTTCTGCAGGATCTGGAGGCGGATCAGGTTATATGTATTTAGATTGGGTTATAGGAACATTCGGAATTCCTTATGAAATAACTATACCATAATAAAAAAACTATACAGAGTTGCCTTCTGCTTGTTGAACAAATGGTAAACTACTTCCGGTGTTATATCCGGCATAAGAGAGGTATCCCCAAGGTATTAGTGTATTATTGTTAGTTACTATTACTGCTCCTCCTACAAATTGATTATTATACGTCTGTAATTCCATTGTTTCGTATATTATTGATCCTGGGTATTGACTTGTCCATACTGGTGAGGTAGACATTACTCCTGCAGATTCCTTATATCCCACATCCAACGCATACATTAACTTATTTACATCATTTTGGTCAGTAACTAATACGGTCCAATATCCTGGGTTTACTTTATCTAACAGTATTGTATTATTAGCTGGATTGAAAGGTACGTATACTATTCCTGTTGGTTGGCCAGTTTCTGTTGCATTTCCAATAACTACTACATAACCCAAAGGTTGGAATTTCGTATTATATGGTGGAGGTAATGTCTTTCCCATATTTTGTTGATTAAACTGATTAATTACATTTACAGCATTATCTAATGTATCGCTTTTCACGTGATAAGTCCCCAAATCGACCCACTGTCCCTGAGAATTATAATACCCTACGTCGTATTCCCCGTTCTCTTTAGGTACTAGGAACACGTAGTTTGCGTTTGCAGTTACGTAATGAACTTGGGTTTGGGGGTGGAGGAGGTCGGGGAGGAAAAGTAAGCTCAGAGCCGCGGCCAGGACAGCGACTACGCCTATCCCCACGTAGACCGCCTTAGCAGCCCCTCCCTTCTTACCGCCTGGACTAGCGTTCGTCCTCGGTCTGTCCCAATGGAACAGACCTTCCGCCATTTTGCTATTGCTCCCTAGGAGGGTTTTAAGCGTTGAGGACGGGAGCGACCTCCCCGATGCCCCCAACCGCGTCCGTGACTCCCTGGGCTTTAAGCCGTCTCACTCCTTACCCCGCTCCAGGGCCCTCCTCAACAGCGAGACCGGGTGCAGCGGCTTCCTCCCAGAGGCCTTCTCTATCTGGAGCCCAGCCAGGGGGCACTCGGTGGCGAACGTCTCGGCCTTACTGCTCCTGAAGGCCTCAATCGTCTTGGAGCCGACCCTCTTAGCTACGGAGTAGTTCCTGAGCCCCCCTCGATGCCTGAACAGCCCTTGTCCGAGACCTCGACCTTAGCCCCCAATAGTCTCAACGCCCTTACCCCCGGCAGGCCCGCCCTCAAGCACTTCATGTGGCAAGGGGGTGGTAGAACACGGAAGTTGCCTCCGCCAAACGCGTTGTCGGGACTTTCTTAGGACGAGTTGCGCGGAGCTTGCGGCCTCGGTCTGGAGGGCACAGCGCCTTCCGATTGCCTAAATAGGCCTAAATAAACTATATAGGATAGTTAAATAATTCGGTGAAGGGCTAACCCCCCGTGCTCAGGCTTATAATCGTGAGGCACGGCGAGGCCGAGCCCAAAGTGGAAGGTCTGGAAGACAAGGAGAGGAAGCTAGTAAAGAAGGGAGTAAAGCAGATGAGGAGGGTCGCCGAGTTCCTCGACCACATGGACTACAAGGTAGACAGGGTAGTCTCGAGCCCTTACGTGAGGGCCTACCAGTCGGCGGAGGCAATAGTGGAGGAGCTTGGGGAGGACTTGAAGATAGAGACCATCCCAGAGCTCGAGCCAGAAGTCGACCCGGCGAAGCTCCTCGAGAAGATAAAAGCCCTTGACCAGCAGGGGGCTGAGGCCACCGTCGTGATCGTGGGCCACGAGCCCCAGCTCTCCGCTTTCATCAAGCTGGTCACAGGCGCCGACGTGGAGATGAAGAAGGGAGGAGTGGCAGTCATAGAGTTCGACCCCAATGAAGGTAAGGGGAAGCTCGAGCTCCTAGTGACGCAGAAGCTGCTGAAGGGACTATGAACTATAAGGCCATAATAGACGCGGGGTTCAACTCCTTCAGGGTCTCGCTCTACTCCGTTTTCCCCAACGGGTCGTTCAGGCTCTCGGCGACGATAAAGGAGTACGTGAGGCTCGGCATGAACCTAGTCGAGGGCAAGGAGATCCCGCAGGAGAACGTGGAGAGGGCAGAAAAGGCGCTGAGGAGGTTCGGCGACTTCCTCAGGAAGAAGGGGGTGACCCGAGTACGTGTGCTGGGGACCAGCGCCTTCAGGCTTTCGGCCAACGGGAATGAGGTAGCCAGGAGGCTCTCAGACGCTGTGGGATTCCCGATTGAAATGCTGTCAGGGGAGGACGAGGGCAGGCTCTCCGCTAGGGGAGCTCTGAACTCCCTCCCAGTGAGGGACGGGGTCGCCTTCGACTTAGGGGGAGGCTCCCTGGAGGTGGCGTACTTCAAGGACAGGAAGGTGACGGAGGTCCGCCACTTCCCTCTTGGCGCCCTGAGGCTCCTGAAGCTCTCGCCCGACCAGGTCGCCAAGGAGGCAAGGGACGCCCTCTCCTCCTTGCCTAAAGCCAAGGGAGCCCTTTTGGGGAGCGGGGGTAACGTGAGGGCTTTGGCGAGGATAGACTCGGGGCTGGAGGGGAACAAGCTGAAGCAGGTGCACGGCTACTCTTTACCCTTCTCCAAGGTCGAGCGGTACTCCAGGGCCTTGGCCTCGATGGGCCTGGACGAGAGGGCGAAGCTGCCCGGGGTAGACAAGGAGAGGGCTTTGACGATCCACACCGCGGCGGTAGTGGTCAGGGAGCTCATGGAGGCCCTTGAGGCCCCGGAGCTAGTCGTCTCGGCCTTCGGCCTGAGGGAGGGGGTCGCGCTCGAGGCCGAGATAGACGACCCGGACAGGCTCAGGGAGTTCTGGCTCGAGGGGTTCTCCTACTGGTTCGGCGTCGAGCCGTTCGTCGACTTCTACAGGCAGGTCATGAAGGAGGCGGGGGACTTCTACGTGGCCGCGGCGAGCTACAAGCTCCAGGTGATGAGGGCGGCTGGGTTCGTCGACCCGTACAGCTCCTGCTACAAGGTTCTCAGGGAGATGCTGATGCCGGGCCTCACGGTCAAGGAGGTCAAGGTCGTCTCCGGCCTCTGCGCGGCCGCCAAGAAGTACAAGAAGAAGTACTACGACGGCGTCAAGGACGTGATAGACAAGGGCTCCTTCCTTGCGAGGGCGAAGGTTGTTAGGGACTACACCGAGAGGTACCAGATGGGGGTCGAGGCTTGAGGAGGCTCCTGATAGCGTTCGAGGGGATAGACGGTTCGGGGAAGTCCAGCCAGGCCATGCTCCTGAGGGACTGGCTAGAGGCCAAGGGTGTGCCGGTCTTCCTGACGGAGTGGAACTCCTCCGAGTGGCTCCACGACACGATTAAGGAAGCGAAAAAGAAGAACCTGCTCACGCCTTTGACGTACAGCCTGATCCACGCCAGGGACTTCGCGGACAGGTACGAGAAGTTCATCCTCCCCATGTACAAGGCCGGGTACGTCGTGATATGCGACAGGTACATCTACACGGCCTACGCCAGGGACTCGGTCAGGGGGGTCAGCCTGGACTGGGTCAGGGAGCTCTACTCCTTCGCCATAAGGCCGGACGTGACCTTCTACATAAGGGTAGAGGTGGAGGAGGCGCTGAGGAGGCTGAAGGAGAACAGGCACAGGATAAAGCCGAACGAGGCGGGGGCTGACGTCTTCCCCGACCTGAAGCCCGAGGAGGGCTTCCTCAAGTACCAGGGGTTAGTGCAGTCGGTCTACGACAGGATAGCTAAGGAGGAGGGGTTCGTGGTGATTGACGGCAAGAGGAACCCGAGGGAGGTACAAATGGAGATCAGGAAGGTCGTGGGTGACCTGCTGTGGGCCAAGTCAGGTTCATCTCAATAGAGGGTGTGGAGGGCTCCGGGAGGAGCACCCACCTCAAGGCCCTCAAGGAGTACCTCGAGGAGGAGGGCTACGGGGTGGTGACTATTGGTCTGCAGTCCAGCGACCTGCTGGGAGAGCTGATAAAGCAGATGAAGAGGGAGCTGGTCTTCCAGAGGATAACGCTCTTCCTCTCCTACGCCACCGACCTGGCTGACCAGCTGGAGTACAAGGCCAAGGAGGCGCTGAACTCGGGGTTCATAGTGCTGGCGGACGGTTATATTTACACGCTCATGGCCTGGGCCTTGACGAGGGGCCTAGACGAGTCGTGGGTTAGGAAGGTGCTTTCCTTCGCCCTCAAGCCAGACCTCTCCTTGGCCTTAGTTGCCCCGTCCAACGTCATAGTGAAGAGGGCGCTCGCGAAGAACGGGAGGATAGACCCCCTGGCCTCCTCGATAGACCTCTGCGTCAACAGGGACTTGTACGCCTCCTTCAGGCAGTACGTGAGGACTTTCCAGGGCCACCTGATGAGGCTGGCGAGGGAGAACGGGTTGGCAGTGGTCAACACGGGCAAGTCCTTCGAGGAGGCCCACAAGGAAATAGTGGAGAAGGTGAGGGGTGTCCTGGGGTGAGGCCCGAGAACTACGCGAACTCGAGGCTGAGGAAGGCCCTGAGGGAGGCCGGGCCCTCGGAGGAACAAATACACGACGTGAGGGTAGACCTGAGGAAGTACTGGGCGGTCGCCGAGGCCCTTAGGCCCCTGTATTACGACCCCGAGTGCGCGACCTTAGTTAAGTCGCTGTTGAGGAGGCTAGGTAGAATCAGGGACTACGACGTTGTAGGCTGCGTGAACATAGTCAGGGATAAGGAAGTTTCGTGGGTGTTGTCAAGACTACCTAGGCTGAAGAGTTGCGAGCTACCCAGGGTTTTCGGTAGCAGACTCATGGTATACGAGAGGTTGGCCAGGGTCTATTCGGGCTTACACGCGAAGATGGGCTTCCACGACTTCAGGAAGAAAGTGAGGGTCTCGTACTACCTTTTAGAGAGCGTCGGCGAGGACCTGAGCGAGAAGCTGAAGGCCATCAGCAGGGAGCTCGGCGACATTAGGGACAAGTACTTGAAGGAGAGGTGCGCCCTCGACGCCGAGATCCCCTACGACGAGGGGCTGGTCAGGGAGGTGAGGCTGCTCATAAAGGAGGCGATCGCGAAGAGCGAGTTCGACCACCTGAAGGTCCTGTTAGAGAGAGCGTTTGCGACGAGCTAACGTCAGCCTTTTTGTGACTCTTGACGAGAGAGAATATGTACGCTCAGCCACAATTACCAATATAACTGACTTCCTCGATGAGATCGCGTGGGGTTTCCGCCTGAGTTCGGGTATTACAGGCCTTCCTCCCTGCAGGACGCCCTGAGGTTCCTTGAGCTCTACGAGGCCAAGCCGCTAGCAGGGGGGCAGAGCTTGATTCCCATGCTCAAGTTCAGGCTCATAAGGCCGAAGTACCTCGTCGACCTCAACCCGCTGAAGGAGATGGACTACGTGGTCAGGGAGGAGGACAAAGTCAAGGTAGGGGCCATGACCAGGCACTACGAGCTGGTCAAGTCCGGCTTAGTCAGGAACGACCTGCCCTTGCTACAGAGGGCGGCAAGTAAGGTAGGGGACATGCAGGTCAGGAACATGGGCACCATCGGGGGGAGCATATCGCACGCCGACCCAGCGGCCAACTATCCGCCTGTCCTCCTCGCATACGACGCCGAGATAAAGATCGCCTCCTCCAAGGGGGAGAGGGTGGTGAAGGCCAGGGACTTCTTCAAGGGGCCCTACACGACAGACCTCAAGGAAGGTGAGCTAGTCGTCGAGGTCTCATTCCCCGTCCTCAAGGGCTACAAGTACGAGTACGAGAAGGTCGTGAGGAGGGCAGGGGACTTCGCTCTGGCAGGGATGGCAGTCCTGGCCAAGGTCTCCGACAAGGTGGAAGACCTGAGGGTGGCATACACGGGAGTCCACGACATGGCCTACAGGCCCTACGAACTGGAAAAAGACCTGCTCGACAAGAGGCCCAGTGCAGACGCGATCCAGAGGTTCGCCGAGGCCGTCTCGAAGGAGGTCAACCCTCCCTCCGACAACAGGGGGAGCTCCGAGTACAGGAGGAAGGTCGTGAGGGTCATGACTGTAAAAGTCCTCAAGGGGGTGCTGGGCGTTGTTGGCTAACCCAGGGGAGAAAGTAAGGATTAAGGTAAAGGTGAACGGGGTCTGGTACGAAAGGGACGTCGAGCCGAGGACTCTGCTAGTGGACTTCCTGAGGGAGGAGCTGGGCCTAACGGGGACTAAGGTGGGCTGCGACACCTCGACCTGCGGGGCGTGTACAGTCATAATGAACGGGAGGAGCGTCAAGTCGTGCACTGTGCTGGCCGTTCAGGCGGACGGTGCAGAGATCCTAACGATCGAGGGTTTGAGCCAAAATGGGAAGCTCCACCCGATCCAGGAGGCCTTCAGGGACAACTTCGCCCTTCAGTGCGGCTTCTGTACTTCTGGGATGGTCATGCAGGCCTACCACTTCCTCCACGAGCACCCCGAGCCCAGCGAGGAGGAGATAAGGGAGGGGATGCACGGGAACATATGCAGGTGCACCGGCTACCAAAACATAGTAAAGGCGGTTAAGGACGCTTCCCTCAGGCTCAAGGGGGTGAGCAGGGCGTGAGCTACGCGGGAAAGCCCGTTAAGAGGCTCTACGACGAGAAGTTCCTCACGGGCAAGTCGAGCTACGTCGACGACCTGAGGATCCCGGCCCTCTACGCCGGCTTCGTGAGGAGCCCCTACGCCCACGCGAGGGTAAAGTCGATAAGCGTCGAGGACGCCCTCAAGGTCAAGGGGGTTGTAGCAGTCTTCACCTACAAGGACTTCGCCCCCCTGATCAAGGACGGGATAAGGATCTGGACTACTTACGAGGACCCGAGCCAGTGGAAGTTCGTCCCGAGGAAGCCCTTAGCCGACAGCAAGGTGAGGTACGCAGGGGAGCCCGTGGCTATGGTGATAGCCGAGAGCAAGTACGCGGTCGAGGACGCTGTAGAGAGGGTCAACGTGGACTACGAGAAGCTGCCTCACGTCGTAAGGATGGAGGAGGCTTTGGAGGACAAGGTGATAATCCACGAGGAGCTCGGGACTAACGTAGCCTTCGACAACACCTTCAAGGCGGGGGACGTGGACTCAGCCTTCAGGCAGGCGGACAAGGTGATCCCCGTTGAGGCCATAAACAGGAGGCTCATCCCGTCCCCCATGGAGCCGAGGGGGATTGTTGCTAGGTACGAGGGCGGAACCCTAACGGTCTGGTACTCGACGCAAGTCCCGCACACGGCGAGGAAGGAGTTCGCGAGGATCTTCGGGATCCCGTCCTCTAAGATAAGGGTGGTAATGCCCGACGTCGGAGGGGCCTTCGGGAGCAAGGTTCACATAACGCCCGAGGACGTCAGCGTGGTCGCGGCATCGATCAAGCTCGGCAGGCCGGTGAAGTGGGTCGCGACGAGGACTGAGGAGATGCTTGCATCCGAAGCCAGGCACAACGTCTTCAAGGGGGAGGTGGCAGTGAAGAAGGACGGCACGGTCCTGGGCATTAGGGGAGAGCTGTTGGTAGACCTTGGCGCCTACCTCACTTACACGGCCCCGCTACAGCCAGTCATCATCCCGCTGATGACACCAGGGCCCTACAGGATAAGGAACTTAGTGATCAGGAGCAGGGCGGCCTACACTAACACGCCTCCAATCACCATGTACAGGGGGGCGAGTAGGCCTGAAGCCACCTTCATAATAGAGAGGATAATGAGCGTTGTGGCAGACGAGTTAGGCCTGGACGACGTTGAGGTCAGGGAGAGGAACTTGGTGAGGGCGTCCGAGATGCCCTACACCAACGCCTTCGGGATAAAGTACGACTCTGGTGACTACATCAAACTACTCAACGACGCGGTCGAGAAGCTCAAGTACAGGGAGCTCAAGGCCTGGGCGAAGGCCCAGAGGGCCCAGGGGAGGAAGATAGGGGTGGGGATGGCGTTCTACGTGGAGATAAGCGGCTTCGGGCCCTGGGAGTTCGGCGAGGTTAGGGTGACTGACACCGGAGACGTGTTGGTTATTACGGGAGGAACCCCGCACGGGCAAGGAACTGAGACCGCCATCGCGCAAGTCGTGGCTGACGAGCTCCAGGTCGACATAAGCAAGGTCAAGGTGGTCTGGGGGGACACGGAGTCAGTCCCGGCGAGCATGGGGACTTACGGCTCGAGGACTGCGGCGGCAGCGGCGAGCGCCGCAATGGTGGCGGCGAGGCAAGTCCTGGAGAAGATGAAGAGGGTCGCCGCGGAGTACCTGAAGGCCGACGTGCAGGAGGTAGAGTACAAGCAGGGTGTGTTCACCGTGAGGAACAGCGACAAGAAGGCGACCTGGGACGAGGTGGCGAGCTACGCCTACTCCAGCAAGGAGCCGGGAGTCTACGTCCAGGTGACCCTGACGGGCGACATAACCTCTCCCTACGGAGTCCACGTGGCCGTGGTCGAGGTCGACGACTACGGGATAGCCAGGGTCTTGGAGTACAAGGCCTACGACGATATAGGTAGGGTGTTGAACCCGGCCTTGGCGGAAGGGCAGATCCACGGCGGTGGCACTCAGGCTGTAGGGCAGGCCCTCTACGAGGAGGCTGTGATAAACGAGGACGGCCAGCTCGCCGTGACCTACGCGGACTACTTCATCCCGACCTTCGTGGAGGCCCCCAAGTTCGAGAGCCACTTCGCCGAGAAGTACCACGTATCTGCCTACCCGACGGGGGCGAAGGGAGTCGGCGAGGCCGCACTGATTGTGGGCCCAGCCGCGATAATCAGGGCTCTGGAGGACGCCACAGGCAAGAGGATCAACCACACGCCTGTAAAGCCCGAAGAGTTATTGTGAAGGGCCATTTTTCCCCTTTTACTCAGATCGTAAAACGTTCGTGAACCAGATCCGAAAAATCGCGCTCATCGTGCCCGTAATCCCCGGGCACTCCCAAAGTCCCTTCACAGTGCCCGTAGCCCCGGGCACTCCGGTTAATACGTCTGTTTATCGTCTGGGAGATATTTAATGTTAAGACGCTCCGCCCTACGCTCGACCCCTGTTCCCAACCTCAACGCTCGCTTATTAGGCCGAGAAAGGACTCTCACCTCAGTGAAGGCCGACGAGGTGCCTGAGGCCGTTTACAACGAGCTTTTCTCGAGGGCCCAGGAGTCCAGGAGGACGTTGACCGACGAGGTTGTCGAGCTTCTCCTCAGCTCGCTCGAGGAAGCCCCAGAGCGAGGAGCAATTTGAATACAGAGTCGAAAGCCTGAAGGCCTTGAAGGCGAGGCTTAAGGCTCTGCTCGAGAAGAAAGCCAGCTTAGACTAAGCGCCTTAGAACCTTGACTTGATCGATTACATAACCCGAATTATGATATTTGTAAATATGGATGACGCTCGTCGGGCTTTTGTAAGAGCTACATGAGTTGACCCCTGCTTATTTTGAGCCAGAGTCCCTAATCGTCAGATCAGCCGAATCGTCACCCCCGTTCAGCTCCCGCCCGTTAAACCCCCAGCAAGAGCGAGAACTAAGGCGAAAGGCCCAATAACCTGGCCGTCATTGGTCATAGCGTGAAGCCCGCGGCGGAGATCCTGCTCTCCTCGACGTTCGCCATCGCGTTCACGGGAGCGGGGATAAGCGTTGCTTCAGGGATCCCAGACTTCAGGGGGCCACAAGGGCTGTGGAAGAAGTACTCGCCCGAGCTCGCGACCATCGACTACTTCATGAGAGACCCAAAGGGCTTCTGGGAGTTCTACTCCCTCAGGATGAGGGGTTTATTCAAGGCCAACCCCAACCCAGCCCACTACGCCCTGGCGGAGCTGGAGAGGATGGGCCTGATAAAGTACGTGATAACGCAGAACGTCGACGGCCTCCACAGGTTGGCCGGGTCTAAGAACGTGATAGAGCTCCACGGCACCATGAGGGAGAGCTACTGCTCCTCCTGCTACAGGAGGTACAAGTCCGAGGAAGTCCTGGACAGGATAGACAAAGGAGAACTGCCCCCCAAGTGCTCTTGCGGTGGGGTCATAAGGCCAGACGTAGTCCTCTTCGGGGAACCAGTCAAGGACTTCGATTTAGCGTTGAGCATCGCTTACGAGGCCGACGCGGTTCTGGTAGTGGGCTCCTCGCTGACAGTCTACCCCGCGAACCTTATCCCTAAGGTGGTCAAGGACAGGGGAGGGGCGTTGATAATAGTGAACCTCGAGCCTACCCCTCTAGACGAGGAGGCAGACCTAGTGATCAGGGAACCAGCCGAGGTAGCCCTGCCAAGAATAGTAGAGGAAGTGAAGGCCCTCGTGAGGAGTTGACTACACTACTCTTGCTAAACTTCAGATCAATTAGTTGAGGAATAACTCAGTCGCATCAGACCTCGGTGAGTTGTCGCGTTCCCGTTCTCGCTCACCCGTCGCATGGAGTCCCCGATATAGAAGAAGCCTCGGCCCGTTCCCCGTTCGAGATAAAGCTGAGTTTTTCAAAGCCGGTTCTCGGCCGAGAGCTTCCTGATCAGCTCGGAATACTCCCTCATGACCCTCTCCCCCTTCTCGGTTATTTCCACGAACGTCCTTGGGCCCAGGGCACCGAACTTCTTGACCAGCCTCACGTAACCCGCCTCCTCCAGGACTTGCAGGTGAGTGTAGAGCGAGCTCTTCGGGATCTCGACGACCCTGAGTAGCTGGGTGAAGTTTATCGACTTAACGCTGTACAATGCGAGAAGGATCCCCAACCTCACGGAGTTGTTTAATGCAGGGTCGCTGATGATCTCAATTAGCCTCTTTAAGTCCTCACTCACCCTCGATCACCTCCATGAAGGAGGCGTAACCCGCGTAGATCCAGGCTATAGCGTAGACCGCCCAGACGGGGCCTATCAGGCCCTCCAAGGCAGGGTACTCGGAGCTCAGCGCCGTGACCGCCATGCCCGAGCTGAAGGTGATGACGGCGAGGAGGTCGGTGAGCCTGAAGTCCCTCAACTTGAAGTGGAGGTAGTAAACCAACAGCGCGTCGACCAGAGCCGCGACGAACGCCATTGCCAATGCGTTGAGCAAGCCCGCGCCGCGCTCGTAGCCGAAGTACAGGGCTAGCATGACCAAGCCTAAGATCAAGGAGTTCGCGAGTGCCGTGGACTTCCACGACCTCTTCTCGCCCGTGAGGCGGGCTACTGCCCTTCCCGCCTTCGCGAAGACGCGGCCGACGAAGTAGAGGTAGACCGGCAGGGTCACGGCGTAAACCAGGAACGGGCTAGAGGGGATCGCGGTCGATGCCAGGAGGAGGGCAAAGGGGTACGTCGACCACAGGAGGTAGTACTTGGCGAAGGCCAACCGCATTTGTTGCCTCACTATCCTCCTGGCGAGCTCCCTGGACTCCTCGATCAGCCTCTTGTTCAGCCCAGCGTCCGTCACGCCCGCTCACCCGTGGCTAGGGCGTAAAGCCTCTCCAAAGTCCCTATCGCGTCGAGCCTCACTCCCCTGTCGCCCCTGACTAGCGACAATTTAACGCCCCCCACGTCCAAGGTGAGGAAGGCGGAGGGGTCCTCCCCTACGACCAAGGAGCAGGAGAGCAGCTCCGAGACCTTCGCCGGCCCGTAGACCCTCCCCTCCAGGATGAGGAAGGCCTTCCAGTCGGCGAACAGCCTGGCCATGTCGAGCTCGTGGGTGACGATGAGTCCCTCCCTCCCGTACTCCCTGAGCCTCTGAACGATCAGCCTCCTCTTGGCCACGTCCACGCTCTCGAAGGGCTCGTCTATGAGCACCACCTTGGGGTCAGTAGCGAGGGCTATCAAAGTCCTGGCAATCGTGGACTGCCCTGCGGAGAGGGCGTGGAGCCTCTTGTTCAGCGGTATCCCGAGCTTCCTTAGCTCCTCCCTCACGTCGTAGGTGAAGCCCTTGAGCTCCTCGTAAGCGTCGATGATGTCGTCGAGCCTGGCGAAGAGGGAAAAGGCCTCTGGCAGGTTTGTGGCCAACGCGTTGTAGTTCCTCACGTCCCTGACCTCGTTGCCGTCGATCGTTATACTACCCTTGTACGGCACGATGCCGGCGATCGCCCTGAGTAAAGTGGTCTTCCCAGAGCCGTTGGGGCCCAAGAGGAGGGCCTTCTCCTCTAGCCTCAGGCCCACGCCCTTTATCACTTCCGCCCCGCTTAGGTAAACCCGCACGTCCCTCAGCTCTATCATAGGTACCTCGCCTCCTCCGGGCTCCTGTAGTAGAGCCTCCTGAAGAGGGCCATCGAGGCGAGCGAGAGAACGGCGACCCAAGCCAGGACAGAGGCAATGGCCAGGGCTGGGTCGAAGTACGGCCCCCTACTCGTTCCACCCAAGAGGAAGTACTTCGGCGTCGTGAGGCTGGCGTAGTTCAGCGGCATTCTGTTCGTCAGGAAGCTCTGGACTGCCAGGGCGTCTATTGCCATGAAGGGGTCGAGGTACACCGCGTAGCCAACCTCTAGGTTGATGTAAGTGAAGGCGCTCAGATAGGACAACATCAGCGGCACGAAGGGGATCGCCGTCTGGACTTTGGGCGAGAGCTTCAGGGTTAGCTCCTCGATGAGGAGGACGAACGGTATGTAGAAGGCCCCTGCAAGTGTCGCTGAGAGGATCGCCAGGCCCCAGCTCGCGGGGGTTATCACCTCGCCGAAGTGGTAGGAGAACAGCAGGATCACCCCGGGGGTCGTTACCGCCGCTACGACCAAGGTGACCAAGAGCGAGGCCGCGTACAGTGAGGCCAGGTAGTACCTAGGCGTGAGCTTCGAGAACCTCATGAGGTAAGGGAGACCACCCGTCTGGAAGGCTAGCATGTAGGACATGGAGACGGCGAAGCTCGACGAGGACAATAGCAACACCGTGCCGAACCAGGCCGCAGTGTAGTAAACCGCAGCCACTTTCGGGACGTTTGCCGACATCACGAACGCCCCCATGAAGATCCAGAAGTACGTGAAGGCCACTCCCCAGAACAGCGCGTAGGGGCTCAGGAGGACACGCTTGGTGATCAACAGGGGGAGCTTCACAAGATCAGTTTAACCCCAGTTTAAATAATGGGACGTGCTGGTTCGGAACTGCGAACCGGAGTTCGCGGCTCGCTCGGATCCGGCGGGCTTCTGGGCGTTCGGATTGCTCAGGTGAGCCGAGTCGACTCGTCTTGATAGATTGCTAGAGGCCTCTCGCCAAATAGCCTGCGCGTTGGGCCGACGCTGAGCTTCGGGAGCGGCTGGAACACGGGAGGTCGTACGAAATGGTAACGTTTCAGACCGACTCGAATAGAGTTCAGGAGTTGGAAGGCTTAAGTGCGTGGCGTTCGAACCTCACGCGATGGAAGTCAAGAAAGTTGACAGCGAAGGGAGGCTTTATCTCGGTAAAGAGTTCGCCGGCAAGGAGGTGTACGTGATAAGGTTGTTCGACGGGATCCTAATAGTGGACGAGAAGAGAAAGGCCGAAGAAATCGAAAGGCGGAAAACTGAGTTCCTAAGGGATGGCATAGAGAAGCTCCTGGATTTCTTGGGCGAACCGTCAGCGGAGGAAATTGACGAGACCGTCGAGCTGTTAAGGAAAAGGAAGCGTTCGCCGGTATGAAAGCGCTAATAACCGGGGGGACTCGGAACACGACGCTTGCGTAGCGGCTAATTGAGACCATCTAACGGCGTTTTTAAACGCCCATTCCTTGTCTATCACGGCGGGCCTTGATCCTAGCCTTCGACCTCTACGGCACCCTCTTCAGCACCGAGATCCCCGGCGTCCCCAGGGAAGTAATGGCGGAGTGGAGGAGGAAGCAGCTGGAGTTCACCTGGAGGCTCACCCTCATGGGGGAGTGGAGGGACTTCGACGAGGTCACGAGGCTCGCTCTGGAGTACGTGAGGGAGGAGTTCAAGGTAAAGCTAGACGATCGCGTCCTCGAGGAGTGGAAGCGATTGAAGCCCTTCCCCGACATCGACGCCTTGAGGGAGATAAGGGAGGAGAAGTGGGTCTTGACCAACGGCGTGGAGAGCACCGCCAGGGAGATCCTAAAGAACGCCAACGCCCTCGACCTCATCAAGGGAGTGTTCTCGGCGGAGAGGGTCAAGGCGTACAAGCCCTCCGAGAGGGTGTATAAGGCCTTCCTACAGGAGGTGGGAGAGGCGGTGCTGATATCCTCGAACCCGTTCGACGTGGCGGGGGCCAAGAGGGCGGGGATGAAAGCTATCTACGTGAGGAGGGCGGAGAGGCCTCATTCCGATTTCCTGGGCTTTACGCCCGACGCGGTAGTCGAGAGCCTGTGGGAACTCGAAGGCGCACTGAGGGGGCTGGGCGTGAGGGGTTAATCACCGCGCCTAACCAGGCGTCCTCCCGTAACGGTTAGGGGCTGATTTAAATATTGTGGGAGAATTCGGTCGTTATGAAGAAGCTTTTGATCCTCGTAATTGGCGTTTCTTTGGCCACTGTCGCATTCGCCGGCTACTACGCTTACCACGACTACTACTGCTGTTACGGTCACCACGGCTACCCCATGCCTTACGTGCGCCCCGGCTTCAACAGCGTCCCCGTACAGCAGGCTGTAGAAATGATGAGGAGTCCCCCTCCCTACGCCCGAGTCTTCCCCCAGAACGACACGATAGCGTTTACCTCCAACGACGTTACCCTAGTAGTCCTCACCATGGGACTCCACAGGGCGGAGAACCTGACCAACGCAACCCCTCCGAGCTACGCCCACCACAACGTCTTCGTCATCTACGGGCTGATCAACCCTAACATTGTCCTGCCCCCTGACGCCCGCGTCACGGCAATAGTCGTCAACCTGGACGCGGGGGACTACCACAACTTCGCAGTCACGGCCGAGCCTCCTCCTTATCCCTACTACCTGATGGGGCCGGGGATGATGGGACAAGGAGGGATGATGGGAGGCTATAGCGGAGGCAACTACTACAACGGCACTTACGGGTTCGTTACCATGATGACCCTGCTCCCGCCCGCCAACTACACCACGAGGACGGCCACCGAGTTCACCTACAGCTTCACCCTACCCCCAGGGACGTACTGGTACGTCTGCACTTACCCCGGCCACGCCCAGGAGGGGATGTACGGGAAGATAGTGGCGGGGTGATTGAACAGCACCGGTTCTGGGACAAGTCAGTTCGATCCTTCTTTTTCAGCATTCCTCCTTTTCTTCCCAATCGAGTATCATTCCCCTTCTTTCCCCGCCCTATACTCAGTCCAACAGCCCAGGAGTCACGTCAACTCGGTCGAGCCTCAGCGACGGCCAAGCGGTTCAGGTCGGGGCAGTTTACGCGAGCTAAAAGGACACGCATTTGATAACGCAAAGGTTATCGCACGTCAAATGACTGGCTAGGAAAGGTGGAGATCAACGACGGGGCCTTTCCGACGTAAGGGCAGTCAAAGCAAGTCGAGCGGGTCCTTGGTGTCTATCTCCGCTTCTTTGGGCCTCTTAAGGCTCCCTAGGATTTTCGTCAAGAAGCCCTTGTTCTCCTCGTGGACTTTTATCAGAGTCCCGTTCGCGTAAGCGTAGTAAACGAACTTCGAGCCCTCGTCGACCTTGAAGACCGGCCTCTTAGTGGCGTAGTTGTACCCCGCTTCCACGGCCTTATCGACCCTGACGACGCTGAGGTCTGGCACTACCAGCTTCTCTACGATTACCCCCTCGTCATTCACCTTAGCCATGTAGTGGTAACCGTTATAAAGGACGTCGACCTCCCAGTGATCCTTGGCCCTCCTCAGCCTCTCTGTCCCTGCGATTCTGAACTCATCCTTGACCAGCTTTGCGGCGTAGTCGCCCCTCAGCGTCCTTACCTCGTCCTCCTTCAGGCCGACCTCGTTCAGGTATATCTCATAAACGTACTTCTCGTCCTCACGATAAGCGACCCAGCTCCCGTCTTTTTTCCTAGTCACCTTCGGGGAGTCGGCGATTCTCATGACTTCCTGCTCCGTGAGCGGCCCGATCTTCACGTCCACCTTCTTTTCCCCGACCGTCACCAAGGCCTCAGTGTAGCCCACCTTGAACGTGAACTCGTAGTGGTCCAGTATCCAGGCGAGCTTCTCGTCCTCAACGCTGATCGTTACGTCCTCCGCTTCCCTGGGGACCTCGTCCATCACGGACTCCTTCACCTTCTCCTTGACCTTCAGGTAGGAGTCGCGATCTGAGACATACTTGACTTTGGCGGGGACAGTCCTCTCCAGGACTACGTCGGGGTCGATTTCCTCCCCGTCAAGTGTGAAGGCCTTCTTGAACTTCAGGCTCCTCCTACCTTTGCCGGGAACCTTGAACGAAGCCTTCCCGACGAAGATGTAGAGCCTTTTCGCGACGATGGTGGCGTCGACCAGCTTTGCCTCCCCGTACTTGGACAGCTTCTCTTTGGCCCTCTCGACCGCCTCGGAGAACGACAGGGGTAAGTGAATGCCGAGGTCCTTCACCTTCGTCAGCTCTAGGGTCTCGTCGTCTTCCTCCTCGTCTTCCCTCGAGCCCGCCTTTCTCCTCCTCTTCTCCTCCTCATGCTTACGTTCGGGCTCCTCCATAGGGACGAGGGGGACTTTAAGGCCGTACTTCAGGACGATCTGGGCCAGCACGCTACCCGGGATGATCTCGATGTGATGCTTCGTGGCGTCGCTTAGTATGCCACCCGTCACTTCGGAGGTGGTGATTATCAACCCCCTGTCGCAGTTATGCTCGTTCATTCCGTACAGGACTAACCTAATGTCGTCGGATCCTACTCTCCTCGAGCTGTAACGCTTGACCTGAATGCAGTACTTGAAGATCGTGTAGTCATTCTTAATCGCGATTGCGTCGCAACCCTTGTCGTAAGGGCCTCCGGTCGGCACTATGTTCGTGAAGCCTATCGCCGGGAGAACCTGTTGCACTACGAACTGCTCAAAGACCTCCGGCGGCAACCTCTTCAGGACGTTGAGGACGTCCTGGGCCATTAACTCTCAGAAATTGTACTATGGAAGAAGTTTAAAAGGAGAGGAAGTTCTGCGACGCGATCGGCCGTCCGAAGCGTAAGGCGTCAAGCGGTTGGCGTGACATAAAGGGAAGAGTGTCGATGTCCACCCCACAGAGTTTTGGGGCCTAAGCCGAGCGGTGCGGTCGGTATACCTGAGTACACTTACAGTTTATTAACGTGTTCCACTATATTCCATTCGTATGAAGACGGTCACAATAAAGGTGAAGGATGACGTGTTCCAGCTCGCCGAGGAGATGGTAAAGCTCGGGATTGCCAGGTCGAGGAACGAGGCCTTCAACATCCTAATCTCCTACGGGATCGATAAGGCACGAGAAGAGGTCAGGAAGAAGAAAAGGGTGAATGAGCTTGTAGAGAAGTGGCTTAAGGAAGGCGTTCCGTTCGAGCTACCCACGTCTGAAGACGTCCTGCGTGAGAGGGAATGAAGAAATACTACGTGGACACCAGCGTGCTCTTAGCCCTGGCCAACCCGAAAGACCCCAACCACGAAAGGGCGTCTGATCTGATCTCAGTTGAAGGGGAGAAGTGGATCAGCGATTTGGTGGTACTTGAGGCCTATTCTGTCCTGTCTAGGAAGTCCGGGCTTAAAGGAGAGGAACTGGACGCCGCAGTCAAGTACTTAGTCAGGAATTGTGGCTGTGAAGTCAAGTACGTCGACTTCGCCGAGGCCATAGACACGGCCAAGAAGCTAGCGGGTGAGGCCAGGCTGAAAACCCTCGACCTCCTGCACCTAGCCATGGCTCTCCTCGCGGACAGCGACCCTCTCACCTTGGACAAAGAGCTGGACGAGGCGTTCAGGGGGCTGAGGGACGAAAGGAATAACCACGCGACCTGACACATCGACCATTAGGGCAATTTAATCTTCCCTCCACTAGACGACTGAGCTCCGGTCTCACCCCCTCTTTACTACTGCGTCCGTGAGGTCCCTCCACATCAGCTTATAGCCAAGCACGGGGAGCAGGTCGACCACGTAGTTCCCGAGCGATTTCCTGAGCTCGGAGAGGCGTTTGCCTTCCAGCTCTTCCTTCCTCAGCCTCTCGATTACGCCCTCACTGACCACGTAGTTACCCACGAGCCTGTAGCCTTGGGGCAACCTCAGGGACTTCCTGACGACCTCTACGGGCAAGCCGAGCTCCGCGGCGACTTCCTTAAGGGGAACGACCTCAGATTTCGGCATGTATTCGACTTCCTTAACGCCGGAGTACTCCCTCTCCTCGAGCTTCCTCAGCCAGGAGACCACCTTGCTTACGTCCACGTACTTCCTGAACTTGATGACGTTGAAGGCCGAGAAGTCGCCCATCGCGAGTTCCTCGTTTAGGAGAACCAGGATCGGCTCCTTCACCCCGCTTAGCTTCTCCAGCTTTTCCCTCACGTACTCCCTCGTCCAGAAGCCGACAATCTCTACGTAGACCCTGATCTTACCCTTCTCCACTAGGAAGTCGGGGATGAACAGCTTGTCCCCAACCACCAAAGGCCTCGGCTCCCTGACTATGTTCCAGTCCTTCGCTACGCTCTGGAAGTCCGTAAAGAACTTCCTCTCCACGCTGCTGTCGAACCTCTCCTCCTCGACCTGGACTGCCTTCAAGTTGGGGTAGTTGTGGACGTCCAGCTTGTAGACCCTCTTCCTGGACTTCCCCAGTGTAATTTCTGCCTCCACCCTCCAGGCCCTCGCCGAGACCACGTAGGGCAATAGCACCGCGAAGTTCCTCCCGTACTTTTCCGTCATCTTGACTAGTGTCGCCGGCCCGACGAAATCTAGCCTCAAAGGGTTGTCGTAGGCGAAGTACATTAGGCCCAGCCACTTGGCCCTCCTGACTATCTCCTTCCAGTTGGAGCCGACATACACCGTCATCCTGTAGGCCCTGAAGAGCAGGGTCTGGAGGAGGGAGAGGTTGTACCACTTGACCAGGTCTTCCGCCGTGAGCTTAGGTTTCTCCTTGACGACGAGCTCCTCCTCTAAGTCCGAAAACATGTACTTGTCCGGGTCGACGCCGAGCCCCTTCCTCACCTCCTGGATTACCCTCTCCCTCTCCTCCTCGGTGAGGGCTGGCCCCCTCTCGAAGAGCTGCCTCCTTATGTTGATGGGAGGGACGGGCGACTCCTCCCCCTTCTCGAGGATCCTGACTACGAGCTCGAAGAACGCCCTAACCAGCTTCGGGTCGTAGATCTTCGCGAGGTAGTCAACGTCCTCCTCTACCTCACCGACCTTCCTGCCGGGCTCGAACAGGGAGAGGACTTCCTCGGCCACGTCGTAGTCCTCGCTGAACTTTGGGTAGACCCGGTTGCCCCTAACCTCGAACCTCGCCAGCTCCCAGCGAAGCATTTATAGCGTTTGATGGGAGGCCAAAGCTAATATCTGTTGGGCGGAGTGTAACGCGTGGTCACGTTAAGGTACTACAAGGGGCTGATAATCAGCGACTCCTACGCCCCGGGCCTGAAGTGGTCTGAGGAGCTCAAGGCCTACGCGGGGCTAGCCTACCTCTACGGGCAGGTGAAGGAGTACTTCCAGGAGGCCGGGGTGAAAGTCGAGGACAGGGTCTTCGAGGACTCCCTCCCCTTCCCCCTCGTCAGGGACGGCGTCAAGCTCAGGGACTACCAGGAGGAGGCCCTCGACTCCTGGCTCAACAACGGCGGGAGGGGGGTAGTAGTCCTACCCACCGGGGCGGGGAAGACTGCAATAGCTTTGAAGGCCATGTCCAAACTGAGGGTACCCACCCTCGTCGTGGTTCCGACCATCGACCTCATGGAGCAGTGGGCCTCAGCGATCAGGGAGAAGCTTGGCGTAAACCCCGGGAGGATTGGGGGCGGGGAGGACGAGGCCTCTGGCATTACGGTCATAACCTACGACAGCGCCTACTCGAGGGCGGAAGAGCTGGGCGACAAGTTCCTCTTCCTAGTATTCGACGAGGTGCACCACTTGCCCTCCGAGGGCTACTCTATGATGGCCAGGCTCTTCGCGGCCCCCTACAGGCTGGGGCTGACTGCAACGCCGGAGAGGGAGGACGGGAGACACTCGCTCTACCCCGAGCTCGTTGGGCCTATCGTTTACAGGAAGGGGGTGAGAGACCTGGCAGGGAAGTACATAGCGGACTTCGAGGTGAGGAAGGTCTACGTCTCCATGACGCCAGAGGAGAGGGAGAGGTACAGGGAGCTGAGGAGGAGGCTCAAGGAGTTCCTGGAGAGGAGGGGCCTGAGCCTGAAGAGCCTGGAGGACTTCCACAGGTTGGTCAGGCTCGCCTCGAGGGACAGGGAGGCAAGGGAGGCCTTGCTGGCTTGGCACGAGTCTGTGAACATAGCGGTGAACTCGAGGGCTAAAGTCGAGAAGCTGAGGGAGTTGTTGAGGGAGTTCAAGGGGGAGAAGGTGATAGTCTTCACCAGGGACACCTCCTTAGCATACAAGATGAGCAGGGAGTTCCTGATCCCCGTCGTAACATACAAGACCGACAAGGACGAGAGGGAGGAGATCCTCAGGAAGTTCAGGGACGGGGTGTATAAGGTGATCGTGGCTTCGACCGTCTTCGACGAGGGGGTGGACGTGCCGGACGCGAGCGTCGCTATAGTCCTCGGAGGGTACGGCACCAAGAGGCAGTTCCTGCAGAGGCTGGGGAGGGTATTGAGGGGCAAGGAGGGGAAGAAGGCCTTGCTGATAGAGGTGGTCACGAAGGGCAGTGTCGATTACAGGCTGAGCAGGAGGAGAGGGGCGGAGGAGGAAGTGTTCTGAGAGCGCGAGAAGAGAGTCCTAAAGCTTCACTAAGAAACGACTAGAAGACATAGGGTTACACTTTTCTACACATGTCTGTCAAACAACGAACTGACTCGTTCGATCAACTAACTCCCAACGACCTCAACACCTTGTTTATCTCCTTAAGGAGCATGAGGACGTTCGCCTTGGCAATTTCGTCGTTACGGAAAGGGCTGAGCACCCCCTCTCTGTCCGGCCCGTTGTATTGGTACTCGTGAATGGCTAAGGCCTTCTCCGTGTACAGGTTCACCTCTTCCCCCAGGAGGAGGAGGGAGAGCTCTTCCATGTAGGATGTAGGGACTACGGCTATCAGCCAGTCGGCAAAGGCGACCTTGCCCCTCCCCTTTCTCAGCTTCTTCTCGCCGGGGTAAAGCTTGAGCAACTCGTCACGCTTGTCCGCGAGTAGCGCGGCCATTAAAGCTTTCCAGGCCTGAAAGGCCTTCCCGGCGGCGTTCCTTATGAGTCCCTGCTCAAGGAACTTGGCGGCGAGCTCGGCCTCGTACTTGGCCTCCAAGAGCCTCAGCCTCTTGTAACCTTCTAGGTCCCTCCACGGCTTAACCAATTCCTGAGACATCTAGGGTCTCTCCTCTCCCCAACTCTTATTTAGCTTAGCCTTACCTTCACCAGTCGTCGTAATCACTCGCCAAAGGGCTAGACCTCCGTCGACCGTGCTGAGGAGCGGGAACGCTTCATACCTTCGAGTTCGCCTAACGTTCGCCCGTCCCCGGTGCTTATCAATAGAGCGACACGTATCGTAACTTGCACAAGCACGAATTCCCGAACTATGACGTGTATTCAGGTTGACCGTTGCTCACATTTCTTGGGGCTTCAGGACTCTAATTCCCCTCAGGGACGCCGCGGCTATGACCCTCTCGGGGTTCTTGTCGTGTATGAAAGGAGTTACTACGACTACCTCGTCGACCTTCCGGCCCCTCGCCTTCTCGTAGAACTGCCTTTTCCTGGCTATGACGTCCAGGTCTGACCTCTTGAGCGTGTGGGTTATCTCCACGATTATCACCTTCCCGTCCTTTATGACCACGTCTATTTCGACGTCGGAGGGCTCCCCGTAAACTATGCCCTCCTTGTCGAACTCTATCTCCCTCTTGACTTCCCAGCCCACGTCCTTCAGTATCTCCGCTACTCCTTCCCTGAAGGCCTCTTCACTCATCATGCCCCACCTCGCTCCTATCCCGTCGAGTAAAACTTTGAACCGCTTGAGGTCGTCCTTGGTGGCCATTTGCTCTTCGATCGCCTTGACTCTTTCCTCGAGCTTCTTCAGGTCGTCCTTTGTGGCCATTACTTTCCTGATTTCCTCGAGCTCTTGCTTGGTGGCCATCTTCTCTTCGACGGTCTTTACCCTCTCTTCAAGTGATTTGACCCTCTCGTCGAGCGTGCTGACCTTCTGGTCAAGAGCACTGACCTTTTGATCGATCTCGTTTACCCTCTCTTCAATCTCGTTTACCCTAGCTTCTACTTTCTTCACCCTCTCTTCGACCGACGTAACTCTCTCGTCGAGCGTGTTGACCTTACTTTCTATCGTCTTTACCCTCTCGTCGAGCGTCCTAGCTCTCTCGTCAAGGGCCCTGAACTCCTCTTTCGTGACCATCTTCTCCTCTATCCTCTTAATGTCGTCCTTGGTGGCCAGGTTCTGCCAAGGGGTGAGCCTGGCCAGGGCCTGATAGATTATCTCGGGCCTCGCCGTGAGCACCTCGACTAAGATAGAAGGGTTCTCCATGAGCGTCCGCTTGATCTCCTCGGCGAGGGACATCCTCGTCTTAAAATCCCGTCCAGGCTATTTAAGGGGCTCGGACGGTCGAAGGTTCTAATCGCCGTGCCGGTTCCACCGATCTTTAGGCCTCTTTCTCAGCCCCGCACCACTTCTCCTTCCACGCCCTCCTGACCAGCGGGAGGAGCTCGTTCCTAACGAACTCCAGGCAGTCCCTCGCCGTCTCGTCGTCCACTTCGAAGTTGCCGTATTGTCCTTCGATCCTGTCGCTCTCCACGTCCTTCAGCTCCTTCCTGAAGCGCCTCACGAAGTCCTTCACTCCTAGCTCGGGCATCAGGGAGTCAAGGACTGCCAGCAAGTCTTTCAGGTTGTGGGTCTGGGGGTAACTCACGCCGAGGAACAGGATCGTGGACTTCAACAGAAGCTCCGCCGCTATCTCGCAGTTAGTGGCCGAGACGTCATAAAACCCTCTGTCCAGGTTCAGCCTCGCGCTCTCCAGGTACCTCAAAGCCCTCTTGCAAAGCCTGGTGGCGTCGTCGTACCTCGACACGGCTTAATAACTCCTCGGCGACTATAAGCTCGTGCTCTTGGGCTGGGAGAGGATAAGGTACCTCGAGGGGAACTGGAGGAGGATCGCGGAGGAGGTGAAGGCTGAAGCTATGAGGCACGGGGAGGTGCTGAAGGTCGTCGTCTACGGCTCGGTGATCAAGGGGAAGGCGACGGGGGCCAGCGACCTGGACGTGGCGGTGATATACAGGGGCTCCCTCACGCCCAAGGAGAGGAGGCGGAGGTCACTGGAGATTTACCTCGCACTGCCAGAGCCCGACTCAGACCTGGTAGACCTGAAGGTCTTGGGCGAAGACGAGGCGGAGGCCTTTTTGAGCTTAATCGGACAGTACGTTGAGGTGTGAGCTGGCCGACTGATCAGCGGTAAAACATTACTCACTCGCCCTCCTTCAACCCTTCCGTCAGGAACTTCCAGAGGGGGACTTTCCTGTACTTCCTGCCGTTGTTCAGCTTCTCTTCCCCCTCCTCTTCCCAGGTGATCAGGAAGAGGCGGAAGCCCCTGAACCTCTCCGAGAACCTCTCCAGGGCTTTCAGCTCCCTCTCCCTCAGGCCCTCGCCCTCGTAGCTGACCTGGATCGCCCAATTGCGCTCCCCGGCGACTACGAAGTCCACCTCGTAGTCCCCCTCCCTGTGGTAGAACACGTCGACCCTCACGCCCCTGTAGTCCCTGAGCCTCAACAGCTCCACGAGGACGGCGTCCTCCATCTTCCTCCCCAGGTCGTCCCTGCCCGTGATAGCGCCGTATAGGGCGGGGTCGATTAGATAGACCTTCCTGGGCAGGGTGTACTTCTCGAGCGTCTTCCCCGTGAACCTCCTGAGCAGGACGAAGAGGTAGGAGTCCTCCAGACACTTCAGGTAGTTCTCCACCGTTTGGTGAGAGAGCGAGAAGGCGTTCCCCAGCCTCCTCGTCGAGACCTCCCTGCCGACGTTTTCGGCCAAGAAGGTCGCGAGGGGGAGGACGTCCCTCCTAGTCCTGCACCTCTGCGCGACGTCCCTCGTCACCACGTCCTGGAAGAGGGTCCTCAAGTAGAGCCTGGGGGGAGTGGTGTAGGCCTCCGGGAAGCCGCCCTCGTTGAGGTAGTCCCTGAGCGAGGACTTCACCTGGGCCAGGGCTCTAGTGGTCACGCCCGGCTCGACCCCCTTATAGGTCAGGTACTCCCTGAAGGAGAAGGGGTATATCACGTAGTCCAAGTGCCTGCCGGTAAGGAAGGTCGCCATCTCCCTGCTCATGAGCCTCGCGTTGCTCCCCGTCACGACCACCTCAAGGAACTCCCTGACCCTGGAGACGAAGAGCTCCCACCCCTCCACGTTCTGCACCTCGTCCAGGATCAAGGCCTCCAGCTTCCCGCCCGTCAGGGAGTAAGCGGCCTCGAGGACCTTGTTGAGATCCTTCGCCTTCAGGCCGTACAGCCGCTCGTCCTCGAAGTCTACCCTGACGGCTACCCTGTCCTTAGCCATTTGGTAGGCGTAGACCGACTTCCCCGCCCTCCTGGGCCCGGTGATCAGGTAAGCGTTGTTGCCCCTCAGCTCGTACTTGACCTCCCTCGGTATTATCCTGGAGCGGGAGAGCTTGTCCTCGAAGAGCTCCCTCTGGTCGAGGATCACCCTCTTGAGCTCCTCCACTTCCACGCGGAGGAGTCAACAGGGTGCCTTATAAACCTGTCAATTTTCATTTGACAGATAGCCGTAGAACTGTCAAATATGAGTTGACAGGCTATTAAATGAGCGGCTAGACTCTCCTCACCGAACGTCGTCAGCTTAACAAACGGCGCTCGAAGCCTACTCAACTAAGCCGAGAGAACGCATTAGATCACGCATTAATTCCTAACTGCACACTCTTCTTCCATGAACTACGACGCGATTATCATTGGCGGAGGAGGAGGCGGCTACCCCGGGGCCTTCAGGCTCTCCGACTCAGGCCTCTCGGTGGCCCTCATCGACGACAAGGGGGAGCTGGGGGGTAACTGCCTCTACTCCGGCTGCATCCCCTCCAAGACGGTCAGGGAAATAGCACAGACCGTAATGAGGGTCAGGAGGATCCTGGGGGCTGAGGTGAAGGCCGACTTCGCCAAGATCCAAGACCACAAGGACTGGGTGCAGGAGACGAGGTTCAGCCAGCACAGGGAGGAGCTGAAGGAGCACCCCAACGTGACGTTCATAAAGGGAAAAGCCAGGCTGTTGTCGCCCCACGAGGTCGAGGTGAACGGCGAGACTTTGAGGGCAGACTACGTCGTAATAGCCACTGGCTCGGAGGCAATCAGGCCCAAGTTCCCCGGCTCGGAGCACGCAATTACGAGCGACGAACTCTACGGCTACAAGACTAACCTCAGGAGGATAGAGGGCAAGGTAGTCATCATAGGGGGTGGCTACATAGCACTCGAGACCGCCTCCGTTCTCCAGGCCTTAGGTTACGACGTGGAGCTCCTAGTAAGGGGAGACAGTGTGATGAGGAACCTCAGCCAGGAGATAGCGGACGTCTTGCTCCCCCTCCTGAACCTCAAGATTAACTTCAACTCCCCCGTACTAGAGATAAAGAAGGTAAAAGAGGGGGAATACCAGGTGGTCTACTCGAGGAAGGACGGCTCCAAGGGAGTCCTCGACGCCGGGCTAGTGGTGCTTGCCACAGGGAGGAGGCCCGTAGTCCCAGAGGGAACTGACGCCGTTGGCCTAAAGAGGACTGTGAAGGGAGGGATAGAAGTCGATGAAGCCATGAGGACTAACCTCCCCCAACGTCTTCGCGGCGAGCGACGTGACTAACAGGGCGGAGTTCTTCCACGCGGCCGTGAGGATGTCGTTAGCTGCAGCTTACAACATTTTGGCCAAGGGGAAGCCCGCGGACTTCGTGGACTTCAGGTCGATCCCCGTGACGGTGTTCACCATCCCTCCGGCCGCTTACGTGGGCTACACCGAGGAACAGCTCAGGGCGATGAACGTGAGCTACGTGAGTGCAGAGTACGACATGAGGAGGGATGCTATGGCCCAGATGTACGACGAGATGGGCGGGATGCTCATGCTCTACTTCGAGAGGGGGAGCTTGAGGCTCCTCGGCAGCTGGATTGTCGGAGTCCACGCGGGCTACGTCATAAATGAGATAGGGCTCGCCTTCTCCAGGGGGCTGACTGCAAGAGATTTGGCGAGCTTCGCGGACCAGCACCCAGCCACGAACGAGCTGGTAGCCTACACGGCCAGGAAAGTCCTCTGATCCCGATCTTTACGTTTTAAAGATTTAGTTTCAGTGAAATTCAATTTTCCTCACTTGGAATGACTATCACTTAGAGTGCTTACACCCCGTTAATGACATTTTAGGAAAGGAATTTGACGTCACTCCCGTCAACTCGAACGGTTAGTACCAACGGGTCTCACGTGGGGAAACCCCTATTTATCTCGACCCCGCGTAAGTCCGCGATGGGGAAATCCCTAACCCTACTCCTGGTAGTCCTGCTCTTGGTTCCTCTTCAGCTAGGCGTTCTGTCCTACTCCGAGGAGCACCACGAAGTAGTGTCGCTTGACCCGAACTGGTACCTGTACTTCCCCATGGTCGTCGCCCCGAACGGAGTGTTCGTCCTTATGGCCTCCTCCTCTCCTTTGACCTTTATGGTGATGACGCCGTCCCAGTTCCAGCAGTTCCACTCAACTGGCCGTGGAGGCTCCGTTTACTTCAAGGTCTCGAGCTCCACCGACGAGTACATCCCGCTGAGCCCTGGGACGTACTACCTTGTCTTCTACAACAACGTCTCGGGCAGCAGGGTGCACTTCACTTACTTCGCGTTCTCGAGGCCCGCCCCCACCGGGATCGCGGACCTGGGGCTTCAGTACACAGACGGGCGGTTATTGCCCTACACTGAGCAGTTCCAGGGGGTGATCGGGGTCGTGAAGTTCAACGGCC
Source organism: Thermoprotei archaeon (assembly GCA_049973945.1). Lineage (GTDB taxonomy): Archaea > Thermoproteota > Thermoprotei_A > Sulfolobales > Sulfolobaceae > Acd1. The sequence continues at coordinate 38,583 of JBMFJH010000007.1, forward strand.
CGCAGAGGGGGTACAGTGAGGGCGGGAGTTCGGGAACGACGGGGAACTCGTTCTCCGTCCAGCTCAACGACGTTTTGGTGATAAAGTATAAAGGCGGGACGCAGTACCTCTGGGCCCAGAACGTAATACAGTACTTCGACGGCGACACGACACGCTTCGTCGACAACGTATGGAACATGACGTCGCGCCACGCCTCCGTGTCCTCGGGAGCGGTCAAGGGAAAAGGGGGCATTTACCCCCACTATAGGGACGGAGTCGTCGAGATGTACTACGCCTACTCGACCCCACAGTTAAGGGCTCCCCCATCCGTAGAGCTCGTGATCCTCGCCCGCCAGCTCAGCGAGAACGCGGTCTTGATACAGTTCGGCTACGCCCTGGGTAACGAGAACTTCACTTTCGGCCCGGTGCACTGGTACGACAACGTCACCGTCAGGGTGGGCGGGCCTGTGACCTCGGCCGCCTTCGTGGTGAACGGCTCAAGCGTCACGGGGGACAACCACGCGCTCGACTCGGAGCTCGTGCTGGGAGGAGAGTGTTGCGAGCTGCAGGCCAACTTCGCTCGGGCCAACGTGAGCCTCTACATGCTGTACTTCAACGCGACCCCGAGGGGCTTCGAGGTCTTCTACCCCAAGGCGCTCTTCCCCTTCGGGCTAGACACCGCTGAGGGCGCCTATAACCTTCAGACGAGCGGTAACGGCCTCGTGACGGTAGGGCTCTCGGCACCCCCCTACGTCGCGCCACCCGTTTTGCCCTTGGGCGTCTGAGTCAACTCGTTCGGCGGGGCGATCGAGCCCTCCGCGCCCGTCTCTCACCTGAACCTGTCAGTCTCGGGAGGACTTCCCCCCTACAGCTTTACGCTGAACGTCTACTCCCAGGACGGGAAGCTCGTCAGTTCCTACCGCGGCACCTATCCCGCGCTGGAGGCGTGGAGGCTCTTCAAGGTAAACTTCAGCGGCCTCCTGCCGGGCAAGTACCCGGCGACCCTCACCGTGAGAGACGCCCGCGGCGTGACCAAGACGTTGAAGCTAGGCCTGACCGTCTTCCCCGACCTCAAGCTGAGCGTGAAGGCCACGTTGACGGAGGCTGACGCCGGCCAACCCGTCGCGTTCTACGCGAACGTGTCAGGAGGAGCCCCTCCCGTGAACGTCGCGTGGTACGTCAACGGGACTCTCGCGTCCCTGGGGCAAAGCCTCACCTACGCCTTCCCGTCCCCCGGCACTTACGTGGTCACGACCGTAGCTACCGACTCCCTCGGGGTCAAGTCGTCGCACCAGGTCAAAGTACTGGTGGTGCCCCCGCTCGCGTTGAAGCCGACGCTGAGCGTTCAGGGCAAGAGCTTGGCTAACGCCCCTAAGGCCCTCGTCATCGACGAGGGGGTCCCAGTGACTATAAGCGTCGCCACGAACGGAGGGGTCCCTCCGATCACGGTGGCCTGGTACCTCAACGGTTCCCTCGTCGGACACGGGGACAGCCTTGAAGTCCCCCACCTTAAGCCAGGGACTCATGAGGTCGCGGTGAAGGCCCAGGACAGGGCCGGGTACTCAGTGTCAGACGTCTTCACCCTCGTCGTGGTGCCTCCCCCGAAGGTCTACGTGAGGGTCTTGAACGCGAGCGGCAGCGCCTTCGTTTACAACACGACCGCGACCCTAATCCCAGGAGTGTCGGGCGGCGTCAACGCCACCGTCTTCGTCTACCAAAACGGCCAGCTCGTGGGGAGGTTCAGCCCTGGACAGCCCGTGACTCTAAACCTGGCCATGGGCGACAACGTGGTCAAGATAGTCGCGATTGACCAGTACGGCCTCAACTCGACTTACGTGCTGACAATTACCTCCGGCTACACGCCGACCTTCTACGGAGTTGTAGGAGGCGCGGCCGTGGCCGTTTTGATAATCGCGTTAGCCCTCCTGAAGAGGAGGAAGTGATTTTCCCCTTTCACGGGTGCCCCTTCGTCAAGTAGTTGTAGAACACGGCCTCCAGGACGTAGTACAGGACTAGGGCTGCCCCTAGGATTATCCCGGCCTTCACCGCGAGGCCCAAGATGAAGGTCAGGCCCAGGCCCTCTTCGTCCTTGTCCGCCACGATTATATATCAGCTTCCCAGGGATTTAACGACGAGGGCTTAAGCCCCCTCGTCCTCCTCCCTGTTGCCCAACTTCCTCATCTCCCTTATCGGCCCCGCCACCGCGTCCTTTCCCGCCTTAGTGACGTCCCCGATGATCTCCCTTGCAGCGCGGACGGTCTCCTTGGTAGCCTCCTTGAAGCCCTTCTCCATGGTCTTGCCGACCTCTATCGAGGCCTTAGCCACGTCCTTTCCAACCTCCACCGCGTCCTTCGTCAGCTCCTTAGTGGCCTCGGTGGCTGCCTTAGTGACCTCCTTTCCACGTACCTATCGCCGCCTCGACTGCCTTCTTAACCTCGTCCTTGATCTCCTTCCAGACCACGGTAGGTCGAGTAAAGTGTAGCCCTAAATTTCAAATAAACTTTCGTTCACGGCTCGCACAGCCCGAGGGATGAGAGAGGGTCTCCCCCTCCCGCCCTCGAGTCGGTCGGCCCTTTATATACGCGGGTAAGGTTTAATCTCCCGTGGACTTGGACGAGGTGTTCATAAGGCTCATAGAGGACAGGCCTAGGCCCAGAGGGAGCAAGACGACTGAGGCGGACTTGAAGAGGTTAGCCGAGCTCGCGAGGGACGACCTCGAGCTGATGCAGGAACTCGGCTGCTGGAGAAGGGAGGGGGGATGTGATATACTACAGGACTGGCTGCTTGGGAAGCTACGTAAAAGACTGAGCGAGCTCGTCGGGAGCGAGACGGACAGGTTCCTGAAGTTCCTGGCAATCATCAACACGCTTTTAGAGGAAAAGGGCCTGGGCAGGATAATTATAGTTGGAGGCTTCGCGGCGGAGCTCTACAGCGCGAGGGCCGTGAGGACGGGGGACGTGGACGTCGTTGTAGAGGGCGAGAAGGCTTTGGAGGCGTTCAGGGAGCTGTTGAGGGAGATCTCAGTCAAGGGCTCGAGGGTCTACCTTCCCAAGGTCAGGGAGATAAGCGAGAAGGCCATTGACATAGTCGGGACGGTCTACGACAGGAGGAAGCCACCGGTGAAGTTCTCCGTGAACGGCTACCGCGTCTACGTCCTGCCACCTGAGGAGGTAGTCCTAACATACCTCGACTTCTGGAAGTCCTGGAACAGCCTCGAGGACAGGAACAAGGCTGTTGTGGCCTAGCGCGCACAAAAGGGGGCGCTGGACGTGAACTACCTCGAGGAGGAGGCGAGGAGGAGGAACGTTGAGGACTACTTGAAGAGGCTCGACGCCTTCTGCCCTTAGAACACTCAGGGTCTGCGATCGGGCCTTCTGGTCGTCGCCGACTTGGGCGAGTAAGAGGGAACAACCTCGGGTTCAGCTAACCAGGAGGGCCTCACTCCAGCTAAGGAACGCAGTGAGCCTAAGGAGTGAGGGGTCACAGAGAGGGTTGAGCCGTTACCTCGTTTCCCGCAATTTTCCTTCTCATGTAATTTTATCTGTTTACTAGGTTGATATTCAACTGTCAACCCTTTAAATACCATTTGTTACTCCACTATCAATGGAGAGGTTCTCCAACGTCAACCCGTGGTGGTACAGCGAGAGGTGGAAGGACAGGCACTTGGCCGAGTGGGAGTCTCAGAAGGTGAGGTGGAGGCCGTCCTGGATAGATGAGGTGTCCCTGGAGCCCTTCAGCCTCAACTTCGTCTACGGGCCTAGGCAGACCGGCAAGACCACGGGCCTCAAGATCCTGATCAAGGAGCTCATCGAGAGGGGGAGGGATCCACAGTCGATCTTCTACCTCGACCTGGACTACGTGGCCTCGTTCAGGGAGTTCAGGGAGATCCTGGAGGACTACGTGAGGGAGAAGAGGAAGAGGGGGTTGAATGGCGCTGTCCTGATCCTCGACGAGGTCACGAGCGTGAGGGACTGGTGGAAGATAGTGAAGTTCTACGTGGATCAAGGGGAGCTACTCAAGGACGTGGTGATAGTCAGCGGCTCCTCCTCGCTGGGGGTAGTGAAGGCCGTGGAGAGGTTCCCCGGCAGGACGGGGAAGGGGAAGGAAGTGCTTGTCCTCCCCCTCTCGTTCCCCGAGTACGTCAGGGTGAAGAACCATGAGCCCGGCGAAGCCCTGGGCGACCCGCACCTCATCTTCGCCCTCTTCGAGGAGTACAAGGCGAGGGGCGGGTTCCCCAAGTCGATAAACGGCCACCCTGACGCCGAGGAGGCCGTCGTGAAGGGCTTGGCCTCCGAGGTCTACAAGGCGGGGAAGAGCCTCAGGCACGTGCAGGACGTGCTCGGCTCGGTGATGGATAAGATCCCCTCCCCCTTCTCCTACAACGCGATAGCCAGCGACGTAGGGGTCTCGCACTTGACAGTTCAGGAGTACCTGGAGTTCCTGGAGGACGTCTTCGTCCTCAAGCTCGCCTTCCTCAAGGCCGGAAACGTCGTGCAGACCAGGAGGGAGAAGAAGGCCTTCTTCAGGGACCCCTTCCTCTACAGGGCCTTAGCTAGCTGGCTCAACAGGGAGGTCAACGAGGACGCCCTCCTGGAGCACGTGGTGCAGGAGCACCTGTACAGGGCCTTCGGGGAGGTCTACTACTTCAAGAACGACCACGAAATAGACGCGATAGCGGGTGGCCTCAAAGTAGAGGTCAAGAAGAGGAGGCCGCACAGGGCCTACCACAAGGGGGTAGAGGTGCTGTCGGAGGAAGAAGTGCCGGGCTTCCTGCTGAGGCTCTGGACGGGGAAGGCATGAGGCGGAAAACGCGGGGATCGAGCCGCCACTTCAACCCTTCTTCTGCTCAATGACTTCTTTTGCTTTTCTAAGCATCTCCTTGACCCTGTTCAGGTAGGCGGTCACATCGTCTGGGTTCAGCTTCCCCTCGTGGAAGCCCCAGACGTGGAGAAAGTAGGCGCTGCTCCACCCGTACACGGCCCATTCGCCCAGCTCTTTAGCCAGGGAGCTCGAGGCCTTCCCCAGGAGGTAGGCGTACCACCTCCCCTCCCTGAGGGCTTGTTTGTACTCGGGGACGTCGAACTTCTCGGCCAGGGCCTTCACCGCTTCCTCAGCCGCCTTGTAGGCCTTCTCAGAGGCTTGTACCGCGTCTCCCCTCCTCAGGTAGTCCTCGGCCTCGGAGAAGTACTTTTCCGCCAGCTCCATCCTCAGCTCAGCCGCCTCCTGGGGGTCTTCCCTCGACAGGGCTAGCAAGATAAGCTCCTCTACGTCGATCCCCTTCTCCTGGGCCCTCCTGATTAGGTCTTCCATTACTCAGGTAACTATCGCTTCAGCGTTATTTAAGGATGGGAAATCGGGGCGATAAACCGGGTGGTATCCTGTGCATTATTGGACACTATAAGAGAAGGCGCGACCGAAGCCCCTAATTGTGCCTAGTGCGTCAACGATGTCTTGGAACGAACTTCGGAACCACAACCGTTCCTATGGCCCAGGGCTGTCCTAAGTCCTCGCGATTAGTTGATGCCCAGGCTTGAGGAAGCTTCCGCGAACGCCTTGCTCAGGGCCTTGTAAAGCATTTCCCTAGCGGACTCCTCGCAGGCCTCTACTCTCTCCTTACTCAGCTTCCTCAGTGAAGCCTTGTAAAACTCGCAACACCCCTCTCCGTCCTCTCCCTTCCCTGCGACCCTTTCGCTACAGAAGGTCAGCACGAACTCCTCCAAGCAACACTCCTTTCCCAGGAACGCGAAGTAGGCCCTGAACTCCTTCGAACCGACCGAGAGGTCGAACCTGTATAGGTCTGGACAGCTGTTCAGCTTCTTGAAGCCCTTTATTGCAACGCCCAGCTTTCGGGAGCCCGCTTCGACGGCATTCACGCAGTTACCCTTACAATGCTCCTTGTCTATCACGACTATATACGCCCAAGGCGAGCGCCTAGTCACGTGGAGCTTCAGGAACCCCAGGACTCCCTCGACGCCTTTACCCAGGATTTGCAGCTCGCCGAGACCCTTGGCGCCACTTTCTGGGACGAACACCTTGAGTTTACAGTGCTTTTCCCTTCTGTTCTTAAGAGCTCTAGTAACGAACTCCCTGTCGCGAGACCCGTCGCCGAAAACTACGAGGATGTGATATCCCTCGCTCTCCTTAGGATTGCTCACCACTTCCACGGCTACCACACTCTAAGGCCGCGTACCTCAGGTCCTCGTAGTACAGCATGTCGGCCACCTCTTCCGACCTAAAGATCTCGTACTTGTCGTCCCCGCACAGGAGGACGAACTTGACCTGATCCAGCTTCCTCTCCGCCAGGTAGGCGTAGACGTCGGAGCTCTGGGTGGTGATTAACACTAAGTCGAGGTCTAGTTTCAGTAGGAAGTCGTAGAACTTCTTCAGCAGCTCGGGGTGGAGGGCGAAGCCCTCGAGGTCGTCTATCATGAGGACTCTCGGTTTCTTCACGAGATGCGTCAGGACGAAGTTCAGTACGCTCCTGTAGCCGGAGCCGAGGAGAGTCGCGGGGATTATGGTCTTGTCCTTGAGCGCCACCTTCACCGTGTTGCTGGGGCCTAGGAAGACCAGCATTACGTCCTTGTGGAAGACCTCGAAGAGCCTAGAGGCCTCCGAAATTACGTAGTCGCTCAACCCCTTCGCGTCGGTCAGGAACTCCTCCTTCTTGGAGTAGACCAGAGTACCGTCGAGATGGGACGTACAGTTCTTTGAGTCTTCTGAGAATCGACAATAGTAGTATTTCCCGTTGATGAAGACCTCTACCTCTGAATTCACCGCGCCCAGCTCGCCCCTGAACTCCTTGACCTTCTCGGCCTCACGTGAAAGGACGGCTAACGCCTCCAGCACTGTAGTCTTACCAGAGTCATTGTCCCCTAGGAGGACAGCTACTTTCGTTTCCTTGGGGAGGACGAGCTTCAAGTCCTTGAACCTGCGGAAGTTTTTGATCCTGACCCCATGGCCTAATTCGGAAAGCCTCCGCGGGAGCGAGAGGACGAATTCGGGATCAATGGAGGGGGAGTCGAAGACCCTGACAAACCTGCCCTTGCCGTATGGGTAGATCCAGGACGAGTAGAGCTTGGGTGTCTCGCTTTTCCGATCCAAGGGCTCGACGTAGCTTATCGGTATCAGGTCGGGGTGTGGCTCTACGGGCCTCCAGGACTCCCTGTGGGAGTAGCCCAGCATATGACCCACGATCGAGGGCTCGGCGTTCGTAGAGTAGGGAGCGTTAGCTAAGTTAACTAGAGCGAAGGGGAAGGGATTGGAGCTCTTGAAGGTCTCGGCTCTAATTCCGGATCTATCCAAATAATAGAAGGGGACGTCGCCTGCCCATATCACCGTGCCCCCATTCTTTATAAACTGAAAGAGGGGGGTAGCGTCTATAGGCCTTTTCGGGTAGTTGTAGACCGGGTACGGGACTACGTCTGTGCCGAAGATCAGGAAGGACTCGCTCTCCTTCCCTTTCCGGGATTCGAGCCACTTGAGGACAGTATTGAAATTGAGCTTCTCCCCCTGGTAGGCGTCGCAGATCCTCCGCCCTGTCCAGCTCCACGTCTGGCCGCAGTAGACCGCTACTTCCACGGGATGTAAGTACTTCGGCTTAAAATAAGCTCTGAACCCCCTAGACCAGTTTCTACAATAAGGTCAAAGAGGAGTTAGACGGGTTGCAGTTCTCCCCTCCTTACATTCGGTTTTGTAGGAACAGCTTGTGTCACGTGCTGATCGTCGTAAGCGACAAGAACCACGGCTACAAGGGGTGTCTCAAGCCCTTGCTCCTCTAACGTCTGAAACTAGATGAGGAGGCCTCGAGGCTGGTTAACGACTTCGTGATCTACGAGGAACGGGGGTTGGACGCCTCTCCATGTGCGAGAGGGACAAGCCTCGGTTCTACCTCACCATGTTGGCACTGTCGAACGACGTGAGGACGCTGTATTTGTCCAGGAACCTCACAGAAGAGCTGTTCAATTTTGAGGGGGAGGACTTCATAAAAGTCTGAGAGTGAGTCTATACGAGAATAACGAATCTCAGCAATTCCTCGGCTTTTAATTCTCCTTTCCAACATCACAACGATGAAAATCAGCGTCGTTATTCCTACGCTTAACAGCGAGAGGACTATCGGTATTGCAGTGAGGTCTGCCGTAAAAGTGGCCGACGAAGTGATAGTCGTGGACTCCTTTTCCACAGATAGGACGCCGGAAATCGCGGAGAAGGAAGGGGCGAGGGTCGTTCAGGTGAGGGGGAGTAGGCTGATCGCTAGGATCGAAGGGGCTAGAATCGCGAAGGGGGATTACGTGGTGAACCTCGATTCGGACATGTACTTCTCTGAGAACTTCAGGGGCTTTGAGGAGAAAGTGGTTGCACTGGGAGAAATAACCGTAGGGAAAGGGGTAGTGCACAAGCTGATGAGCATGGACAGGGAAATAGTGCACAAGAAATGGGCCGAGAACTTATCAGTAACTAAAGGAGGGATAATCCCGAGGATGTACGACAGACAGCTACTTCTAAAGGCTTACGAGATGATCCCCGAGGTGCTGAGGAACAAGCTGAACGCCTTCGAGGACAGCGTCATCTACTACAACGTTATGAAACTGTATAGGGGCAAAGTGCAATTCATACCAGACGCCGTTTACCACATAGAGGACGACAGCCTCCTGCAGTTCGTTAAGAAGTGGTATAGGTACGGCAAGAACGCGAAGCTCTTGAGGGGGACTGAATACGAGAGGTTCATTTACGAAAGGAGGAGCAGGCCAGGGCTCACTTTGATCGAGAAGATAAAGCTGTTACCCTTGACTTTAATCAAGGGAGTTCCTTTCGCTTTGGGGTATTACTTGTAGGGAGCATAAATTGCGTTCGTAACGACGCTAAACTATCCTTAGCGCCGCCAGATCCAGTTCTTTGTAGCTTTAAGCGGTTACAGTAGGCATTCAAACCTTTCGCGTCGGTCGTTATTGCGTGGCCGTCGTTTAGCTCTAAAATCATTTTGAACTGAAACGCTGAAAAGTCCCGAATCCGCAGGTCGAGAAAGTCGATAAAGTTATCAGCTCGGAACGAGGCGTTAGCCTATAGCTTATGGAGCTACTGATCGTCAACCACAGGGATCCCTACCACCCGAAAGCAGGAGGGGCTGAGCACGACCTCTACGAGACCGCTAAACGCTTGGTGAAGATGGGGGTTCAGGTCACCTGGCTGTCGGAAGAGGTAAGCGGGCGTCCTAAGGAGGAAGAGCTGGACGGGATCCGCCTGATGCGAAGGGGGAACGAGCTCACCCTCCACCTTTACGCCCCCCTAGAGGCGAGGAAACACGAGATTGTCATGGACAGCATAGCGCACGCCGTCCCCTTCTTCTCCTTCCTGACTAACGACTGCGCCTTCGCCAAGATACACCACGTCCACCAGCTGGTCCTGGACTACGAGTTGCCTTGGTACCTCTCGAAGCCTGTGAAGCTCGCGGAGAAGTTCTCCCGCTTCTATAAAAGGGTCGTTGTCCCCTCTTACACGACCATGGAGGAGGCGGTGAAACTGCTGAAGGTCAGGAGGGAGAGGGTGACAGTGATTCCGGAGGCGGTCGACCTGGAGAAGTTCAGGCCCGGCGAGAAGAGCCCTGAGCCCTTTGTGCTGTGGCTTCACCGCTTAAAGAAGTACAAGAACCCCCTAATGGCGATCCAGGCCTTCGACCTGGCCAGGGAGAAGGGGTTAAGCAAGGACGTCAAGCTCGTCATGGCCGGAGGCGGGGATCTGGAGCCTCAAGTCAGGGAAGAGGTGAGGAGGAGGGACTACGTGGTGTACTTAGGGAGGGTGAGTGAAGAGGAGAAGGTGAGGCTCTTGCGCCAGGCCTGGGTCTTCCTGAGCACATCTTTTATTGAGGGCTTCGGCCTTTCGGTTCTCGAAGCTTCGGCATCCGGAACTCCTACGATTGCGTTCGCGGTCGGCTCCATCGAGGAGCTAATAAAGGAAGGGGTGAACGGTTGGCTAGTCAGCTACGGTAACGTAAGCGCGATGGCCGAGAAGATTGTTCAGGCGTTCAGCGACTACTCTACCCTGAAGAAGATGTGGGGAAGCTCGAGGAAGGAGGCGGAGAAATACTCCTGGGACAGGACAGCACTAATGTACTACGATTTCCTGGAGTCGTTCGCCTGCTAATTCGGCGGTAACGGCTCCCCTAGTCCCCTAAGGCGACCGCTTACGCGTAGCTCTAAGCGACGTCTTTGACCTGAAGCGAACGGCTTTTTCCCCGGTAACGCTCTACGGCACCCCGCGGGGTTCGCTTTAATTCTCGGCACCCGTATTCGAACGCTGTACTCATGAACCCGTTGACGAACGCCCTGAAAATCCTGACGACCACGGCTTACCAAATCGTCTTAGCCGCCGTCTTCTTCGCGATAACGGCTAGGGTCTCAGACCCCGCCTTCTTCGGGCAGGTGGCAGTCGTTCAGCTCCTCGAAGCCTTCGTTGGGACGGCGTTCTTCCTTGTCCCGCAGGGTGTAATAACGAGGGACGTCGCTTCAAGCTTGGCTAAAGGAACTCACAGAGTAACAGTCGAAGCTTATTTAGCGTACCCCTTACTCACAATCCCCCTTTACCTCTTCTTCCTTACGATGCCGAATTACGTTTGGCTAGCGCTGCCGTACCTCTACCTGTTCCTCGTTCAAAACGTTGTCCAGGGGATCTTGTATGGTTCGGACATGTTCACGGAGGCAGCAACAGTTACCGCCATCTCGGCGACGTTCAGGTGGGGCGTCTCTATACTAGCGGTGCTAGAACACAGCTTCACAAAGTTCGTGGAGATCTGGACGGTTGGGGCTCTGGCCGCGGTGGCGTATGGGCTGGTCGCGCTGAGGAGAAGGCAGGGGGGTATCAGCCCGAAATTCGACGCCAAGCTTTACTTCACGAGGTTCCTCGAGAACAAGTACTTATACGGGCAAGCGCTCGCCAGTTTCCTCTCGTCTCAGGGGGACAGGCTCGTGACCGTGTACTTCCTGGGGCAGACTGACTTAGGCCTATACCAGTTCGCCGCGTTGGTGGCATCCGTTCCCGCCCTAATACTCGGCACGATAATATCGACGTCGTACTTGGCCGCAGCCTCCTACTATCGCTCGAAGGGCGTGAGCGAGCTTGATATCAGCAGGCCGGCCTTCAGAGTAGCGACGGTGATAACGATGGTTGTAGTCGTTCTAAGCATGATTGGGAGCGAGGTGCTCGTGCCCCTGCTGTTCCCCAGTTTCTCGCAGAGCCTTAGGGCGTTACAAACCCTAATGTTGGCGACATTGGTGGGCCTTTTAGGAGGAGTGCCCATCGCGTCGGTCATAGCGTTCAATCGGGATCAGAGGCCAATCCTCGTCCTTACTGGACTTAACTCCGTTTCGGTTGTGTCGTTCTCCGCCTTCTTTATCCCTAGGTTCGGGATAGAGGGAGGGGCTTTGGCGCAGTTGGCGACAGCCATCTTATCCGTGGCTTACACGATGTATTACTCCAGCTCCGTTAACGCGATAAAGTACGAGCTAAAGGACGTGGTAGCAACTCTAGTTGTCATCGGTGTAACTGCTGTAGAAGTAGTATTCGTAATCCACTTCCTCTTGCTAAGCTTAGTAATGTTCGTTATTGGATTATTGTCTCTAAGATTTTTGAGAGTCGTTAGTAAAGTGGAGTATGAGCTACTACTTAGGTTTGTGCCGAACAGAATGAGAGCGTTCTTGGAAATCATCAGTCTCGCTTTGGTAATGTAATGACGGCTCTCTCCTGGTTAGCCACGAAACGAAGTACACAGAACGTGAGAAGCACCACTACGGATGACTGCCTTCGGTCAGGAGAAGGCTCATCGGGCTGTGAGAGCCAGTTTAGACGAGGAAGTCCTGTCAAACGCACAAGGCGAGACCGTTCCAGCGAGCCCGACCTGTGCAGCGCTGCCTATTACTTTTTCGTTTCGACACGGTCTAACGAGCTTCTCCGCTAAGCGCTTGGACGGTATGTACGATTTCAGGAATAGTGACTCTAAAGAGTGAAGTCGAACGGTAGTGTATATTAGTAGTGTATATTAGAGTATATTAAATCGTCTTTAACTACAATTTTTAATCCCGAATTTCTGAACCAGGGTTGGTCGTGAAGTTCGCCGTAGTTATAACCGTTTACAAAAGATACAACTACATCCACGAAGCTATACGCTCGGCCTTGGAACAGTCGCTGAAACCTGTTCAAGTTATAGTGGTGGCGGACGATATTAGTAAGCTGAAGGACGTCCAAGGTGTAACGCTCGTAGAAGTCAATCACCCCTACCACGGGAAAGTTATCAGCGAGGGCGCGAAAGCTGTTCATGATGACGTGGACGCCATAGCTTTCCTAGAAGATGACGATCTCTTTCATAGAGATAAATTGAAGATTTTGAGCAAGATAATCAATGAAAGCAAGACAGGTATCATCTTGGTACATAACTTTCAGAAGTTCATAGACGCTGAAGGGAAAGAAGCAGGGGGGTATATTGTGAATCATTTAACGCGAAATCAACCCCGTTCTTCAGTAATTGTGACGCGTGATAACGTAGTTAATGTAGCGCGCTTATATCCTGCTATTCATCATAACCTCAGCTCAATGACTGTAAGGAAAGAGTTTCTTGAAAAAATTAGGGACAAACTGGCTAACTTCTGGTCTGCCCTAGATTTCGCGATTTTTTACTTAGCAATAGAGCACGGGAAAGTGTTACATGTTCCAGATTCATTGACTTATTATCGAATAGGTAGCGGAGAAACTACCCAATTTTATTCGAGCAAAGATTTCAACGATCATTTGCAAAAACGACTTTGCGTACTGAAAAAATATTTACAAACGTTTAGAATGTTAATTACTTTTTTGGAAAATTGTAGGCAATGCAAAGCACTTGTGGAAAGAGAGCTCTTATTCGACGAAATATTTGTCGCTTTATTGGACGGTCGTTTTAACTGCGGGCTTCCTGAGCCCATTTCAGCGAGCACGTATGAAATAGCCATACTCAACTTCAAGTCGCTGCTCAGCAGACAGATCAGTCTGAGTACCTTCTTAAAGACGTTCTTAGCGATAGGGGGTCTCTACGTTCTGGGGAAAAAGAGAGTATCGGACATGTACGTTAAGTATTTGTACAGACTTGAATCACGAAATTCAATTCATTAAAAAAGCATGCTTTACAAAGTCTGGCCAGGAGTGAAACTTAACCGTTTCCGCATACCGCGTTGAATTGCCCAGCGACTTTCACAAGCGATCTTACTACATTTATTTCAATAATTTTAAACTTAACCAAGTAAATGATTCTATTAGTCGAATTTTTCCCTGGCGAACAAAGATTACGTTTAAAGCTTAGAATAATCAGCCTTTCACGTCGGCAAAATTGCTCATGCGAACCCCCAATGTTCTCGGAAAAGTCCCTTTGGGTGGAGCAGAATATGTGATTTATAATTGGATAAAAAGATTTCGAAAGATAAAATTTGAAATAATTCCTGACATAGATCTGCAATATCAATACCTTTGTATGAACAGTAAGTTCACGCGGGAGGATGTTCTAGAATTCATAGACAAACTTGAGATTCCTGTTAACGAAAAGATCTTGGAACTTTACTTGAATTGTAAGCTACATTCGGCGTACGACGTGATGAGTGAAGTTCTTCGGGACCAGGTAGTTGTGGACTTAAACGTGGGGGGTTACGAAATTCCCTTTGATAGCTCAAAATATTTTGTGTATCTAAAGGACGTGTTTAGTAGGATACCTGTGGGATACCGTTTCTTAAAATTCGCCCTTAAGTATTCTAATAAATATATTGGATTTCTACAGCACTTAGGAGATTTAACGTTAAACCCGTCTCTGTACTGGAAAAATCTCTTTAAAGTCAAGTCCTACATGGGTGGAATGTACGGAGTTTCAAGGCTTCTGTTTATGTCTCTAATAATTCATACCTCCTGGAAAAATTATTTGAAAAAACACAAAGGAAAGATAAGACTTCTAGCCAATTCAAAAGGAGTTTTCGAGAAGATAAATCTCGCCGACGTAGCACATAAAATAGTATTTCCGATATTCGCTCTCGAACTCGATCCAAGCTCCTATGTCACCGACAGCAAGGAACCTTATGCTGTGTTCTTCGCTAGACCACAGAGAACTAAGGGAATTATAGAGGCGGTAAACGTATTCAAAGTGGCTAAGGCGAGGGGGTGTCTCGAGAAGATTTACATTATCGGAGGTGCTGTGGACGAAAATTACATGAGACGTTTAGGTTTGGATGATATAGTCGTGAATTTGGGGAGGTTACCTAGCAAAAGCGACGTGTATAAGGTCATCTCGAGGGCGAGCGTGAGTATATACCCTTCCATCTCTGACACATTCGGAATAACCGTTCTAGAGACTATCGCAGTGAACACGCCTGTCGTCATGTACTTCAACCCCGCGAACTACGAGATATTCTCCAAATCTAACTTGGTCAAAATTGTTCCCATATTCGACAGGAAAGCCATGGTAGACGCTGTCTGTAAAGTAGCTAAGAACCCGATATTAGAGCCGAACAATTACACCATAAAACTAATTGAACAACATAAAGACTGGGACAGGATAGTATCTAAAATAGAAGACGCGATCATAGAGATGGTGGAAACTTAACTAAACCGCAATTAAAGCGTCAAAGCAACGATTTGTATATTTCGTAAGTCCTCTGGGCGACGTTCGCCCATGTGAATCCCCTCGTGAACTCTATCATCTCCTCTCTGAATTTCTGCTTATATTCAAGGATCTCGTCCGCGCTAGGTAGCTCGGCCTTGATCCTGATGCAATACTTGCACACCTCCCTCGGTATCCTAGCGTCCTCATACACTATGACAGGTACGCCCCTAGCATTTGCTTCCAGTATCGGCAACCCGAAACCCTCCTCGATAGAGGGCAGGAAGAGTGCGTCGAAAGAGTCGTATATCTCCACGATCCTCTCCTCGGGGGCTGGCCCCATGAACCTGACCCTGGCGTCCCCCTCGGCCTCCCTTCGCACCCTCACGAACACCTTACTTCCAGGATCGTAAGCCCCCCAGATTTCGAAGACCGCGTTTTCGTCTTTCAGTTCCTTGAATGTCCTAATGCCCCTGACCAAGTTCTTCCTTTCGTGGTCTACCCTGCCAACGAAACCTAGTTTGAGCCTAACTTTTTCCCTGCGTTCTGACGTCCTCGAAGGATTGAAGAACTTCTCGTCTATCCCTAGGTTCACCACGAAAGATTTCCCCTTGTAGTTAATAGTTCTCTTGAGGTCTTCCTCAATTAAGCTGGAGACGGCTATAACCGCGTCTGACCGAAGTACGTTCTCCACGTAAAACTTCTTCAAGAGGGGGTGACCGGACTCCCTATACTTAAGGAAAAACAGGTCGTGAACTGTGGTTATGAGGACTTTCCTCCTCAACGGCGCGAACGGTTTCGGTGAGACGAAGTGCACGATATCGTAGGTCGAGAAGTCCGCCAGAACCCCTTTGACGACGCTCTTAATGGCGCTCAGAGCGTTCCTGTAGTTGTAGACGACTTTAACCTCAAGATTGAGGTCGTCTCGCATTTCGCGCAAGCGACTCACCAACTCTCTCACGTACTTCCCTATGCCCGTAACTCTGCTGAGATCCTCAGACAAGTCGCCCTCATTCACGCCAATGAGCACCCTCAAACTCTCACGCTCGAGAGCTCGCCAAGCTTTCTCCGGACAGGTGTTGAGTCCATTCGTGCGGATTATTTCCGCGCATTCCGATATTAATCCGTGTCGCGGTAATTTATCACGGCGTAATTCATCTCTTCTTCCCCAAGTCGCGCGATTTTAGATCTTATGGAAGAAAGCGGTCTCGGGCGAGTGCACGGCGGATCTTCTCCTGATAAACACGTTCTTAGGACTAATCCCTGTGGCATTCGCCTCAGTTTTGCCGTACTCTTCCTTCTTTTTTCCTCGTTTCTTCTGTTGAATTTAGGAGCCATTCCGCTATACCTATTCGTTCGGGATATGATGCTCGACGTTGGAATAAATAGAAGATGGGCAGTCTTAAGTGGAGTCATTATAGTCCTGCATTTTGATTTTAACGCGACAGCTTCACTTTATCCTCTAGTCGATCCTCAGACTGGAATATATGTGACGGATTTTTACTTACTCTTCCTGGATCTATTCAGGAGAGCCGTCCTTTCGTCAGGGAGTAAAGTCAGCGACGTTAGATGTTGATCCGTTTCATCTTACTTTCTGTATATAAGTTGGCTTTTCGCTGTTCCTTTTTACGCTGTCCCGTTGGTGATCCTAGTAATCATCACGCTGGCGTTCTGCTTCACTTACGGGGTAAGGCAACGCTCCTTTCTTCCGCTTGCCCTCTCAACGGTAGCGCTTCTCGGCTTTGCGTTGTGGCAATAGGAAACCATAGTCAGTAACTTAGCCGCCTTCTCCAACCCCTCATTCCTGAGGGTCTCCTACGAATTCTGGGTGTCCAACTCCTTGAGGTAACCTCTGACGCTCACGCTTTTGAGTACGAACGAGGTCTCTCAGCCCCCTCCCATGTCATACGTAGTGTCCACGTTGATAGCAGTCGCGTTGAGCCTCGTTGAGTTCATGCTCTCAAATCGGTTCGCAATCAAGACGAGGCTGGAGCTGTTCTACGTCTTCACCACGTATCTCCTGCTGACATACCTATACTCGATGCCTAACGTGCCCTTTTCGGACTTCTGGAAGAAAATATTCTTCGTCACCCCGCTTTTCGTGGACCTTAGGACTCAGTACGCGTTGGTCGCGCCCTTCCAGGTCCATTACTTGACGACAGTCATAGGGATCGGAGTAGGGGCTGTACTAGACTTACTCTATCGTCAAGTGAGCGCTCGATCGCTCAAGGCCGGAGCCATTAGGTCTACCGGCGTCGTCCTCATAATCGCTTCTGTGTTTTCGCCTTACCTGCTGTCATGGTAGAGCTACCATCCAGTATACGTCCCGGGAGAGTTCATATCGGCCGTGAACTACGTCAACGCGAACGCTTCGGAGAACGTCTCAGTTTGGGTTTTACCCGTCTTCAACACGGAGGACGCTGAGTCGTGGGTGGTCGACACTCCCATAACTCCCTTCTTCCTGAGGCCCAACGTGATCTTGGGCGGTTACTATTACAGCGTGTCGAGCGAAGAAAGAGAGCTGGTATTTACACTGTTCAGAGTAGTTTATTACGACGACTTCACCGAAAACAACGTCCAGGGGTTGAGGAACTTCTTCTACATATTTGGCGTCAAGTACTTTCTTTTTGAGAAATCGGCTAGGCAATACTATCCTGTATTCCCTGGCGCAATGAACTCTTACAACCCCACGAATCTAGAAAACGGCCTGACCGCGCTGGAGAGCATGGGCATAGTGAAACTAGCGTTGAACAACTCCCTGTACGAGGTGTACGAGACGAGAGTGAACTCCTCTTTCGTTTTCTGGTCAACCAAGGACTACACTTTCGAAGGCCCCTTTACCGACGAGAACCTTAGCTCAGACTTGACACCCCTCACCGTTAAATTCGTGAACTCAGCCGAATACGTCATGAAGTCCGACTTGACTTCGAACGAGACAGTTTACATTTACGCGTTCATCCCTTACAGCCCTGACTGGACGATTAAAGGCGGTCAAGTGCTGGCCCACGAGGACTATTACGGTTTCAACCTATTCGTCGTTAAACTTTACAGTTCGGAGTTGACGCTAATAAACGAAGCGGTGTTGGAACCGTTGTAGGTCAGATTGGCGGACTTCATTTACCTAACGTTGGCCTTACTCCTCGTGGTGGCATTAACTTACGTTTACAAGGCCGTGGTGGGAGGACTTACGCGACACGCGTTACAGTTGTTCAAACCGAAGCGAAACCCTGCATCGAACGGGCAAAGTTCTACTTGAGTCGACTCATCAACTCGATAATAGCTTTATGCTCAGCTTCCGCGACCTTGTCCCAGCTGGAGTGCTCCCTGAGGAACTCAACAACTTTTCCGTCTGAGAACATGGCCTTGTATTCCTCTGGATCCGTGTCGATGAACTTCTCTAGTTGCTCGGCCATTGAGAAGATGTCGTCACAAAGCGCTACAGACGGTAGTCCCTGATACAAGTACTCTAACGTGGGCAGTCTTCTCGTGACTACGGCAGTACCCAGGGCTATGGAGTCCAAGACGCTCAGTGGATGGACGTCCACTAACGTCGGGAACAGGAACGCCTTCGCCCTGGATATTACGTCATACATGTGACTTTGCCCCAACAATCCTTTGTACTCTACGCTATCCGCCATTCCGAGTCTATTAACCAGAGAGAAAAATTTCTTCTTTACCCTTTCGTCCGCGAATTTGCCAAACAAAACCAGCTTAACCTCCTTCCCTTTGTGCTTAATTCGCCTCATTACGTGGGGTACTAAGAAGAGTCCTTTGGTTGGATGCAACCTGCCGAAATGGACTACGTAGTCTTGCTTGTGGCTCGGTGCCCGCATGGCGTCCACGGAGGTCGCGTTTCCAGGACGTATCACCTTTATCTTCCCCCTGTCCTTGACCACTCTGTCTAGCCCGGTCATATTCAACAGTTCAGGGTTTATTGAGAAGATAGCGTCGAACTTTCGAGAAATCAAATACGTGAAATTTCTAATCACGGATCTTTGAAGCACTCGGGCGTAAGTGCTTAAGCTGTAGGCTTTGTAGTATTTGGTGCTCACCTCTAGCAGGAAGTCGTGGACGACGTCCGTTGTGTACCACAACCCTTGCATCAGGAAGGCTCTTTTGCGCGACGGCACTAAGGCGGCCAGTAACACGTCGTGGGGTATCTCGCTCATGGAGTAGGCAAGTTCGAACGAATATCGATTTAGGAGCCTGGCTACCTTCGTTATCAAAGCGAAGCCTTTGAACGGGCCTAACGTCGGCCTAGATGTTGCAACGGACTTAAGCATTTCCCTAATTGGGTCAGGCGTGTCGAGGTCGAGGCCGTCGATCATGGAGAGCAAACTCCGCGAATAATACGGGCTTTCAATGGCGTGAATTAGGTTACCGAATATGGAAGGCACAAACGCGATGTCGAGACGCTCCTTTAACCTCTTCAAGACTTCGAGGTTCCTGTTTGACCCCCCTCCCCCGAAATGGACGGGCAACTCGGCTATGATCAGTAAATCTCGCTTCGTGAACTCTGTTCACCTAAGCTGATCGCTCATTTATGCCTTCCTTATCAATTCTATTGTCGTTCTAAGTCCATTCAATTAAACCCCCTTACTTCCGCGACTCCCTCCAAGCCCCCGTTGGCTTGGACTACTTCGGGGTCGAGAACGTGTCCGGTAGCCTAATTGTCCACGCGGTAGAGTATCGAGAGGCCGTAGGTTACGTCACCGTGTACTCAATAAAGGCCTACAACTCCTCTCCTCCCCCGGAGTAAACCCTTGGGGTGCTAGCCTACAGCTCAACGCCGTGCTCCAGGTCAATACTACCTCTGGGACTTACGTCTACTGGCTGCAGAACATGATCCACTTCAACACGAACAACGACACCTACTTCGTCGACAACAACGTGTGGAACTACACCTCGAAGCATTCGTTCCTCTCAAGCTCCGGTATTACTAGCTTTGGGGCAGTGAGGTCGTCTGTTGCCGGCTACTACTACTACGCCAAGGGCAACCCGGAATACCATTACTCCCTCCCGTTCTCCCTCATACTGTACACAAGGCTCACCTCAGTGGCGCCGGACTACGTGGTCGTCTCCTTCGGCTACAACAACGGCTCGGGGGTCGTCTGGTACGACACCGTGACGATCCGCCACGCGGGCGTAATCTCGGCCGCACTCTTGGTATACCCCTTTAACTTCACCCACAATGGGAACGCCTACGACCTGGATCTGGTGTTCGCCGGGGCTTAGAACTGGGAGTACGCCTACTTCGAGTCCATGAACGCTAGCCTGGGCCTCCAAATAGTCCTCATGAACGGGAGCGTCGTTATCCCCCTGACTTGTACACCCTAGGGCTCACGTGGAGAGGACGGACTACCTCGATGATCTCGACCGCTATCAACTACGCTTAGCGCCTTCGGGCGACAAGCCTCTGGCAGCGAACCGACCCTCCAGACTCGAGAACTTTTTCATTCGGAATTAGCCGTTCTCGGATCGTATAATCACTCCAGCCTCCTACACCTCATGTCCTTCTCGCTCACAATGACCTCCTTTATCGGCCACTTCACGACCGAGTAGTGCACGCAGTCCTCATACTCGGGCGAGTACTCGTTGTGCGTCACGAAGTAGACTACGAGGGAGTCCTCCAGAGCCTGGAAGCCGTGGGCCAACCCCGGGGGGATCCAAAGCATGTAGCGGTTCTCCTCGCTCAGCTCTACGCTCACGTACTTCCCGTAGGTATGCGACCCCTCCCTTACGTCCAGGGCCACGTCCAGGATCCTCCCCTTGACCACGGTCACTACCTTTCCCTGCTCCTTGGGCGGGACTTGGAAGTGCATCCCCCTCACTACCCCTCTCCTGGAGAAGCTCACGTTGGCCTGAACCGGGGCCGGGATCCCCGCCCTGGCGAAGTCCGAGGACTTGAAGAGCTCCATGAAGAACCCCCTCTCGTCCGCGAACACCTTGGGCTTTATGAGAAGGACTCCCAGGCCCAGCTCCTCGAACTCGAAGGGCACGCGTTATCCTCTCCCTGTAAGTTTAATACCTCACCGCCGCTCGCCACCGCAAAGCCTATTGAGTGAGGCCCGGAACTCCCACCGTGAGGGTCCTCGTCATAGGGGCGTCGGGGCAGCTGGGCCGGGAGCTCGTCAGCGTACTGAGGGGGGAAGTTATAGGGACTTACCACTCGAGCGAGGGCCTCAACGGCTACAAGCTCGACCTGACAGACTTCGCATCGGTCGAGGACTTCATTATGAAGAAGGGGCCAGACGTGGTCATAAACGCTGCCGCCATGACCGACGTCGATGCATGCGAGAGAGACAAGGAGAAGGCCCTTAAGATCAACGCGGAAGCCGTGAGACACATAGCCAGGGCATCCCGGGTGGTCGAGGCCTACCTAGTCCACGTCAGCACGGACTACGTGTTCGACGGGGAGAAAGGGCTGTACAGGGAGGAAGACTCGCCCAACCCCGTGAACTACTACGGCCTCTCTAAGCTCCTCGGGGAGGCTTTCGCCCTCTCCTACGACGACGCGTTGGTGGTGAGGACGTCTGGGGTCTTCAGGCACAAGGATTTTCCAATTTACGCCTACAAAACCCTGAAGCAGGGAGGGGAGGTTCACGCCTTTAAGGGCTTCTACTCCCCCATTTCGGCCAGGAAGTTGGCTGAGACAATATCTGAGCTCGTTGAGCTGAGGAAGTCCGGAATAATCCACGTCGCCGGCGAGAGGGTCTCCCGCTTCGACCTAGCCTTGAGGATCAAGGAGATGTTCAAGCTCCCCGGTAGCGTGAGGGAGGTAGAACGGGTTGAGGGCTGGGTGGCTAGAAGGCCCTTCGACTCTTCCCTCGACGTGTCTAGGGCTAGGAAGTTGCTGAGCACGGACTTCTACTCCCTCGAGGAGAACCTGAAGTACATGGTGGTCTGAGTGCAGGGCGTCATCCTTCACGGCGGGCAGGGGACTAGGCTCAGGCCCTTAACCCATACAGGCCCGAAGCAGCTCATCAAAGTGGCTGGGAAACCCGTCTCTCGGTGGGTCCTCGAGCAGTTAAGGGACGCCGGGATAAAGGACGTGATCGTAGTCCTGAGCGACAACAACCCGAGGAGGGTAGTCGAGTACTACGGTGATGGCAGTCGCTTCGGGGTGAAGATAACCTACGTTTACCAGGGGAGGGCGAGGGGTTTGGCTGACGCCGTTTATAAAGTCAAGGACTTGGTGCGCGACAGGTTCGTGGTCTACTTGGGGGACAACATAGTCCCTTACGACGAGTTCACATCTTTCCTGAACTTCAAGGGGTCGGCTTCAGTCCTGCTCGCGAGGGTAGAGAACCCGAACAGGTTCGGGGTCGCCGTGATCAAGGACGGTAAGATAGTGAAACTCGTAGAGAAGCCCAAGGAGAGGATCTCCGACCTGGCTTTAGTCGGAGTTTACGCCTTCACCCCCGAGGTCTTCGAGGTCATAGAGACCCTCAAGCCCTCCTGGAGGGGGGAGCTCGAGATAACAGACGCCATCAGGTCTACAACTTGCCCGAAAATCAGAGGTTGACCAACCTTGAGCTGTTAAACCTGCTTTCACAGGTGATGGGGAAAGAAATCAAGCTAAAGTTCGTGTCAGACAGGCCTGGCCACGACAGGAGGTACTGCATGAGGAACACGAAGTTGAGCTATCAAGTTACTCCCCTCAGCGAGGCCCTAAAGAAGACGGTCGAGTGGTACATAAATAACGCGTGGTGGTGGGAGCCCCTGATCAACGACAGGTTCTTCCTCGAGGACGAGCCTTGGAAGGTAAGAGCTTGAGTCATAAATGATAATGATCTAGGTATATCTATGAGGCAGACAATGTATAATAAGGGACGAAGGTTCAAGTCCTACACTCGATCGTGAACAACTAGGGCTAAAATGAGTGAAGGGACGAAGATGAGGATTCTTCTCATCAGTAGTTATGGAGAACGCGATTACAGAGGTTTTCCTACTCCTGAGGCGAGACGGATCATTGACAAGGAGATCCGAGAGGGAGTAATAGCTCGCGCGACTCTCAAGCCACTTCTCTTAAAGATCCCTCCTCGTTTTTAACCGTCGGCTCGGAAATGGTCTTGATGGAATCTAGAATACCCGCCATCGAGAAGCACCGAACCGCCTACGTGAAGATAAGGGTTATAGAGGGCCTAGAGGAGCTGACCTTGGCCCTAAAGCTACTGAGGGAGGGGTTCAGCAGGAACGCCGCCAACAAGGCCTTCCTGTCCTGGAAGGCGTTAATCAGTGCCTTAACAGTAGCGAACCTAGAGAGGATGCCCAGGGACGAGAGGGAGAAGGAGTGGTACTACAGGTCTGGTTTCCTTGCCCCGACGACGGGGCTGAAGGGGATCTCGCAGAGGCTCGAGGAGCTGGGCTACAGGGTGAACTCCCTGACGGCAGTGGCCCTTGAGCTCCACAGGTACGGGTACAACGGGCTCTACAAGGGGGCTTCGGACTACTCCGACAGGGAGGAGGCGATAAGGGACGTCCTCTACCTGGCCAAGGAAATCCTCAGCCTCGTGAAGCAATATTTCAAGGACTACTGGGACGAGGAGGTGGAGGAGCACTACCTGATGGCCGAGAAGGAGCTCGAGAGGGCAACGCCCGCGTGACTTGTACTTTATTTCAAAGGAGCTGGCAGGTTTCGTTCGGGACACGAACTGAGACATATAAATCTGAAAGATCGCGGTCAAGAAGAGGAACGTTCGGGTCTTCAAGGGTTCATAGTTCAGGAGCATGAAGGGTCAAGACCAATTCGACCTTGCCCAAGGCGTATTGAGGCCCCACCAGTTCTCGAATAGCTGAGGGCTTAAGTTCGTCGACCTACGCGACTGATCTCGAAATTCTTTGCTGATTGACGTTAGCCCAAAGTGTTAAGCGGAAGTGTTTAGTAAATTAACACGTAAAAAGAGATAAGAAGAGACGCTTCTCGAGATCAGCACCTGATTTCTATCCTAGGATTGAAGAACTTCTTATAAAATTCCTCATAATCCTTCCAGTTAGAGTAATGAAATTCAAAGGGAGTTACGTCGCTCTTAAGGATAGAGTTTATGTAAAGGTTCATCTTAGCCTGCCAGGTTACGTCGCCAACGTTATCGCTAACTACAAGAACGTCTATGTCGCTTAGAGAAGGTACGTAATCCCCCCTAACTACACTGCCAAAGACTACGACCATTACGTCTGGTAAGACCTTCTTTAGCGAAACGCAAATTTCCTCGGCGTATTTCCTCCAGTTCTTGAAATATTCTATTCTTTCTGCCATAAGCCGATCACTTTAAGATTTTTTTACCAGGTTAATCAATTTTAATGTAATATCTTAGTACCAAATCTTATAAACTTTCGTGAAAAGAGAGTTGGGAATGTTGAATGATATCAGTATAATAGTATAAACTTCACGGCTTATCGGAAACTGTTGACAACGGCGAAAAAGCCGAACGTATCTAGTTTATGTAGACTATAAATGGGGAGACCGCGAGGCGTTCGCTACCCCTTCAGGGGGTTGGGGCGCCTTAGCGTTGTTTGCCCGCGTTCGCCTTCTCCCTTGCCCTCCTCAGCAAGTCCTCCCTAAGCTTCTTGAAGTCCTCCTCGCCCTCGACCTCCAGGAACCGGTTGCCGTACTCGTCCTCGACTACCCTCATTTGAACGAACTCTCTCAGGGGCGTTTAAATAGCTCTTTAACCCGCTGGCGGAGGGGCCTCACGACGGGATCCCTACCCCGGCGTGCTAGTAAAAGCCCGTCTGTCGCTCAGAAATCCTGACTCAGCCCTACAAGACGCTCCGCCTCTCGGGGCGAGGCTCCAGAGCCCGAGACCGACCCCGAAGAACGATTATATAGTTCCGTGTGGGCCCTCTTCGCGTGGGGTTCTTGAGGGACAACGCGAGGGACTTCCTGGAAAACGCTAGGCTCTCCTTGCGCAGCGGGAAGTACAACCTGGCCATGTTCTAGCTAGAACAGTCTCTGAAGCTGGGCCTGAAGTACTGCATGGCCAAGCTGACCGGCTCCTTCCCCATGACCCACGACGTGGTGGAGCTCTTGAGGAGGGTCGTAGAGCTGACTGGCAACAAGAAGCTGGAGGGAGTCCTGAAAGAAGAGATCTCGACCCTAGACTTGCTCAAGCAGGCCTACATCGCCTCTAGGTACTTGCCGACCAGCTACGACAGGGAGGCCGTGGAGGAGGCGTTGAACATGGTGGAGGCGATACTCAGTGAGCTGGGAGTACCTTAAGAGGAAGTGGGAGGTGAGGAAGAGCTTCCTGAGGAACGCCAGGCACTACGTCAGGCTGATCAAGGAGGTCTGCGTAAAGGAAATAGACCCCGACTGCAGGGTGATCCTCTTCGGCTCCGTGGCGAGAGGTAATTACAGGGACGACAGCGACGTCGACGTGCTGGTAATCACGGACAAGGCCAAGACGGTCTGGGACAAGGTGAGGGTTCAGGTCTTGATTGAGAGGGAGCTCGGCTTGGGAGACCCCTTCGAGCTACACGTGGTGACCAGGGAGGAGTACGAGAACTGGTACAGGAGGTTCATAGACGCCTACGAGGAGTTCTGAGCTCGAGAAGGGGAGCAGAGACGCTGATTGCCAACGCCGTCTACCTCGTTCCGACCCTCCTCACGTCAGGCCGCTGACCGGCACTGTGGACTTGAGATAGAAGACCCGACCTAAATTACTAGTTCTGATATTAGAGGAAATGGAGCGTTGCTAGAGAGCTATTGTGTCCGTCTATGACTGGGGCGGAAAAGCAAGACTCTTCGGTTCACTCGAATGGACGCGTCGATCGCTTCGACCCGCTTGGGCCCCCGTTATCTCTCGCGAAACTCCTCCAAATCTCGGGGTTAGTCCAAAGGGTAGTTCGCCCTGAACGTCACATAGTCGTAGCTCGAGACCTTGCGCGAGAGAATCGACCAACCGTTCGTCCCCGCAAGGCTCCTGGGGAACATAAAAGTTGTACCCAAATTATTATAATCGTGGTACCACTTTTCGTGGACAGGGAGAGGGAGCTCAACTTCCTGGAGGAGAAGTACAGGGAGGACAGGGCCCACCTCATCGTCATCTACGGTAGGAGGAGGATAGGGAAGACCGAGCTGGTGAAGCAGTTCATGAGGGGGAAAAGGGGGATCTACCACCTCTGCACCTCCGACGGGCTCCTCGCTAACGTGAGGAGGCTGAGGGAGGAGTTCTCGGAGTTCACGGGGAAGGGCTACTTCAGGTCCCTCGAGGTGGGCCTTGACCAGCTGCTCATCTACCTCGTGGAGGAGGTCAGGGACAGGTTCGTTTTAGCCCTCGACGAGTTCCAGTACCTGATCGAGGCCGACAGGGGAGTCACTTCCCTGATACAGAGGGCCTGGGACGAGGGGCTGAAGGACAGCAGGATATTCCTGATCCTTACGGGCTCCAGCGTC
>JBMFJH010000008.1:0-60624 GCA_049973945.1 Thermoprotei archaeon
AGCCTTGGTCTTGTCGTCGAGCATCAGCGAGTCGCACTTCACGAAAGCCCTCGCGTTCTTGGCTCCCTTGTTCACCCTTATCAGACCCCTGTAGACGTTAACTCCGCCGTTGAAGCCTATGTTCTTGTTCACGACCTTGCTCCTCGTGCTAGGGGCGGCGTGGATCATCTTGGAGCCGCTGTCCTTCCACTCGTTCTCGCCCGAAGCGAGGGTGACGACCAAGCTCGTCGAGGAGGCCCCTTCTCCCCTCAGTATGGTCGAGGGGTAAACGAAGCTGTACTTCGAGCCCAGAGAGCCCTCCACCCACTCCACAGTGGCCCTTTCGTCCGCCCACGCCCTCTTGTTGTTGAAGTTGATGACGTTCTTGCTCCAGTTCTGTACGGTCGTGAACTTTATGTAAGCCCCCTTCTTGGCGTAGAGCTCTACTGCTCCGTCGTGGAAGGAGAACTTCTTGAACTGGGGAGCGCTACAGCCCTCTATGAAGTGGATGTACGAGCCCTCATCAGCTATGAGCAGCGTGTGCTCGAACTGGCCCTCCATTTCGCTACCTATTACGAAGAACCCTTCCACGGGGTAGTTAACCTTAACGCCCTTGGGCACGTAAACGAAGACCCCTCCGCTCCACAAGGCCGTGTGGAGGGCGGCGAACTTGTGGTCGGACGGAGGGAAGATCTTGGCGAAGTACTCCTTGAGCACGTCCCCGTACTTGTGGAGGGCCTCCTCTGGCGGCATCATTATTACTCCTTTCTTCTGCAACTCGGCCTTCACGTTAGCGTAAATGGGTTCCGACTCGAAGACCGCGACCAGACCACCGAGGTACTTGCGCTCGCTCTCCGGGATGCCCAACGCGTCGTAGTACTTCTTTATCTCCTCGGGGACTTCGTCCCAGCTACTGACCCTCTCGACGTCGGGCTTCACGTATATTTCTAACTTAGAGATGTCCAACTCCGAGAGCACTTCGGGTAGCCAGTTGGGAGTAGGGAGCTTCTCGAAGAGCTCTAAAGCCTTTAACCTCAACCTAGTCATCCACTCGGGCTCCTTCTTGATCTTAGAGATCTCCTGAACTACGTCCTTCGTGAGCCCAGACTCGACGACCCTCCTCCTGAACTCGACCTGGTCTATTACCTTATTCTTAACGTCGATGGCCGCGTTAATTATCTCGTTCAGGTCTACGCTGTACTTGGCCTCCTTGCTCATACCTTACACCTCCTAACTCTTCTTTAACGGAGTTAAAGTATTAAAGGGGGCGATTATGCGACACCCCTTAAGAGGGATTCGTAGCCTTCCCTGTCTATCTTCGCGGAGAGCTCTTCGCCGCCGCTGGCGATTATCTTCCCCTTGTACATCACGTGAACCCTGTCTGGCTTGACGTGCTCCAGGATTCTTCTGTAGTGGGTAATTATCAGGAACCCGGTCTTCGACTCCTTGAGGAGCTTCGATATGCTATCAGCGATAACCTTCAGTCCGTCCACGTCTACGCCCGAGTCCGGCTCGTCGAGCAGTGCGATCTTCGGCTTAAGCAGAAGCATTTGAGCGATTTCCGTCCTCTTCTTCTCTCCTCCGCTGAACCCCTCGAAGGCGTTCCTGTTGAGCAGGGCTTCGCTGAGCCCTACTTGCTTCGCGACGTTCCTTATAGTCGAAATCGTGTCCTCGGGCCTCATCGTGCCGTATACTTTGTTCACTTCTAAGGTGAGCAACGTGGACAACCTGACTCCCGAAAGCTCGATGGGGTTCTGGAAGGCCAGGAAAAGGCCCTTCTTAGCCCTCTCGTGGGGCTCGAGCCCGGTTATGTCCTCCCCGTCCAGGATTATCCTCCCTTTAGTGACCCTGTACCTGGGGTGGCCCATGATGGCCAAGGATAAGGTCGTCTTCCCGCTACCATTGGGTCCCATAAGGACGTGGACTTCCCCACTCCTGACGGCCAAATTTACTCCCTTCAATACCTCTTTACCTTCAACCTCTACGTGTAAGTCCTCTATTTTCAGTTCGGACAAACCTGCCACCTCACACGTTCAAGTGATTCGAATCGTTTTCTAAGTTAAAAATAAGTTTTTCTAAAAGTAATATATTTATTGAATTCGATAGACTTTCATAAAACAGTTCATTTATTTTCTTTAAATCAACCGAAACTTCTTGTGGGATCGTTGTGAGATATGATTCAATCTCCGACAAGGCAGAAAGTCCGACGTTTATTTTCTTCACGCTACTCAAGAGCACGCCCATTATCACCACGTCCTGGATGTCGTTGTACTTGTTTATTATGGTCGAGAGAACGGCCTTTTGCTTGTCGTCTAAATTGGTCTTCGTGATGGAATTTTTCAAGGACTCTAACTCGTAAAAGATCTCCCTTATTTGAGTCAAAATAAGGAGGGTCAGGTAGTTCTTAATCGTAGTCCTGACGCTCAGATCGCCCTTAAGGATCTTCCTCAGCAAGAGATGGTAAACCCTTTCAATCTCGTACGGTGAGACGTGCTCCGTAACCTCCTTCGAGTTGAGGATTGCCTGGATCTCGTCGATCTTGCGGGACACTATTCCCATGAGCCTCTTCAGGAGGCTCTCGTTGGAGAGCTTCTCGTCGTCCACCACGTATTCGAGCCTGATAACGCCCCCGTTGCCCTCGGTCACCTCGAGACCGAAGTACTTCTCAGCCTCGTTCATCACGGTTGCTCTTAACCTGTCGAGCGATTCCTTCTTGTCGGTCTCGAGGATCACCTCGTCGAAGCCCAGATCGTAAAGGCTCCTGATCACGTGGACTACGTCCAACTTCAGGGAGTCCAAGTTGACTACTATGAGCTTCCTCTCCCCTCCCTGTCTCGACTTCTCGCTAACGAGCCTAAGGCTACCGTCGTTCATCATCTCGATGAATATCTTGTCCCCGGGCTTGATCCCCCAGCTGGTCACCCACTTCTTGGGCAATGTGATGAATAGGGAAGTCGAGCCAAGTTTCTGAACCTTCCTAACTTCGAAGCCTCTTTCTTCCTTTCTGCCTTTCTCGTTAGTTACGCTCAAGGTAGGTTCTGATATGGTGTTATGTAAACGCGGTTTAATAACTCTTTCTAATAGTAGAAAATTGAACATCAGGTTGAAATTTTATTGATTTTTATCCTTACAAAGTTCTTTACTCTCTCCACGTTTGCGGTCTTAGCGTCAGCGTCTTCGGGTAGGGTCAACTTGACGAAGTAGTTCCTGTTGTGCCTGCCCTCAGCGGACAGGATAAGGACGTTATTTACGACGGAGACCTTCAACGTCTTGGGATCGCTGAAAGGCAGGTCGATCACGACCTCATAATACCCACCGTGATCGATTATAGAATAAAGGGGTCTCTCGTAATTCGCAAGGGCGTTCCTGAACTCCTGCTCGATCTCTCTTTCCATCTGCCTCATTTCTTCCTCCATTCTTCTCATCATCGACCTGATCATCTCGTCGAGGTCCCTGAAGACCGGCATGGCTCATCACGTGTAGGTCAACGGGCCCCTTCCTGGCATGTAGTTCCTGAGTTCTTGCTTCGTTTGCTCCATTAGTCCCTTGATCTTCGTCCTTATGTCCTCGGCCTCCTTCAGGAGCTCGCTGACGTCCACTTTGAAGCCTATGTACTTCGATAGGAACTGGAGTATGGTGGCCGAGGCCTCGGGATCCGGTATGTCGAGGAAGGAGTCGACGACGAAGACGATGTTCCTGACGCCCTTAGACTTGCTTATCAGTAGAAGGGGGGCGTAAGGCCCTACCATGTAGCCGTCTCCGAAGGGCTTCAGTTCGTCGAAAGCCGACATTTCCTTAGCTGACTCCTCGTCGCTGGCTATGTAGTAGATGTTCAGCTTGTCCAAGTCGAGCCTGTTTGGCACTGGAACACCGGTGATCGAGATAATTGTGTCGACGCCGAGCTTTTGTGCGTAGTCGACTATCTTAGAGGACACTCTCCCGACCAGGTTTGACTGGAGGGCTACCCAGGAGTGAAATACCACTACGTTGTCCTTATGATAGAACTGGAACGGAGAAACTGCTACGCTACTAGAGATGTACGCTATTGGGAATCCTCCCTTCATGTTTAAGCTTGCGAAGGGCTTCATTCCAAGGTTTTTAATTAGGAATTCTGTAGTGATGACACCGACTAAACCAGCGTCGGGAAATCCCACTATCATATAAGACGGCCTGCCTAAAGTCGGTAAGGAGGCCTCCTCTATGTCTAACTCGCTCATAGTCCCTCCCTCTGCTTTATCGACTCGACGTATTTATCCGCTGTGAGGAGTTTTTCGACCTCATTTCTGTCCTTCACCTCTAGAACGAATATCCACCCTTTCCCGTAAGGGTCTTGATTGAGCAACTCTGGGCTCGTCAGAAGCTCCTCATTCACCTTGACGATCCTTCCCGACAGGGGCGCGTAGATGTCGGAAGCGGCCTTAACAGACTCTATGCTCGCTACGGCTTCACCGAAATCGGCTTCCCTACCTACTTCGGGTAACTGAACTCCGACAATGTCCCTCAACTTCTTCTGCGCGTAATCCGTGATCCCGACCCAAGCTAGGTTGCCGTCCAGCTTCACCCACTCGTCCGTCTCAGTGTAAAGCCTGTCGTCCAGAACGACGTACTTGCCGACCCTTATCTCGCCCATTGCGTCCACCTCACAATAACGGGAAGTCCGAGAGTTTAACTGTAATAGTTCCACTTCTCGTCTCCGCTTCGAAGTTCAACCCTAAGTAGAAGTGGTCTGACCTCACGTAGCCCATCCCTATCACCCTGTTCAAATAAGGAGAGAACGTGGAGCTGGTCACGTTGCCGGCCTTAACACCACCAACAAGAAGCGCGTGACCGTGTCGGGGCAACCTGTTCTCGCCCTTCTTAGCCTTGAACCCCACCCTCAGCCTCGAAACGCCTGACCTGATCTGCTCCTTTATAGCTTCGTGCCCCACGTACTCCCTGTCGAGGTCGAATATCCAGTACCTGGCCTCCACGGGCGTGGTATTCTCGTCTATGTCCTCGCCGTAAAGCACGAAGCCCACCTCTTGCCTTATGCTATCCCTCGTAATTAGCCCTGCCGGCTTGACCCCTAGTTCCACTAGCTTCTTGACGAGTTTCTCGGCCTCGGTGGGTTCAGCCCAAACCTCAACTCCGTCCTCACCTGTCCAACCGGATCTGCTCAACAAGTAGACTTTGACCCCTAGGAACTCGACGTTAGTGACGAACTTCAGCGGTTCCAAGTCGGGCTTGGTGACGAACTTCCACACTTCCCTCCCCTGAATGGCCAGCATGGCGTACTTGAACGTCAAGTCCTCCACTTCGAGAGAGGAGTTCTTATGAACCCACGAGACGACCTTTTCCCTGTTAACAGCGTTCGTCACGATCAGGAACTCCCTCTCGCCCAACCTGTAGCCCATGAAGTCGTCCACGAACCCTCCCCTGTCGTTCAGGAAGGCCTGCGGCCCGGTCATCTCGCCCTCCCTGAACTTCGATATCCCCCTGGTAGTCAGTCCGTCGAACTCCTTGGGGTCTCCTGTGATCTTTAACCTCCCCATGTGGGACAAGTCGAAGAAAGCGGCGGAAGTCCTAACGGCCATGTGCTCCTGCTTGTAATTCCCGTAGCTCATCGGCATTTCCCAACCGGCGAACTCGCCGAAGTTAGCCCCTAATTGCTCCTCGACCAGCTTAAGGGGGGTTTCGTAGTGCATTAATACTGACTTCGCTACGTCCACTAAATATGAGCTACAGGTCTTGGCTACCGAACCTGAGCTACACTGACGAAATGCTGAGGGTCATCAGA
Source organism: Thermoprotei archaeon (assembly GCA_049973945.1). GTDB lineage: Archaea > Thermoproteota > Thermoprotei_A > Sulfolobales > Sulfolobaceae > Acd1. The sequence continues at coordinate 5,756 of JBMFJH010000008.1, forward strand.
GTTCCCTCGATAGACGAGCTCTTCAAGGACGTACCGGAGGAGTTGAGGCTGAAGAGGCCTTTGGATGTAGGGTTCGGAAGGGCCCTAACTGAACCCGAGATCTTAAGAGTAATACAGTCGCTTAAGGAAAGGAACGCGAAGCTGAAGTACCCTCCGTTCTTAGGAGCTGGGGCGTACCCTCATTACGTGCCTGAGGCCGTGAAATTCCTCGTCTTTAGGTCAGAGTTTTATACTGCATACACCCCTTACCAGCCGGAGATCTCGCAGGGGCTCCTCCAGGCTATGTACGAGTACCAGAGCGTGATGGCCGAGCTCTTTGACATGGAGGTAGTCAACGCGAGCATGTACGACTGGGGGACTTCCCTGGCAGAGGCCATGCTGATGGCGGTCAGGATCACCGGGAAAAGGAAGGTAGTGATCCCAGAGGCCATGAACCCCTATCATAAAGAAGTAGTCAAGACGTGGCTCTGGGGCAGAGGGGTCGAGATTGTAGAAGCCCCGTACAACAGGGACAAGGGAACCACGGACTTCAGCGAGGTCAACGCTTCGGAGATCGCTGCAGTTTACGTTCAGCAACCCAACTTCTTCGGCGTTCTGGAAGACGACCCTAAGCAAGCGGTGGACCTCGCCAAGACGAAGAACGCTATATCCATTATGGGGATGTCGCCCTTGGCGGCCACGATCTTTAAGACCCCGGGTGAGTACGGCTTCGACATCGCGGTCTCGGACGGCCAGGAATTAGGCATACCCCTTAACTTCGGCGGGCCTTACGCTGGCGTCCTCGCAACCAGGTGGGACGGCAGGCTAGCGAGGCAAATGCCCGGAAGGATAGTTGGCGAGACCGTCGATTCGGAAGGGAAGAGAGCCTTCACGCTCATATTACAAACGAGGGAGCAGTTCACTAGAAGGGAGAAAGCCACGTCCAATATAACGACGAACGAGACGTTAATGACGATAGCGGTCGCCGCCTATGTGTCGCTCTTGGGATTCAGGGGATTGAGGGAGCTGGCCAGGGAGGTGTTCAACAGGAGCCACTACGCCATGGAGAGGTTCGTAAGCGTCGGCGCGAAGAGAGTATTCGATTCGGAGTTCTTCGAGGAGTTCGCGATCAAGCTCCCCAGGGATTACGACTCGGTTCACAGGGATCTCTTGAAGAGGGGCATCCACGGAGGGTTGAAGCTGAGTAATGACGAGGCCTTGTTCTGCGTAACTGAGGTTCACCCGAAGGAAGCCATTGATGAGGTCGCCGAGGTGATAAGAGGATGAACAACGCGTGGCGTCAGGCCAGATGGGAGGAGAAACTGATCCTAGAGACCGGGTCTTACGATAGGATGGGCTACTCCTTCGAGAAAATAGGGGTAGAGTACGGTCTGCCCTCTCATTTGCTGAGGAGCGCAGAGGCCGAGATCCCGGGACACACGGAGCAAGAGGTGGTTAGACATTACGTGAGGCTGTCTCAGATGAGTTTCGGCGTCGATACGGGCATGGTGCCCCTGGGCTCGTGCACTATGAAATACAATCCCAAAGTAGAGCTGAGGGCTACGGAGCTTACTGCCGAATACCATCCCCTTCAGGACGAGAGCACGGTTCAAGGCATAATGGAAATGATTTACTTAATGCAAAGGTGGCTGGCCGAGATAACCGGGACTGACGAGTGTAGTTTACAGCCCCCAGCCGGTGCGGCCGGAGAACTCACGGGCCTCCTCATGATGAAGAAGTACTTCGATGACAAAGGTGAGCTTAGAGACGAAGTCCTGGTCGCCGACACTGCCCACGGGACTAACCCGGCAACGGCCGGAATGCTAGGGAAAAAGGTGATATACATAAGGTCTAATTCTGAAGGCCTCCTAGACCTCGAACTGCTGAAGAAGACCGTTTCTAACAGGACTATGGGATTGATGCTTACAAACCCAAATACCTTGGGTCTCTTCGAGGAGGAAATCGTTGAGATCGCGAAGACTGTACATTCGGTAGGCGGGCTCCTTTACTACGACGGGGCTAACCTCAACGGCATCCTGGGCGTAGCCAGGCCAGGGGACATGGGCTTCGACCTGGTGCACCTGAACCTCCACAAGACGTTCGGCGTGCCGCACGGGGGCGGAGGCCCAGGGGCTGGGGCCATCTGCGCGAGGGGAGAACTCGTTGATTACCTGCCCTACCCTGTAGTGAGGAAGGAGGGCAATTCCTACGTGTGGTATAAACCTAAGAGGAGCGTTGGGAAAGTAGCGACATTCTGGGGCAACATAGGCAATGTGGCGATCGCGTTCGCTTACGTCCTCGGTTTAGGGCCCGAAGGGCTGAGGAAAGTAGCGGAGCAGAGTGTCTTGGCAACTAACTACCTGATTGCGCTCCTGAAAGGCGTTAGGGGGCTCTCGCTCATTGCGCCTAACAGGCCGAGGAAACACGAGGTCGTTTTCAGCGCGTCGCAACTGGCGAAAGAGACTGGGGTCACGGCGAACGACATAGCTAAGGCCCTCTTGGACAGGGGGTTCTACGCCCCGACGATTTACTTCCCGCCGATAGTTGAGGAGGCTCTCATGATCGAGCCTACAGAGACCGAACCGAAGGAGGTATTAGACGCTTTCGCGACCTCCCTTAAAGAGATCGTGGAACTCTCTTACAAAAACCCCAAGTCGGTTCAGGAAACGCCAAGGAATACGAGCGTGGCGAGGATTAACAACGTTGTGGCGAACCACCCGAACACAATAACCCCGAGCTTGAGGGTGAAGAGGCTTAGGGAGAAGGGGGCTCTCGGCCCCCTAAAGTAAAGGGGTCACCCAGAAAAGAAGATGGAAAGGTATCCGAGGTAGGGAATTGCGAAGTAGTAGTTGCCGTTCACCGAGGCCACCTGTCCTATGATGTCGCCAAGTGTTATTCCATTGCTCGGCCCTATGCCTAGCACGTTGTCCGGTAGGTTGTTTGTGTATGGATTGACGCCTTTCGTAATGAAATACCCATTCGACACGGAAACCACCTCATGAATGACGTAGTTCTTTCCGTTGAAGTAGATCACTATCGTTCCTGGATGGATTGACGTAGGTTTAGAGTAAAAGACGAGATAGCCGTTCTGGAAGATCGGATACATTGAAACCCCTTCGACGCTGGCAGTCTTTAATGTGCCTGTCAGTACTAAAGCGTAAAAGATTATTAGCAAACCTAATAGTAAAAGATCAACTTTCTTCATCTTCTAGATCCACCTTATCTATATCGCTCAAGTCTAACTCAATAACCTCAGCCCTGTCCTTGTCCTCCTCACTCGACGCTACTACTTTCTTCACGCCCTTCTTTCCCTCGACCTCGACGCCAGATCCCCCAGCCCTGATCTTCGAAATCACCGCCCTCCACTTGTGACCGTTAGGACAAACGAAGGACCCCATTACGGTTATCGTTATCCTGCCCTGCGCGTCGGGCAAAGGAGAGATCAACTGCCAAGTCTTCTCCGGCTTCTCTACCCTAACCCCACACGTCGGGCACACGTAAGGGTCTTGCTGTTTCTTTCTTGGCATCAAACGTTTCCTATATCCTATAGTATAAAAACGCCTCCAAGACCGATAGGGCGAGTTCGGCCAAAAGGCCCAGATGTTTGTCCAAGTAGCTATGATCCTTTATGACGAAGAAGTAAAGAATCGGCAACGACAGGACGAACATTATGACGAAAATGACTAGGTCGTAGGAATAGGCCCAGATGACGAGCAACGGAGCTAAGAGCCACACCCTCGTAAAGAACCTCTCACTCGACAGCTTTCCTTTCAACGCTTTGCTGTAGGCCGGATAAGCCATCAAGTAGAACAGGCTAACAAAGACCGGGACTAACTCCAGAAGTTGCATTTATAAAACTCCTAAGGGTTAGATGTTTTTAACTCATCCATGGGGAACCCTTACGCGATTGCGAAAGTCCGAGGATTTCAGATAATAAATTCCCGTGGAAATCCTACGCTGAGAGTCCAAATAGTAACTGAAAACGGAATACAGGGCTTCGGAGACGCGCCCGAAGGCGCTTCTAGGGGAGAAAAAGAGGCCGTTGAAATAAGGGACAAGGACTACAGCGTGAGGACTGCAGTAGACATAGTGAACGCCGTTGTCAACGAGACCCTGAGGGGGTTCGACGTTAGGAACCAAGTCGCGATAGACGAGACCCTCATAAAGCTGGACGGCACGGAGAACAAGTCGAGGATCGGAGGCAACGTCGCCATAGCTACGTCTATAGCCGCTGTCTACGCAGGCTCAAAAGCGGTAGGCGAGGAGCCGTTCAGGTACATAGGCGGGGCGAGGGTTCGCCACATCCCGGTCCCGCTACTCAACGTGATCAACGGCGGCAAGCACGCCGGCAACGAGCTGAAAATCCAGGAGTTCATTATAATCCCAGTAGGGTTCTCGACCTTCCAGGACGCCATAGAGGCCTCCACGAAAGTGTACAGGAACCTCAAGAAGGCCATAACGGAGAAGTACGGCAAGATTTACACGGCAGTTGGGGACGAGGGCGGCTTCTCTCCCCCTCTCAGCAAGACGAGGGACGCCCTGAACCTCTTGATGGAAGCCATAAAGATGACCGGCTATTCCGAGGCGGAGTTCAAGCTCGGCCTTGACGCTGCCTCGAGCGAGTTCTTCGATCCCCAGAAGGGCACTTACAAGCTCGACGGACAAGAGCTTACCAGAGACCAGCTCTTAGAGTTTTACGTCAGCATAGCGAACGAGTACCCGCTATTGTACCTAGAAGACCCGTTCAACGAGAACGACTTGCAGAGCTTCTCAGAGCTACAAAGGAGAATTCCAAAGGTTGTAGTCACGGGAGACGACCTGTACACGACCAACGTCAAGTACCTCAGGAAGGGGATTGAGACCAAGGCCACCAGAGGAGTAATAGTGAAGCCCAACCAGATAGGAACCGTCACGGAGACCTTTGAGTTCGCCGAGACGGCAAAAGCTAACTCCATAAAGACGGTAGTAAGCCACAGGAGCGGCGAAACGGAGAGCTCTTTCGTCGCCGACCTCTCCGTGGGCCTTCACTCGGACTTCATAAAAACGGGAGCACCTGCGAGGGGAGAAAGGACAGCTAAGTACAACAGGCTAATAGAAATAGAAGTCCTGCATGACTTGAAATACCTTGGGGAAAAGGTTCTCTCTTAATTTCAGGGTAGCAACACTCCCAGGATTACCATAAATACGGCTAAGGCTAACACTAAGAACACGAACTGCCTGAACGGCATGTTTGGCAACTCCTTCGCTGCCTTGACTGCAGCGTATGTACCGCCAATGATCAAGGCGAGAACTAGTATAGAGAGCCCGAGAACGATCAGTGATACCGAAAGGGAGTTCGTGTCAACGTGAAAGAGTTGTCCCCACTGGCTCGTTACGTTCAATAAGGCTTGTAGCGACATCGGAGAAGTAGCTTATGGAGTCAATATCATTTAAAAACTTAAGCCACGTGATATCGGGGGATTTCTTCCTCCGATGATGAGGGTTAAAAGCGCTTAATGGTGCTGAACCCCTAGCGTCTGAGGGGCCTTTCCCTTTTTAAAGGATCCCATTTGGTAGTATTACCTTTGAGGTATTACCATGGCAGTACCGCCTGAAACCCTGATCAAATCCGTAGGTCAAACGATTAAGGACATATACGGCCGCGAAGTCGGCCACGTAGTGAACGTGAACAGCGAAGTCGACGGGACTGTAACAGAGGTCGCAATCGCGAGGGACTCCACGATCATCACGGTCGATCCTGCGAGGTTTAAGGTCGAGGGCGACACTTTGGTTCTCCTTCCCGAATGGAAGGCGGAAGTTACGAAATTGCTCAATAATCTAGACAAAGTCAGAAGGAGGTTAAAGGCACTGGAGGAGTTATACAACAAGGGCGAGATCGACAAGTCGGATTACGAGGAGATGAAAAGGAAGCTTAGCAGCGAGAGCAACAAAATGAAGGAGAGCGTGGCCAAGTTAAGGACCAGCCTGAAAAACAGGTTAGCCGAAATAGACGAACAGATCATGAGAATCGACAGGACCATTATTGCGCTGAAGATGAGTTACTTAGCGGCTGAAATTGACGAGAAGGCCTACAAGAGCTCGAACGAGCAATTGAAGAGGATTAAGGAGAGCTACCTGCAGGAAAAGGAGGACATTAGGAAAACGCTAGACAAGTTGGACAACGTAGACAAGGAGAGTACAAGCGAGCTGAAGCCTGTAACACCCGTAAACCTGTCCCCAGAGCCGGTACAATTGAGCAACGAAAAGAAGGCGGAAATACCGAGCGTCGTGTCGGTAAAGGTCTTAAATACGCTGTGACGTGATAAGCAACCTTTTTGACAATGCTTGACAGAATCAAGTCTTACGATGACAGTTTCTTAAGGCGGTTGTTCACCCCTTTCGCTCACAAGGACACAAGGAAGCTTAAGGACAAGATCAACGATGTAGTTTTCAAAATAAGGGAACATGAAACGAAGCTCGAGGAGCTCATCAGCCAGATGAAGAGAAGAGGGAAGGACCTGTTCGACGCCGTAGTTAGGGCCCAAAAGGAAGGAGATAACGGCAGGGCTGCCATTTACGCTCAGGAGGTCGCCGAAATAAGGAAGATCGTAAACGTACTGACTACAGCCAAGCTCGTGCTGGAAAAGGCGAGACTGAGGTTAGAGACGGTTAGGGATCTAGCTGAAGCTGGTGCCGTACTACCCGCATTAGTCGGCGCGTTCCAGGCCATAAGGGACGAAGTGAAGCCGATAGCCCCTCAGATAGCTATTGGCCTTGACGCTCTAATGAACCACGTGAACGTCATGGCCGCGGAGACCTCGGCGCTTAACGGGATAGCTTCGAACTACAGCCCCACCATAACTGAAGACGCAAAGAAGATCTTAGAAGAAGCGAAACGCGAGAGCAACGAGAAGTTAAAGACCGAGTTCCCAGAGCTGTCTCCCAGCGCGCTCCTAGGACTGCCGATGCCGCCGAGAGCAGAGACCTTTGCCCAATCAGCGATGCAGAACCAAGGTAAAGCCGCAGATGCTAGGAAGTTGAGCGAAATAGTGTTCGAATACATTGTTCGGAACAACGGGGTCATCGAGATACCATACGTAGCCAAGCTCCTCGGGGTCAGCGAAGAGGACGTCTACAACGCCCTAATGGAGTTGGCGAGGTCTGGAAAGATAGCACTGGAAGCGTGAGGTGAGTTCGATGAGTGCAGCCGTCACTTTGGAAGAGTTGGTAAGGAACTACGCTATAAGGGCAGTTAAGGCGGACAAGGAAGGAAAGAGAGATGAGGCGATTTATTACTATAAGAAAGCGATCGAAGGCCTTAGCCAACTGATCGTCCTTTACCCAGACTCGCCGTTCAGGCCAGCTTACGAGCAGATGCTCAACGAGTACAAAGCTAGGGTCGAAGCGCTTCAGAGGATGATCCCGGTCAACGGTGACGGAGACCAGAACGGGACCAACGTTGAGGACTTCATAGTCAAGGAGAAGCCTAAAGTCACGTTCGACGACATAGTCGGCCTTGAGGAGGCGAAGGAGGCACTGAGGGAGGCCATTGTATATCCGACCAAAAGACCTGACCTGTTCCCGCTGGGCTGGCCAAGGGGGATACTGCTTTACGGCCCTCCGGGCAACGGCAAGACCATGTTGGCGGCAGCGGTTGCGAATGAGATAGACTCCGTGTTCATGCAGGTCGACGCTGCTTCGATAATGTCCAAGTGGTTGGGCGAGGCGGAGAAGAACGTGGCCAAGGTGTTCAAGGTCGCTAGGGAAACTTCCAAGAAGGAGAACAAGCCGGTCATCATTTTCATAGACGAGCTAGACGCCCTCCTGGGTACGTTCACGTCTGAAAATGGCGGAGAGGCGAGGGTGAGGAACCAGTTCCTAAAGGAGATGGACGGGCTTCAGGACAAGTCCGAGAATTACAGAGTGTACGTAATCGGCGCGACTAACAAGCCTTGGAGGCTGGACGAGCCGTTCTTAAGGAGGTTCCAGAAGAGGATCTACATACCTTTACCGGACGAGAGGATGAGGCTATCGCTGTTAGAGCACTACACTCAGAAAATCCCCTTAGACTCATCTGTTGATCTGAACGAACTCGCGAAGAAGTTGGAAGGGTACTCGGCCAGCGACATAAAGGACGTGGTTCAGGCCGCTTACATGAGGGTCATTAAGGAAATGTTCAAGAGCGGAGCGGACAAGCCGAGGAACGTCAGAATGGACGACTTCTTAGAGGTCCTCAAAATCAGGAAACCTTCGTCTAGCCCAGAGCTAATTAAGGCCTATGAGGCGTGGAGCCAGAAGCACGGAGCGTTGTGATCAGATACCCCAGGGCTGTCCTCACCCATCAGTTGGCATGACTCTCATCAAGTCCTTTACGTATTTTCCCACGCTTTTCGACCTTAATAAAATAGATAGAGCCTTTTTCCTCTCTATCCCCCTTTCCTCCCAGAGTTCTAACGCTTTCTCGAGGTTAAGCTTAGCCGTATGATGGAGTTCGCAAAGGCCAGAGGAGTACTCGGGAAGCTCACACAACTTACACTTCTTGGTCGCCGTGAAGTTGAGGTAGGAAGCTAAAGTCTCTCCCACCTTCAGCTTGTACTTGTTATACTCGTCGAAGAGCTCCTTTAACAGATCGATAGTCTCTCTCTCAACCTCCGTAACAGTCCTTTTGCCTCTCCGAATGTCGTCCAAGTCCTTTTCGAGTTTCCTCGTCAATTCGACGCTCGTCAAATGGCCGAAGTACTCTTTGAGCACTTTGGAGACAGCGATGCCCAACGGCGTTGGCCACACCTTCCCGCCGTTTACCTTAACGTATTTCCTTTCGAAGAGAGTCTCGATTATCCTACCTCTAGTCGCCTCCGTGCCTATCTCTGCGGACTCCATCCACCTTAGCAACCCGACCCTGGAGTACAGCTCGGGCGGTTTGGAGAGGACGATCTTTACCTCGGCTTTCTTGATCAGCCCTTCATCGCCTTTCCTGACTTCCAGAAATTTATCAGTTTCGTCAACGCTCCTATAGGGGTAAATCAGGAGCCACCCCTTAAACGTGACCTTCCTGAACCTGAGCTCTATCTTGTCCCCGGTCTCCGCCTTCAGCGTGACAATCCTCGTTAGTGCTTTAGCGTCCACACTCACTGTAGCTAGGAACCTCCTTACTACGAGTTCGAAGAGCCTGTACTCGACTTTGCTCAGACCCCTAGGCTTCTCCCCCGTGGGGTAAATCGCCGGGTGAGCTGGGTCTTCTTTCTCGCCTTCCCTCGGGATCGGGTTACCTTTATTCAGCTTGTAAGTGAGGTCGACCAAGCCGGAGAACGTTGATCTCAGTCCCTCGAGAATGCCGTGAACGTTCAGCCCCTTGGGCAACTTCTGGCTATTTGTCCTCGGGTAGCTGATTAGGCCATCCAAGTACAGGGACTCCGCAATCCTTTCGGTGCGGTAAGGAGACAGCTTTAGGACTCTCCCCGCTTCCTCCTGCAGGTCGCCCAGATTGAATGGGGTAGGCCTCGGGATAACGCTCTCTTCGTCATTTACTTCAACGACCCTTACCTTTGAACCTACGAGAGTCTCCTTGACCCTGTTGACGTCGTTGAGGTTCTCGAACTCCCTGTCCAGAGAGGCCTTGATCTCTTGACCGGCAATGGTTATGACTAGTTCAATCCTAAACTTAGGCAGAGGTACGAAGGCGAGCCTCTTGAAGGCCGAGTCTACCACTTCTTGTAACAGCGGACTCTGAACCCTACCCGCGCTCAGGATAAGCCTCCTTTTGGTGACGCTCTCCAACGACGCCATTAGCGCCCTGCTTACGTTTATTCCCCACAGCCAGTCAACCTTGTGTCTGGCGATTCCGGCGTTCACCATTTCGTAATCGGGCCCGCGAAGGTTCCTGAACGAGCTCTCCAGTTCTTGCTTGGTCAACGAGGAGAACTTCGCCCTCAAGTAGTTGGAGGTTCCCCCTAGGTACTTGATGATCATGTAACCGATAACCGATCCCTCTACGTCGTAATCGCACGCGTTAACGAACTTCGACGCTTTACCGGCTAAGGACTTCAACACTTCGAAGTATTTCCTTGTGTAGTAGGACTTCTTGTCTATTTCCCAAAGGGGCTTCCATTCGGCTTCGAACACTGGAAACCCAGAAGGCCCATCTAGCCCGAAAAGGTGACCGGCTGCTGAAGCCACTACGTAAGTCTGCCCTTCCTTAGTGAAGACCCAATACCTCACTCCGTTCTTTTTGCACTCCCTAAACGTCTTAGCTAACGCCTCTGCAATCTTCTTGGCACTCTTCGGCTTTTCAGCAATAACGAGAGTATAGCCCCTCGATGGCTCACAGCTCATTGCTTCTTCAGCGATACTAGCTCGACCCTTCCGTTAGGATAGACCCTCCTGATCGTGATTGGAAGGACTCCGGACTCCAACTCTGCCTCAGCGATGGAAAAGACGTCGTCTTTCTTAAGAGTGCTGACGTCTATGAAAGGTGGCGCGCCCATAGCTAGCTGGAGGGCCCTCGCACCTATAACCCTCGCCCTTTCGTACTTAGTCAGCCTGTTCTTCCACGCCTCAATGAAGACCTTGTTAAAGTTGAACTGTCCAGACACTGGTCGACATTTACTCAGGGTAGTTAAAAAATTCCCGCTAATTCACCAGGTCACTTCGCTCCTTAAAGGCTCCGGCAGCTCACACTCCTTAGGTATCGAGTAGTCCATTTTCTTGCCCAGAACCTCGAAAGCCGCCTTGAACAGCTTATCGACTGCCCTATCGTCCACAACACCCAGCAGTCCGACCCTGACGATTTTGTCCCTCAGCTCGCCCATTCCTGGCGAGATCTCAATCCCTTTCTCCTTCAGTTTCTCCCTGAAGCTCTTCGCTGGAGGCTCGCCAGCAACGACGGTGTTAGAGAAGGTTTCGTCGTTGCCGAGAAGGTTGAAGCCCAACTCCGAGAAGACCTTCCTGACCGTCAAGGCACAGGCCTTGTGCCTCTCCCATCTCCTTTCCTTCCCTTCGAGGAGCATGAGTTCGCTCGCCCTCAGGGAAGCGTTGAAAGCTCCTACAGCCGGCGTGAAAGGAGTCTCGTTCTTGTCCTGGAACTTGAGGTGTAGCGAGACGTCGAGGTAGCTCGGGAGGTCTTCGGTCACTAGCTCTTGAACTGCCTCCCCGCTCAACGCGACGAACGACGCTCCAGGAACGGAAGCCAACGCCTTCTGACTCCCCGTAGCTACTGCGTCTATTCTCCACTCGTTGACGAAGAGCGGATATGCAGCGAAGCCGGAGACGGAATCCACGAGGATCTTCAATCCTCTCCTCTTGACCTCCTTCACTACATCCTCTAGGTTCCTGAAAGCTATCCCAGTGCTCGTCTCGTTATGGACTAAAGCGACTGTGGTGGCGTCCTTATTCTCGTCCAATGCGATCTTTATCTCTTCTAGAGTGAACCACTTACCTTGAGGCTTCTCATAGACTCTTAGGTTAGTCCCCCTCCTCTTGAGGCTCTCCATAAGCCTGTTCCCGAACTCGCCGTAAGTGAAGCCTACTACTCTCTCGCCCCTTCTGGTGAGCGAGTAAACCATAGCCTCTACGGCCAGAGTTCCAGAGCCCGTGAGCAGGGCGACCCTCTCGGCGGAGAAGAGCTTCTTTAAGTTATCCTCCAGGCCCCTCACTATCGTCCTGAACTTCTCCGACCTGTGGTTGACCAGGAGAGTAGAGGCCTCAATGACGCTCTTCGGAACGTTTACTGGTCCCGGGATGAGCATCATATTAGACCCAACTCCTTCAGTGCAGTTATGAGGTTGTCAGCCGTCATCTGGGCTACCCTCAGTTGCGCCTCTTTCGTCTGTGCGCCTATGTGAGGAGTCACTATCACTCTCGGGTGTTTGAGTAGCTCCCACTCCCAGGGCTCTTTCGGCGGTTCGTTCCAGAACACGTCTGTCGCATAAACGCCGACTTTGCCCTCGTTTAGGCTCTTGAGTAAAGCCGGGCCGTCCACGACTACTGCCCTGCTCGTGTTGACGATTATGACGCCCTGTTTGACGAGCTCGAATGCCTTAGCGTCGAGTATCTTGGGCGGGCTCTTACCCACAGTGACGTGCAGGGATATCACGTCAGACCTCCTGAGAAGCTCCTGGAGGTCCACGACTTCCGCCCCTACTTGCCTCGCCCTCTCCCTCACGTCCAATACATCGTAAGCAAGTACGTGCATCCCGATGGCTTTCGCTACTTGGCCCACCTTACTCCCTATCCTTCCGAACCCGATTATTCCGATGGTCTTCCCGGCGAGCTCGATGCCCTGAGTCTTCTTGAAAACTCCGCTCTTGGCCAGGCCAATCGAGTCGTAGAGGTTCCTCGCGGCGACGAGCAAGAGCCCGATCGTTAGTTCTGCCGCGGAGTCGGTAGAGGCCCCTGGAGCGTAAACTACCTTAATCTTCCTTTTCTCCGCTTCGTCAGTATCAATGTTGTCCAGGCCGATTCCAGCCCTGGCGATCACCTTCAGGTTGGTGCCCTTCTCTATCACCTCTTTGTCCACCTTAGTCCTGCTCCTCACCACTAGGACGTCGTAATCCCCAATTACTTTTAGAAGTTCGTCTCTTTCTATCTCTGGCTTGTAGTCGATCTGTACATTATATTGGCTTAGTTTTTCTATAAGAGTTTTGTCGACAGGATCGGTAATGAGAACCTTAACGGGCATGAATTTTTCACCTCCGAAAGTAAATCAAAAACTTACTGTGATGATGAACAAAGTGAAAGAGAACAAGAGAGAAAAGCGTAATTTACAGAACTAACTAGCCCGACCATCTCATTGGCTTCAGTCACATTTAAACGCCTCAAAGCCCGTGTAGTCATGTTTGTTTCATGCGGTTAACAACGTTGTATTTAAAAAGTTTTTCTTTATCATTTTAAAATAGTCCCCGTCTCCACGTGCCAAATGAAGAGATCCAAAACGCCGATTGGTATGTTAAACTGTCTCGCTAACTCCTTGAGCCTGCTCTCGATTTCTAGATACCTCGATTTCGTGAGACTCTTGAAAGGCCTCACCAAGCCTGCATTTATTGAGAATCTCATGACGTGTTTGTCGACTATGGCCAAATCGAAATATCCCACATTCCTTAAGAAATGGCTTGCCTCCTTCATCCCGATGCCGTAAATCTCGTCCGCTAGTCTCTCCCTAGCTAAGAACTGGCTCTTGTCGGCCAAAGGTTTTATCCAACTCTTGACCTTACCTCTGTACTTCACTAAGCCCTTTAGGTACTTCGCCTTAACGTCGTAAAACCTGTACCCTCTCTCTTTCAGCACCCTTTCGAAGTCAAGAGTGCCCTTCTCGAACTCCCGCATCACGTGGCCCAGTACCTTATAGGCAGAAACGAAGGACGAGTTCGCAGTTAAAACACAAAGAACCAACTCCCTGAACCATACGTCCTCGTCGGCGGAATTATTCAGCTTGAACTCCTCGACCCTTTCAAGCACTAGCGCTCTTAGCCTTGGATTTTCGACTTCTCTTCTTAGCCTTTCCAGCATTCTTCTTCTTCGAGGACTTCTTCGACTTTTTGCTCTTACGCTTCTTTCTCTTCTCCTTGAGTTCCTCCAGCGGAGAGACCTTGACGGCTTTCTGACCAGAGAACTCCGACTTCGTTAGTGTTAATGTCCTGCCGTCGGCGAACTCCACAATGACGAACGGGGCCTCCATTTCCTCGGCCTTGACGTTGAACCCGTAAGCGATTACTTCCTCGCCTGAAAGGTCGACCTTCTCTAGGGTGATCTTCTTCTCCCCTATTCTGTTGATTATTTCCGACACGTCGACGTTCCCTTGAACCTGCGGTTGTTGAACAGCCTCAACGCCTTGAGGCCCTTGCACGTTTTGCTGAGATTCGACGCTGGTGTTTTGCTCCTCCTTGCCTACATAAACCGCGATAACTCTCGCAGGAGCTACTAAGGGCCTCGCTGCGGGCAAGTTGTTGACGTACTCCTCCTCCCTCCTAACGATCCTGGTTACCTTCCCGTCCACAACGTAGCTTTCGAACTGGCTCTCCTCCATGTCGACCTCTTCGTCCCTCTCTTGGGTAACGGTTAAGGCGTAAACTCCAGGAACAAGCTTTCTCTCGGAGTAAGTGTAAACGAGTAGGTGAGCCTTCATCGAGTTCCAATGGACTACGTTTCAATTAAATCTTTGGAACAGCTGTGCGAGTATAAACGCCTACCAATCGTTAAAAATAATAATCTGAGCAGGGCTCTGTCTAACGCATGAGCATTAGGATAAGGGGATCAAACGCTTACGGCCACCTCGGGTGGGTCACGAAGTACTGCAGGATCTGCAACAGGAAGATAAGGGTTGGGATCGACGTAGTCTACAAGTGTCCTAAGTGCGAGAAGACTTACAACGCATATTTCTGCCAGGCTGACGCCAGAGGCCTCCACTACAGGTGCCCGTACTGTGGTAGCGAACTGGTGCCCGTGGCTTGAGCCAAATAGTGAAGTTCTTCGTTCACGGAATTTACTTGTTCGCTTTAGTTGAAAACAAACTTGCCTACGTGGATCTGGATCTGGACACGAACACTAATGAGTCCGGTTGGAAGGACGTCGAAATTACTTTCCCTCACGGCAAGGTTGTGAGACTCCTTTACTGCAAATCGAGACTATTTAACAAGGTATGTGGCGCTATAGCGGAGTTAAACTCGCCAATTGAAGGGAAGAACCTTGAGGAAATCTACGACGAAATCGTTCAGGCAGTTCGCAACACTATCGGATAGCCCCTCTCCCTTAGCGTGGAACTCATCTTCTGAAACACGCTCACCAAATCCGTAGGGCTCGTGGATTGTGCCAAGATTACGACTTCGTAACGCTGAATTTCGGTTAGGAAGATCACCTGCAACAACGTGGTGCCTGAATATGAGCAAAGGTAACTGCTACCCAGCTTGACTACCTTCTCGCAAAGGGACTCCAAAGCGGACTTAAGGATTTCGTATAGTGACCTCACGTCGTCTGGTCCCTTGACGGCTACTTGGGCTTTAACGCTAAACAGCATTGTTCGCGTTCACCCTCTTCACCGTTAGCTTCAATTTGTCAAACAGGGTTTTCACCAAATCTACATGGGCCTTCTTGCCATAGAGGGTGTAGAGCTTGAGCTTCCTGTACTTGATTTCAGTCACGACCTTTCCGTCCTCTAAAACTAAGATCCTGCCGATTACGTGGCCGTGAACGTTCTTCAGGAACCTCATGAAGATGTAAACCCCGCGGTCAGGAAGGTCTATCCTCAGCGCCTCTCCCACGACGTAAGTCGGTCTGACTTTACCGAGTACTTTATAGTCTTTGAGCTCGACGAAATCCCCGTTCTCGTATTTGTAGATTAACGTCCTTATGGCGTGTTTGTTTGTCTTGCTCTTAGAATTTTCTAAAATCAACTCCATCTCTCACACCCCTAACTGACTCGAGTACCCCCTGAGGGTCAATTTTGTCTTCCAAGTAGGCATCGATTAGGACTTCGCTCCTCATTAACGCTTCTAGGAGGGTTTTCCTAGCCGCCAAGCTCGACTTCCTGTACACGTTGAGGAGGAAACGCTGTATTGCTATTTGTGCCTCTATCCTCCTCAACCTCTTGTCCGCCTTCAGAATACGCTCGAAATCCCCTGGACTAGAAGCCCTGTCCAGAGCTTCGGAAGCCGCTTCGGCCGAAATCGCGGACGGCCTTATCCCTTCACCGCTTAACGGATAAACGAGTCCTCTCGCCTCGCCTATCCTTAAGTCCTTTCTTTTGGGAGGCCCAATCGAAATGGGCGCCCCCCTTAGGTCGACTATTTCGTAGTCGGGGAAGTTAGCCTTCAAGTAGTCCAGTAAAAGTCTCCTGGAGTTCTTCTCCTCCAGGAAGCCGGCTCCGACGTTCAGCTCTCCTTCATCGGACGGGAAAACCCAGTAAAAGCCCGTATATTTGGTGTCGAACTCGAAGACCGCCTCATCTGAGAAACGGTTCGTCCTCACTATGGCCCTAGTCGTGTAGACCACCTCTCTGTCCATATCGTAAGGGCCCTTTGCGTCGATTATCACGTCGTGAGATGTTCGGTTCTCTGGCCTCGTTACCTTCACCCTCTCCCTCATCCTGTTTATCCACTCCCACTTGTCGATTACGACCCACTTGGTCTTAGAGTAAGTGATCTCCGAAATCGTTTTGCCGTCTAGCCTGAAGGCGAACCTCTTAATCCTGAACTTCTCCCGCCACGGGACTGGAGGGTCGTAAATCCTTGGTACTATATCGCCGCAAGGTTTGACGTACTTCGGCTGAATGTCGTAGATCGTGACCTCATGTCCTTTCGAGTTCAGCAGGTAAGCGAGAAGAGAACCTGAGACTCCTCCGCCGAGAATGCCAACGTTCTTCTTCATTATACTTTTAGCCTCCTCGCCTGTACTCTTATAAAGACGAGACGCATGCTGAGCGAGGCAGAAGTACTTCAGAAGATGAACGAATGGCCGAAGCACTACGACCCGGCACAAATCGAAAGGAAGTGGCAGGAGAAGTGGCTGAGCAAGGAGTACTACGAGAAGGTCTTCAGGTTCAGGGACGAGGACAACGCTTCTCCCGTGTTCGTTATTGACACTCCTCCACCCTTCACTAGCGGAGAGCTACATATGGGACACGCCTATTGGGTCACGATTGCCGACACCATAGCCAGGTTCAAGAGGCTGGAAGGCTATAACGTGCTCCTCCCTCAGGGTTGGGACACCCAGGGATTACCAACCGAGCTAAAGGTTCAGTACAAGCTGAGAATTCCCAAGGAGAACAAGGAGCTGTTCTTGCAGAAGTGCGTCGAGTGGACGGAAGAGATGATAAAGAAGATGAGGACCGCGATGATCAGGCTGGGCTACAGGCCGGAGTGGGAGAGGTTCGAGTATAAGACCTACAATAAGGACTACAGGACGGCCATCCAGAAGTCGCTGATTACAATGTTCAAGATGGGGCTCATCGAAATGAGGGAAGGCCCAGTAATATGGTGCCCGAAGTGCGAGACCGCGTTGGCACAGAGCGAGATAGGCTACCTTGAAAAGGAGGGCGTTTTAGCTTACGTGAGGTTCCCGCTGGCTGACGGCTCAGGAGACGTAGTGATAGCGACAACCAGGCCAGAGCTGATCGGGGCGACTCAGGCGATCGCTGTCCATCCAGAGGACGAGAGGTACAAGAGCTTGGTGGGCAAGCAAGCGATAGTACCCCTGTTCGACAGGAAGGTTCCCATCATCGCCGACGAGAGCGTGGAGAAAGAGTTCGGCACGGGAGCCGTAATGATAAGCACTTACGGCGACCCCCAGGACATTAAGTGGCAGTTGAAGTACAACCTCCCTGTTACGATCCTCATTGACGAAAAGGGAAGGATGAAGAACACTAACGGTTTGCTGGACGGCCTGAAGGTGGAAGAGGCCAGGAAGAAGATGCTAGACCTGTTAAAAGAGAAGGGCTACCTGGTTAAGGTAGAGAAGATCAAACACAACGTCCTCTCCCACACCGAGAGGAGCGATTGCCTGTCCCCCGTGGAGTTCCTCGTGAAGAAGCAGATCTACATTAAAGTCCTTCCGTTCAGGGAGAGACTCCTCAAGGAATACAAACGCATGAAGTTCTACCCAGCGAGGATGTCGTACTATCTCGAGGACTGGATCAAGAACCTGGAGTGGGACTGGAGCATCTCGAGGCAAAGGGTTTACGGAACTCCTTTGCCTTTCTGGTACTGCGACAACGGCCACCTCACTCCCGCAAATGAGGACATGCTCCCCGTAATTCCTGAGAAGTCCAAGCCGCCGACGGACAAGTGCCCAGTGTGCGGAGCCCCGCTCAAGCCTGTTACGGACGTCGCGGACGTCTGGATAGACTCGAGCATCACCGCCCTCTACATCTCTGGCTTCTTCGACGATGAGAAGAGGTTCAAGAGGGCGTTCCCCACGTCGCTGAGGCTTCAGGGGACTGACATCATAAGGACGTGGTTATTCTACACGCTGTTCAGGACGCTCATACTCGCAAACGACATACCGTTTAAGGAGGTTCTTATCAACGGCCAGGTTCTGGGCCCCGACGGGACTAGAATGAGCAAAAGCAAGGGCAACGTAGTTAACCCCTTAGACCGTGTGGACGAGTTCGGCGCAGACGCAATCAGGCTAACCCTCCTGGACGCCCGCATAGGCGACGACTTCCCGTTCAAGTGGGACACCGTAAAGGGCAAGAAGCTCCTGCTACAGAAGCTGTGGAACGCGTCCAGGCTGGCCTATCCGTTCATAGGCAAGAGGAGGTTCGAGAAGCCAGAGAAACTTCACCCAATCGACGCGTGGATATTAGGCATGCACAAGAAGTTCGTGGAAACGGTGATCAACGCGTACAGGAGCTACGACTTCTACGTGGTGGTGGAACAGATGTACAGCTACTTCTGGCAGACGGTGGCAGACGAGTACTTAGAGCTGGTTAAGTACAGGTTGTTTGAGGGCGATCAGTCGGCCTATTACACTCTGTCCAGAATCCTTAAGGACATCATAGTGTTGTTGCATCCCATAGCTCCGCACATAACGGAGGAGATCTATTCGGTCATGTGGGGAGACAAGATCAGCGTTGGTCTCGAGAGGTTGCCAGACGTGAGCGACATTGCCTACGACGAGAAACTCACAGACTTCGACGCGAAGCTGAGGAGCTTGACCTCAGCCATAAGGACGGCGAAAGTGAAGAACAGGATCCCCCTCAGCGCTCCCGTGAAGGCCGTCATAAAGGGGCCGAGAGAAGTCCTCGACTTCGCTAAGCAAATAGAGAAGGACTTGGTAAGGACTTTCAAAATAGAGGAAATAACGTACGCGGAGGATGTCGCGCTCAGCGTGGAAGTCTCAGCCCATGGGAGTCTCAGTCACAACTCAGCCGCTTAAGATCTCATCAACGAACTCCTTCATCCTTTGAACGCCCTCCTTAATGTCTTTTTCGTCCAGAGCGAAGCTGAGCCTAACGAAGTCCTTACCCACTTGAGGCGAGAAGACCTCTCCTGGGATCGTGGTCACTCCCTTCGACTCTATGAGCTTCACCGAGAAGTCCTTAGAAGTCCACCCCTTCTTTTTCAAAATCTCTGACACGTTGGGGAACATGTAAAACGCGCCCTTCGGCAGGGACACCCTTAAGCCTCTGACTTTCTTCAACTCCTGGTACATCACGTCCCTCCTCCTCTTGAAGAGGGCGATCATGTCCTTTACCAAGTCGAAATGCTCGAACGCGGCTAAGGCCCCCTTCTGGGCGAAGCTGGTCGGGCACGTGTAGATGGTGGCAGCTAAGGCAGACGCTTTCCTAATGAACTCCTCCCTGGCCACGAGGTAGCCCAGCCTCCAGCCTGTCATGGAGAACGTCTTGCTGAAGCCGTTAACGTAAAGCACGAAGTTCCTCCACTCAGGATCCTCGAGAACGCTCTTGAACTGCCCGTCGTAAACGAAGTAGTCGTAAATCTCGTCAGAAAGGAGCCAGACCTTCTTCTCCTTAGCTATCCTGATCAGCTCCTCGACTTCTTTAGGGGAGAAGAGTGTGCCAGTAGGGTTGTGGGGGTTGTTGAACACTATCATTTTTGTCTTAGGCGTTATCTCCCTCTCGATCGCCTCTATGTCGAGAGTGAAGCCCTGATCCTCGCTCCACTTCATTGGAACGTACTTGACTTTCCCTCCTAACATCCTTACCACTTCGGCGTAGGAGTAGAAGCTGGGGTCTGGAATGATCACCTCGTCTCCAGGGTTCACTACCATTAGGAAGGCCAGGAAGAGCGCGGTCTTGGCTCCGGGCGTTATGATGACCTCCTCCTTCTTCACCTTGGAGAACCTTGAACTGAGGTGCTCCGCCACCTTGAACCTTAGCTCTTCTATCCCGGCCGCTGGCGTGTAGCCCGTGAACCCTTCGCTTAGGGCCTTTATCGCTTCCTCCCTTATCGGCTGGAAGGTGGGCAAGTCAGGTTGTCCTATGCCGAAGTTAATTATCTTGAAACCCTTCTCCTTCGCGACCTTCCTGGCAAGGTCGGAATAAACTAGCGTGGACTCACCGGAAACGGCTTCAGCATAGCTCGAGAAGCGAACGCTCACGTTAGGGGGCTATCTCACGAGCTCTTTAATCTTTTCTGGATCCTTCATCAGAGCCGTCCCAATTAGGAAGGCGTCAGCCCCGCTCTCTTTGAGCTTCAGGAGCTTCTCCTTATCGGTAACTCCGCTCTCTGCGACCTTCACTATGCCTTGCGGCACTTTCTTCAGGAGCTCAGCAACCCTGTCCACGTTGACTTCTAGGGTGACGAGGTCTCTAGCGTTAATGCCGATGACCTTCGGATCACAATCAAGGCTCATCTCGAGGTCGTCCTCGTCATGAACCTCTATCAGTGGCGTCATGTTGTAACTTAACACGTATTCGTAGAGGTCGCAGAGCTCCCTCTTCGTGAGTAGCCTCGCTATCAGAAGGACTGCGTCGGCTCCCAGGTTATAGGCCGTGTCGACCTGCTCCTCGGTAACCACGAAGTCCTTGAAGAGGACTGGAATCCTCACGTTGGACGTAACCTTCTCCAGGAGCTCGTAGCTTCCTCCGAAGAATTTCGGCTCGGTTACGACGCTTATCGCAGCAGCACCGTTAGCTTCCATGAACTTGACGTATTCGACTGGATCCCTGTCGACGTCGAGACCGGAAGGAGACTTCCTCTTGTACTCCGCTATTATGGGGTTCAACCCCTTCAACTTCGCGTTCATTATGCTGGAGACCAAAAGGTAAATTGGCCTCCTCCTGGTCCTCGAGACGTAACCCCTCTGATAGGCCTCCTTGACGACCTCGCTGAGCCAACCGCTGACGTACCTAGGCACGGATTTACACCTTATTTAGGAAATTATATAGTATTTTCTTGCCCACCGGCGTCCCGACGCTTTCGGGGTGGTACTGAACCCCGAATATCCTGTACTCCACGTGATGCACTCCCATGATCTCGTCGTCGTCGAGGGAACGGGCGTCTACCTCCAAGGGGTACTTGACGTCGTCGATCACGAGGCTGTGATACCTCATTGCGGTGAACTCCGTGCTTATCCCAGAGTAGAGAGGGGAGTTGGAGAAGTGCCTAACCCTACTGACCTTTCCGTGCCTCACCGTCCTAGCTCTCCTTATTTTGGCGCCGAAGGCATAGCCTATGGCCTGATGGCCCAGGCAAACGCCCAGTATCGGGATTCTCCTTCCGAGAACCCTTATCACGTCCAAGGCTACTCCTATGTCTTCCTTCTTGTCGGGAGACCCAGGTCCAGGAGATATTATGATCCTGTCTGGGTTTATCCTCTCAATCCCGCTTAGAGTGATTTCGTCGTTCCTGACCACTATCGGATAACTGCCCAACTCACCTACGTATTGGGCCAAGTTGTAGACGAAGCTGTCATAGTTATCTATGATCAGGGTAATGTCTATCCCTCCTCACCCCCCGCTACTTTCAAGGCCTTCATCTTGAACTCGGTCTCGTAGTACTCGTTCTCGGGGACAGAGTCGTAAACTATCCCCGCTCCAGCCTGGATCCTCACAACGTCGTCATAAAAGAAGGCGCTCCTGATCGCTATGGCGAACTCGGCGTTAGAGTTCGCCGAGAAGAACCCGACTGCTCCTGCATAGGGCCCTCTCTTATATGGCTCGAGAACCTCTATCAAGTTCATGGCGAAGGGTTTAGGGGCTCCGCTGACAGTGCCTGCGGGGAAGGTAGCCTTGAGCACGTCGTAAGGGGTGGCGTTCTTCCTCAAAGTGCCCATTACCCTGCTCACGAGGTGCTGTACGTACCTGAACTTCTCGACGTACATTAGGTCTGGAACCCTCACAGACCCCAGGTAGGAGACCTTCCCCAGGTCGTTCCTGGCGAGGTCAACCAGCATCATGTGTTCCGCCCTCTCCTTCTCCGAGCCTAGGAGCTCCTTCTCCAGCTCGAAGTCTTCCTCGGGAGTCCTCCCCCTCGGCCTGGAGCCGGCTATAGGGTAGCTCTCGATGACCCCGTCCTGAAGGCTGAAAAGGGTTTCCGGGCTCGCCCCGACCAGCTTCCTCTTTCCGAACTTCAGGAAGTACATGTAGGGCGAGGGGTTGACCTTCCTTAGCCTGGAGTAGAAGACGAGAGGGTCGCCCTTGTAAGAGTAAGAATAAAACCTAGAAAGGACTACCTGGAAGGCGTATCCTGCCCTTATGTATTCGAGGACTTCCCTGACCGCCCGCTCGAACTCCTCCCTTTTCATAGACTGGTACTCCTCCTTCATGACGAAGCCGTCGCTCGCCTGACAACCCTTATTGTTCGGCACTTCCCCGTATATGTAAGCCCTGCCCTGGTAATGGTCATAAACTATCACGTTTTCCGGAACGAAAAATTCGAAGTCAGGCCAGGGCTCTGGCTCCGGCTTTAGGTCTTTAACCCTCTCCCAATACCTCACGGCATCGTAACTGACGTAGCCTATTGGGCCACCGCCGTACCTACCTGGAAGCTCCAGTTCGGTCGAATTCCGTGTGATCCTGTCGAAGACCTCGACCGGGTCGTGGAAGTCCATGGATATAGTGCCTTGTGTTCTCCCCTTCTTTCCGGAGACCAATTCTTTCGCGCCCCAAGCGACCACCGAAATCCTGGTCTGGCTCTGCGGTCCTTCGAGGCTTTCCAGTAAGGCCGCGACTTCGTTGTCACGTTCTATGCAGGCGAAGAGATTGAAGGGGTCAGGCAAGTCAGCGATCTTCACTTCACGGACGGCGACCTTTGACCACCTCCATCAACTTCTTCATCTTCAGGACGTCTTTCTTCGTCGGTTCCGATTCCACGCCGCTCGATACGTCGATCCAAGCTGGGTTTAGATCCAAGTACTTCGAGACGTTCTCTGGAGTTATGCCCCCCGCTACGCCCGAGTCGGGCCTCTCGTCTAAGATCTTCCTCGCTATCTCGAGGTTCAGCCTCTCGCCTTTCCTCGCCGAGTCTACTAGGACTAGCGCGTTGCTGACCCTGTTCACTTCCTTAACATACCTTAAGCCTTCCTCCGATCCCGGTACGTAAAGTATGAACTTCTTCGAATACGTGGTTAGCGCGTCGAGCTCCTCCCTGCTTAATACCCTGTGGACTTGAACGTAGTCAGCGCGCTCCATCAAGCCGTCGAAGTTCAGGTCTAGCTTCACTGCAACAAGGGGCCTGTTCACGGCTTTCCTAACAACATCGAGGAACTCGGGCTTTACGTAACGCAACAGACCCGGCTGGACTATGAAGCCCAACATGTCTGCCCCTAAAGTCGCGGCGTTGATCGCGTCTACGTAATGGGTGAGACCGCAAATTTTCACTCTCATCTCACGCATCCTCGTAAAGCTTCCTGAGCCTCGACGCGTCCCCGTGGGAGTTGACTACCTTGACCAACGTTTCGTACCCCTGAGCGATGAGCTGGTCAGCCAGCTCGAGCCCGTCGTCCATTGACCTGACCTTAGAAGACGCCATTAGGGCCATAGCTAAGTTCGCCTTGATGAAAGTCCTGACGTCTTGATCCTTCCCCTTAATCGCCCTGATCAGTCGCAGGACCGATTCTTCGGGTCCTCCGACGGTAAGCCTCTGGACAGGAATCGGCTCCTTTAACTTGAACTCCTCAAGCGTTACGGAGAGCTTCTCAATGCTACCCCTTTTCACGACTACTACTTCAGTCCTTCCGCTCACGGAGACCTCGTCCATGTTCGGCTCTCCGTGTACTAGGAACACCTGAGATGGAGTCAGGTAAGTGAGGGCCTGAGCCAAGACGTCCATGAAGCCCCTAGAGAACACGCCGATAACTTGGTGCCCTACTCTAGCCGGGTTAGTCAAAGGCCCTAAGACGTTGAATATCGTCCTGACGCCTAAAGCCTTCCTGACCGGGGCCACGTTCTTCATTGCTGGATGGTAGAGTTGAGCGAAGAGGAAAGCGAAGTTGGACTCCTTAATGGCCTTCTCCGCCTCTTCTGGAGGGAGGTGTATGTTGTAACCTAAAGCTTCTAGGAAGTCGGCCGACCCGCTCTTGCTACTTACCCCCCTATTGCCGTGCTTAGCTACCCTAGTCACTTTGCTCGCCAGGATAGCAGTTGCGGTGCTGACGTTGAACGTGCCTAGCCTGTCTCCGCCCGTTCCCGCCGTGTCTAACGCGTCTTCCCACGGCCCTACTTTGAGCGCGGCCTCCCTCATGGCCATTGCGAAGCCCGCTATCTCTTCAGCGGTTTCTCCCTTCGCCCTGAGGGCTACGAGGACTCCCGCGACCTGAGCCTCGCTGAGTTCGCCTTTCATTATGGCCGTCGCGATCTCTTTAGATTCGTCCAAGGTCAGGTTCCTTTTGCTGAGAAGTTTCTCCAAAACCTCAGGAATATTCATCCAGAATCGCCCTCATCCTCTTAACTACTTCCAAAGCGGGTTCCAAACCGCCCTTTTCGAAGGCCTCAATGTACGCGGTTCCTATCGCAATCCCGTCAGCTCCCGCCTCTAAGGCCTTTCTGAGGTCGGCCTCGTTGTTGAGCCCGAATCCGAGAACCAGTTTGTTCCTCACGAAGCTCCTCACCCTCTTAACTAAAGAGTCCACGCTGACGGGCAAGATCACGCCCGTCGTAGGCCTCACGCCGTAGTAAAGGAAGGGTCTGGAGAGCGGGGCCACCTCGGCTATGAGCTTGTCGGGGACAGAAGGAGAGGTGAAAATAGTAGGGTTTAGCCCGTGGGACTCTATCTTGTTAATGTAGGCCTTGTAGTCCTTCGAGAAGTCGATGAGCAAGTCGGGGAAGAGCACGCCGTTCACTCCAGATTCTTTAAGTTTGTCCAAGAACTCGTCGAGATTATCGATGAAGTCCTCGAGGTAGGTGAGGATAATCAACTCCTTGTCCGTAAGCTCCCTGGTCTTCGCTATTAACTCAAAGAAATCGGTATACTTCTTCATCACGACGTCGTAAGACCTCCTTATTGCTGGGCCGTCATACTTCGCGAAGGAGGGCGGGAAGCCCAGCTCGAAGATGTCGGTTCCTGCCTCGTCAGCACCCTTGATGAACTCGAAGTATTGGCTCTTATCGGGGAATCCTAACGTCATGTAAGAAACCAGGAGCCTCCTGGTCATGAGTACCTCGCCATCATGTCCTGGTAATTCGTGAGGTCTAGTAAGCCGTGGCCGCTCAGGTTGAACGCTATCGTGACCTTCTCTTTGTTCTTTTTGGCCTCCCTCGCAAGATCTATGACCGCTTTGATCGCGTGAGCGCTCTCCGGTGCTGGAACTATTCCCTGTGTCTCCGCGAATATCCTGGCCGCCTCGTATATTTCCCTCTCGCCGTACTCCCTCCACTCTACTATTTTCTCCTCTACGAGCAGACTAAGGGTCGGAGCCACGCCGTGATACCTTAGGCCACCCGCGTAGATCGAGGGCGGAACGTAATCCTTACCTAGCGTGAGCATCTTCACCATGGGGAGCAAGCCCGCGGTGTCTGGGAAGTCGTACTTGTACTCGCCCTTACTGAACTTTGGCACTTCCGCCGAGCTGACCGCTATGTACCTAGAGCCCCTCTTGGCCCCTATGAAGGGGTACGTGAACCCCGCGAAGTTGCTCCCTCCGCCCACGCACCCGACCAATATGTCGGGCTCTTCGCCGATTTCGTCGAACTGCTTCATCGCCTCGAGTCCAATTACGGACTGGTGGAGCAACACCACGTCGAGCACGCTTCCTACTAAGTATCTGTAGTCGTGCTCCAAAGCGTACTCAATCGCCTCGCTCATGGCAATTCCCAACGATCCGGCGTGATTGGGACTCTCGCTCAGGATCTTCCTGCCGTAGTTCGTTTTGTCGGACGGGCTCGGGTAGACCTCTCCTCCGTAAAGCTGCATTATCACCCTTCTCATTGGCTTGTGCTCGTAGCTTACCCTCACCATGAATATGGTCGACTTCAGCTTGTACATCGAAGCGGCCAATGCGACTGCTGTGCCCCACTGACCCGCTCCGGTCTCAGTAACGACGTGATTGATTCCCTCTTCGTAGGCGAAGTAGGCCTGAGGTATCGCGGTGTTAATCTTGTGCGACCCTGTGGGCGTAGCCCCTTCGAACTTGAAGTAGATTTTAGCCGGAGTGTCCAAGTACTCCTCCAGCCTCTTAGCCCTCATCAGCGGGGTAGGTCTGCCGATTTGTAAGTACCTGTCCCTGACTTCTTCCGGTATCTTAACGAATCGCTCAGTCGTGAACTGTTGCCTTAGAACCTCCTTAGGCATGATCTTGTTAAGGAGCTCCATCCTGGAGAACTCCGCGTTCTTGGGATCCCTTGGAGGAGGTAAAGGCCTGGGCAGGTCGGGAACTATATTGTACCAGTACTTCGGGATTACGTCGCTTAAATCCATTGGCTCAAGAGGTTCACCGAGAGTATTAAGGCTTGTCTAAGGGTTTTTAACCTTTCTAGAGCGTCCTGAAGTCCTTGAACTCCCCCTTGAACGGCTCGAAA
The DNA here is from genome assembly GCA_049973945.1 of Thermoprotei archaeon. GTDB lineage: Archaea > Thermoproteota > Thermoprotei_A > Sulfolobales > Sulfolobaceae > Acd1. The sequence goes on from JBMFJH010000008.1 coordinate 32,121, forward strand.
GTGTAGTCCACCTTCTCGACTACGGCGGCCGGAGGCCCTTGTTTTATCTTCTCGAGCAGTTTCAGGAGCAACTCCTCCTGTCCTTCGGCGACTACCTCGACCGAACCGTCGTTCAGGTTCATCGCGTACCCCTTAATTCCCATCCTGTCCGCGTGGAACTTAACGAAGTTCCTGAAGCCTACGCCTTGGACTATCCCGTAAACCCTTACCCTCATCCTCTTCAACACCTGCATCACCTCAGAGTCGCTCCACCTCGTCACTCTTCAGCTCGTAACGCTCATCACTGGCAAAAATTAATCCCAGACCTGCGATTAAAGCTTTCAATGATCAGGGTAGCCATCGCCGGGCTCGGCAACTGCGCTTCCATGCTCGTTCAGGGAATAGAGTACTACAGGAGGAAGGGCGAGGATTACACGGAGGGCCTCATAACGCCCGTAATAGGGGGCTACAAAGTCACCGACATAGAGGTCGTGGCGGCCTTCGACGTGAGCAAGAACAAAGTAGGGAAGGACGTCTCGGAGGCCATATTCGAGAAGCCCAACATAACCCCGAGGATTGTAGACATGCCCAAGCTCGGGGTTAAGGTGTCGAAAGGTCCAGTCTTGGACGGCGTGGCCAAGCACATGGTTGACGTGTTCGATCCGGTTTACGACGGTAAAATTGAGCACGTAATCCAGGAACTTAAGGACGCGAGGGCCGAAATCCTGGTCAACCTATTGCCAGTCGGAAGCGAAGAGGCCACCAGGGCTTACGCGAGGGCTGCCCTAGAGGCGGGAACGGGGTTCGTTAACGGGATCCCTGTTTTCATAGCCAGCGACCCTACTGGAACCTTCCCTAGGCTCTTCAAGGAGAAGAACCTCCCGATCGCGGGTGACGACGTCAAAGGGCAAATAGGCGCGACTATCCTTCACAGGACTTTAACGTCCCTCTTCAGGATGAGAGGAGTCAAGCTGGAGGAAACGTACCAGTTGAACGTCGGAGGGAACACAGACTTCCTGAACATGAAGACCGAGGAAAGGCTCCACTCCAAGAGGATAAGCAAGACCGAGGCGGTAACTAGCACTCTCGACTATAAGGAGCTCTTGGAAAGGGAAGGTAAGGTTAGGATAGGTCCTTCGGACTACGTCCCGTTCCTCGGCAACACTAAGGTGGCGTTCATCTACCTCAAGGGTTACGGCTTCGCCGGCATGCCGATCGAAATAGAGGCCAGGCTGGAGGTGGACGACAAGTCTAATTGTGCGGCCGTATTAGTAGACGTAATAAGGGCGGTGAAGGTAGCCCTTGACAGGAAAATCGGAGGGCCCCTCGTCGAGGTTTCAGCCTTCTACTTCAAGCATCCCCCAGTTCAGGCTAAGGACGACGAGGAGGCCTACTTATGGTTCAAGAAGTTCCTTGAAATGTGAAGTTTGCGACGAGAACGTAGCGTTCTTCCTTTGCCCTAAATGCGGAAGGCAAGTGTGCCCAGAGCACTTCAACTTAAAGTTGCGTCTATGCGCGGTCTGCGAGTCGACCCTTTGCGATATATGCGGGAAAAACCTGTCCGTTGGGATATGTGACGTTTGCGGAAGGAAGATATGTGAAAAATGCACTGCAATCTATAAGGACGCTAGGCGGATTTGCGTTTCTTGCTACCGTTCAACTTCTCAATGAGCAGTTTCTGCTCTATAGAAGCTACTTGTCTCCTGACCTGAATCACTGCATCTGGGTTCACGCTGATGCTGTCTATTCCAGCCCTGACTAGGAACTCGTTGATCTCGGGATAAACGCTTGGGGCTTGCCCGCAGATCGAGACAGTCCTGCCGTACATGTGGGCGACCTTGATCAGCTTCTTGATCGACCTCAAGACGGCTGGGTCTCTCTCGTCGTAGTAGCCCATTCTAGCCAGTATGTCGGAGTCCCTGTCGACACCTAGAGTCAGCTGGGCCAGGTCGTTGCTCCCGATGCTGAAGCCGTCCACGATCTTGGAGAACTCGTCAGCAAGTACAATCACCGACGGTACTTCCGCCATTACCCAGACCTTGAACTCACTGGTCCTCTTCAGGCCCTCCTCCTCCATGATCCTGATGGCCTCCTTCAACTCCCACGTAGTCCTGACGAACGGGAACATGACCCAGACGTTCTTCAGGCCCATCTCCTCCCTGACCTTCCTTATCGCCCTGACCTCGAGCTTGAAAGCGGGCCTGTACAGATCGCTAATGTACCTCGAGACCCCTCTCCACCCTATCATCGGGTTCCTCTCGTCAGGCTCGAACTCCTCGCCTCCGATGAGCCTCCTGTACTCGTTGGACTTGAAGTCCGAGAACCTCACCACTACTGGCCTCGGGTAAATCGCCGAAGCTACCATAGCTATCCCTTCGGCCAGCTTGTCCACGAACAGCTCGGGCTTGCCGATCTTAATGAGGTACAGCGGGTGGTACCTGATCCACTCGCTCACGATGAACTCGATCCTCATCAGGCCTATCCCGTCGAACGGCAGGTCGAGGTACTTGTGGACGACGTCGGGCTGACCTAAGTTCATGTAGATCTTCGTCGCAGTTATTGGATAGAGGCTCAGGAGAACGTCTCTCGGAAGCGAGAGTCCACCGACGGACTGAGGCAGTTCCTTAGTCTCTGTCGGCTTCTGGGTCTCTAAGACGCCTTCGTATATGATCCCCCTATAGGCGTCGACGGTGATGGTCTGGCCGTCCTTTATTACGGAGGTGGCGTTGCCCGTACCGACCACCGCTGGGATGCCGAGCTCCCTCGACACGATGGCCGCGTGGCTGGTCATTCCGCCCTCGTCGGTCACAATGGCCGCCGCTATCTTCATTATCGGAACCCAGTCGGGATCGGTCATCTTCGTTACGAGTATCTCGCCCTGCTTGAAGTCGGAGGCCTTATGGACGTCCAGGATAATCCTCGCCCTGCCCGTAACGAGGCCTGGGCTAGCTGGTAAGCCTCTCGCTAGAACCTTGGCCTTGGAAGGCTCGACCTTCTCCGCCTTCTCCTCCTTGGCGGTTCTAGAGGACCAGTAAGTCTCCGGTCTCGCCTGCACTATGAAGACGTTCTCGGGGAACTTCATGTCTGCGTCTATCGCCCACTCTACGTCCATCGGCCTGCCGTAATGCTTCTCGATCTCTAGGCCCATCCTAGCGAGCTCTTTGATCTCGTCGTCAGTCAGGCAGAACTGGTCGGCCTCGGGGTTGCCTTCTAAGTTTACCTCGACGTTTCTGCGAGCCGCTGGGTCGTAAACGATCTTCATCCTCTTGTGGGACGTCCTCTTAGACTCGATAGCCAAATCGGCCTTCCTCACGACGGCCTCGTCGGGAGTCACTTTACCCCCTACAACGGCCTCTCCTAACCCCCAGGAACCCTCTATGACGATGTAGTTCCTATCCCCCGTTGCGGGGTGTAAAGTAAACATCACTCCTGCAGCCCTCGAATTGACCATTTTCTGGACTACGACGGCCATAGAGACCTGGGTGTGGTCTATACCCTTGGAGTTCCTGTAGGCAATAGCCCTGGCGTTGTAGAGGCTGGCCCACACCTTCTTGACGTTCTCGATGAGGTGCGCCCTGTCCACGTTCAGGTAGGTGTCCTGTTGGCCGGCGAAGCTCGCCTGCTCTATGTCCTCCGCTGTCGCTGAAGACCTGACAGCGACCAAAGGCTCCTTCCCTATTACTTTCGCCAACCTGTCGTAAGCCTCTAGGATTTTCTTCTCTAAGTCACTGGGCACTTCGGCGTTCATGATTAGGGACTTTATCCTCTCGCTGGCCTCCTCTTCGCTCTTCGACTCCTTGAGGATCTCCTTGATTTTGTCCGCCAATTTGTTGTAAGAAAGGAAATACCTGAAAGCGCTCGAGGTTATAACGAAGCCGGGCGGAACCCTCGCCCCCATGGAAATCAGTTCGCCGAGGTTGGCCCCCTTGCCGCCAGCGACATCGACCATGTCCTTCCTGACGTCCTTAAGGTCAAGAATGAGGTCACCTTGAACGACCTCCACCACTTAAGCACCCGCTTAAAAGGGCGTCGTTATTCATAAAAAACTTTTATAGAGTCGGCTGAAGGCGTACAAGAATTCTTAAAATGGAATAAATATTTAAATTAAAGTAAGTTTAACAAATTAAAAGTTGAAATAAGTTTACTTGGAGCCGTTCTGATTGACCTGCTGTGCGGTCGTAACGAAGGAGGGCAGAGACGGGAACTTCTCCTTCATTCTCTGTTCCGCTATTACCTGAGCTTCCTCGAGGATCTTCCTGGCCTCCGGCGACGAGGTTACGGGCTCAATGCCACCAGGTACGAACTCTCCTGCCTCGTATATGACCTCTTGCAGGGTCTCCTCTATCTCCGACAGTTCGAAGGACATCTCCGGCATCACGCTCTTGATTACGTTCCTCAGCTCCCTGATCACGCCTACTACTGGGACTAGGTTGGCCATGATGTCGCCGATCTCGAGAACAGTCTCCAGCCTCAGCTGGACCTGCTCTAAGGCTATCTGAGTCATCAGCATCTGCTTGGTTATCTTCCTGATCTCGGCGATCTCGTTAGCGTACATAGTAGCCCTAGCGGTGTCCTTGTTCATCTGGGCCTCTACTACCCTCTCGAAGAGGACCCTGTCCCTCTCCTGAAGCCTGTTGATATAGACCTCCAGCCTGTTGATCGTGCTCCTAAGCTTGTAATTGGCCATGATGATCCTGTGCTTCAGGGGGACGGGCTGCTTGAACGCGGACTTTATCTTCTCGCCTATAGTGGGCTCGTTCTTCCCTTGCCAGTTGGTTATGAACTCACTTACTTTCGAGGCCATACCGGTCGAATATCACCTTTGAAAAGTGAAAACCTTAAGGGAGCGAACCGTCTAACCCGTGCGAAGTGTACAGGAATATGGCCGGTCTAGTAAAGGGACTGTTAAGTCGTTTTAAAGGGCAAAGTGTTTATAAATTATCAGTAAGGGAGTTTCAATGCCTTGAAGTTCTCCGTTCAAGTCGACGGCAATAAGATTACAATTCAGAACTTAACCGATAAACCTCTCAAAATCAAGGAACTGAGGATAACTGTCGAGACTACCATAATAACGCCTGAGGAGAGGTTCGCCCTCAGGAAGATCTCGGACGAAATTAAGCTGGAACGCACTCTCAAGCCTAAGGAATCGATAGAGATCAGGTCATATTACACCAACATCGTGGGGGTATCAATAATATACGAGGAATTGGGCGAAGTTCTGCGCGAAGACCACAACCTATGAAAGCTTTTATTCGGAACGTCGAGTATTACCCCCGGCTGGTGACGTATTGTTGGAAACGGGAAAGAGGAGTTATTGAAGTGCTTGGATTGTGGGTCTGAATACGAATTAGACCAGAACCTCCTCCTCTGCCCCAAGTGCGGCGGGCTCTTAGAAATCGTAGTAAGGCATAAGCAAGTAGACTTAAGGAACCTCAGAGGAAGGGGGGTCTGGCGTTACAGGGACTACATAGCCGGCAAATACCCCAAAGTAGTAACCCTTAGCGAAGGCAACACACCCCTGATAAAGTCGAGAGTCCTTAAGTCGGCCTACTACAAGTTCGAAGGAGCTAATCCTACGGGCAGTTTCAAGGACAGGGGAATGACGGTAGCAGTAAGCTCAGCGGTGTCCAACGGTTACAAGGTAGTCGTGGCTGCTTCTACTGGGAATACCGCTGCTTCTGCCGCTGCCTACGCCAGTAGGGGCGGCTTGAGGAGTTACATCATACTGCCTAAAGGCAAAGTGGCCATTGGTAAACTCGCCCAGTCTATACTGTACGGGGCTACCGTGATAGAAATAGAGAGCAACTTCGACGTCGCCATGAACAGCGTTATGAAATTATACAAGGAACACAGGATCGTTTATCCGCTGAACTCCTTCAATCCCTGGAGGCTTGAGGGTCAGAAAACGATAGCTTTCGAGATAGTCGAGGAGATAGGAGTTCCGGACAACGTAATTGTGCCCGTAGGCAACGCCGGAAACATTTACGCCATCTGGAAGGGCTTCAACGAGCTGTACGAGGCGGGATACATCGACCGGGTTCCTAGGATGATCGGCGTTCAGGCAGAGGGTTCGGCCCCCATAGCTCAGGCAATTCAGAAGAACCTAAGTCAGCCCGAGTTCGTCGACAACCCCGAGACTATTGCCACGGCTATCAGGATAGGGAAACCAGTGAACTGGAAGAAGGCCATGAAGGCCATCAAGTCGTCTAAAGGCACAGCAATTACTGTGAGCGACAACGAGATTCTAGACGCCCAGAAGGAGTTAGCAAGGAACGAAGGTATAGGGGCGGAACCTGCCTCAGCAACGACGCTGGCAGGCTACAAGAAGCTCCTAAGGAGCGGAACGATTTCCGAGGACGAGACTACAGTGATGATCCTAACCGGCCATGCCTTGAAAGACCCAGATTCGATGGTTAAGGCGGAGACCAGGAGGATCCTGGTCAACCCAGAACATATTGATAAGGTCATCTTAGGTGACCTGGGTCTATGAGGGTAGTCAAGATAGGCGGGTCGATTCAGAAGGACGAAAGGGACTACGAACTGATTTACGAAAAGATAAAGAAATACGAGGACGACAGGCTCATCGTAGTCACGTCCGCCCTCAAGAACGTTACTAACGAGTTGCTTGACGCTGTCAACAACCCAGAAAAGGCAACTGAGAAGGCCTCAGACATAATAGATAGGCACTTCGCTCTCTTATCGAAGCTAACTGAAGGCAAGGTTTTCGAGGAGAGTTTCCAGACTCTCTCGAAGGTCACCGACGAGTTAGCGAAGGTCGCCTGGTCAGTTAAGGTTCTGGGAGAGAGCAACCCGAGAGTCAGGGACTACGTCCTCTCGTTCGGCGAGAGAATGGCAGTAATCCTGCTAGCGGGCGCGCTCAGGAGTAAGGGCATTGACGCTTCGCCGATCGCCGAACCTCCTCTGGTAACCGACTCCAACTACGGCGAGGCCAACGTCCTTCTGCAGGAAACCAAGGAGAGGCTTAGCTACCTCCTGGAGACGGTGAAGTCTAAGGTGTTGGTGGTGCCAGGGTTCATAGGCGTCACTACCGAAGGTAGGTACACCACCGTCGGGAGGGGAGGAAGCGACTACTCCGCCACGCTCATCGCCAAAGCCCTAGGGATCGGCGAGGTCAGGCTAATCACGGAGGTTCCCGGTATAATGACGGGGGATCCCAGGAAGTTCAAGGGAGCCAGAACCATCCCGAGGCTGTCCCTCGAAGAGGCGGTCGAGCTCTCGCAGTTGGGCGCCAAGAGGCTCCACCCCAAGACCTTCGACCCCCTCTTCGGGACTAGCATTAGGGTTTACGTGGAGGGGCTTTACGAGGAGGGTTTCACTGTAGTGGAGGGCTCCTGCACGTCGGGCGATGCCCTCAAGGGGATAGCGGTCGTAGAGAACCTCGCGCTAGTGGACATAGAGAGCACCAGGATGGTCGGCCGGATAGGCTCGGCCGCGGCGATCATGTCCGAGGCGCAGAAAGCCAACGTGAACATAATTGCTATGAGCCAGCCAGCCAGCGAGACCTCGATTCAGCTAGTAGTTAACGCCTCTGACGCCAAGAGGCTGGAGGAGAGGTTAGCCCAGTTAAGGGACTTTGTCAAGGACATCGACGTGATCGACGTAGAAGCTGTGAGCGTCGTGGGTTGCGGGCTACAGAGGTCGGAGATCGCTTCGAAGGTAATTGCTGCCGCCTCGGCTCATGACCCGATATCCGTTTCGCGCGGCATGAAGCGGGTGAGCCTAACATTTATAGCGGAGAAACGTCAAGCCGAAGACTTGGCCAAGGAGCTCCACGAGGTGGTGCTGAAGTGGACAAGCTGAAGGTCTCCCTGCTCGGAGCCACGGGAATGGTCGGCCAAAAGATGGTGAAAATTCTAGCTAAGCACCCCCAGTTTGAGCTGGTCAAGGTCAGTGCGTCCCCTGGGAAAATAGGGAAGAAGTATAAAGAGGCAGTCAAGTGGGTCGAGCCCGGCGACATTCCAGAAGAAGTCGCCGACCTGAACGTCGTCTCCACGGACTACAACGACCATAAGGACGTCGACATTGTCCTCTCGGCCCTCCCGAACGAGATAGCCGAGTCCATCGAGCTTGACTTAGTGAAGAAGGGCAAAGTGGTGATCTCGAACGCCAGTCCCTTCAGGATGGATTCAGACGTACCACTAATCAACCCAGAGGTGAACTGGGAGCACTTGGAGTTGCTCAAATACCAAAGGCAAAGGAAGGGATGGAGCGGCCTCCTGGTGAAGAACCCCAACTGTACGGCAGCCATTATCTCAATGCCTGTCAAGCCACTGCTCGACGTGTTCAGGGGCAAGAAGGTCGTCATAACCACCCTCCAGTCCGTGAGCGGAGCGGGGTACAACGGCGTTCCCTACATGAGCATTGAGGGCAACGTCATACCGTATATCAAGGGCGAGGAGGACAAGATCGCGAGGGAGCTCACGAAGCTGACCGGAAGGTTAGAGGGCGACAGGATAGTCCCAGAGAACATAGACTCGAGCGTCACTTCTACAAGGGTTCCCACTAGGGTAGGCCACATGGCCGTCATCAACGTCATAACGGGCGAGGAGAAGGTCAACATAAACGAAGTCAAGGACAGGCTGAGGAACTTCAAGTCCCTCCCTCAGCTCAGGAACTTGCCCACTGCGCCGAAAAGGCCAATCATAGTTAGGGACGAGGAGGACAGGCCCCAGCCTATCCTGGACGTGAACAACGAGAACGGAATGGCCGTCACGGTGGGCAGGATAAGACACGAGGGCGGAGTCCTAAGGATGGTCGTGTTAGGCGACAACCTAGTGAGGGGCGCCGCGGGCATCACGATTCTCACCCTTGAGGTCATGAAAGAGCTGGGCTACGTATGATCAAGGTAGACTTACACGTCCATTCCTGCTTCAGCGACGGGAGGGAAAGGCCCGAGTTTTTAGTGGAGTACGCGAAGAAGGTGGGTCTCGATCTCATAGCGATCACCGACCACGACACTTCGGAGGGAGCAGTCAAGGTCAAGGGTAGGGCTATACTCGGCCAGGAAGTCTCGACCGAGCACGGCCACGTCGTTATACTCTGCGACTTCCCCCCGAGTCCGCCTAAGGCCCTTACAGAGCTCTTGGACTACGCCCGCGAGAACTCCTGCGTCCTTTTCCCCTCTCACCCCTTCGACGTCACCAGAGATGGTTTAGGTAACGAAATATTCAAAATTATTGATAAAATAAAATTTATTGAGATTTATAACTCCAAAGCGCCTGGGTCGGCGAACAGGAAGGCTGAGGAGCTGGCGAGAAGCAAGGGGCTAATTGGGCTCGCCAACTCCGACTCCCACGTCAAGGAGGCTCTAGGGTCGGCTTATAACCTGGTCGAGGCGGAGCCCAGGCCCGAAGACGTCCTCGAGGCAATACGTAAGGGTAAGGTCGAGCCCAGGCCCGTGGGCCTCGCTGCGAAAGCGAAATTAAGTATTGCCAAGTGGTTTATCGTGAGGAAACTGGGGCTTGCGCAAAATCCCTGCAGAGCTGTGCGTCAAGTGTAAGGGCTACAAGCTCCTCTGTGGCCTCCCTTCCTGTCCCATAATGGCCAGGTTCAGGTCCGTAGTTAACGTAGCTAAGGAAATAGCCAACAAGGACGTGATCCTCGGCTCCACGCCGCCCAGCGGGATAGTGGGCGAGAGGGGCTACCCGAAAGTTAGGGTCATCGTGAGCGTGCCCCCGAACGTAACCGGAGATAAGGCGAGGGAGTTCGAGGACCCTAAGGGCTGGTGGGGGAGGAAGAGCCTCAACGAAATAATTGAGCTGAGGTCTTCCCTGATCGCGGCGAACATTGAGAACGTGAGGGTGGACGACCCGTGGAAGCTGTACGAGAAGGAGATCTCCCTAGCGGTGGCCTCGAAGGATCCAGTCCAGACCGAGGTCGTGTCCAAAGGGAGCATACTGCCTAAGCTGAAATTCGACGGAGTCCTCGTCCCCCGAGGGCCTTCGCTCAAGGCCGAGGACGTTAAGGTAGACGAGAACCCCAAGCTCTCCAGAGCCCTCGAGAAGCTGGTGTTCGACGACGTCAAGGCGGAAGAGGCCATTCTGACGCTGTACTCCTCCGGGGAGGACGTGTACTCAATCACACCCGCCCTCTCGATGGGACTCCTAGGGAAGAAAAGGAACCGGAAGCTAGTCCCGACGAGGTGGGCCATAACCGCGGTTGACAGCATAGTCGGGAAGCACTTGTTGGAGAGAGTTAAGCAGTACCCGGAAGTCAACGAGGTCACAGTTTACTACTCCGCCTACCTGGGCAACAGGTTCTTCGTCGTCCTCTTCCCGTCGAAGTACAGGGGCGTTTGGGTGGAGATATGGCACCCCATGTCCCTGTGGGCCGATGAGGTCACCGTCGTCGACCTCTACGAGAACTTCTGGGGAGAGTACGAAATGCTTGACGGCGGTTACATGGCGGCGAGGCTCGCAGTCCTCGAGCACCTCAACAGGATCTCGAGACAGGCCGGCTTCGTCATCGTAAGGGAGATCACTAAGGACTACTTCGCTCCAGTAGGTAACTGGCATATCAGGGAGACTGTGAGGAGGGCTTTCGAAAACCCGATCCTGAAGACTGACGACCTAACTAAGGCCCTTAAGGAGGTGCAGTCGAGGCTACTCGCAAAGGTCAACCTGTTCGAAATAGACAGCGTCAGAAAAGTAGTTAGCCAGAAAGACATAACCTCCTACTTCACGAGGAGCGATAGGACAGAGAGGGCCGTGTAGAGCCTGTTCTCCGCTTGATCCCATACCGCGCTCTGCGGGCCGTCTATTACGTCTGGGTCGACCTCTTCGCCCCTCACTGCGGGGAGGCAGTGCATAAAGATCGCGTCTGAGGAAGCGTAAGACATTAAGTCCTTCGTGACCCTGAAGTCCTTCAGCTTCCTCTTCTTCTCCTCCGCGACGGCCTCCTGGCCCATGCTGACCCACACGTCGGTGTAAACTACTCTGACGCCCCTGACCGCCTCGTAAGGGTCGTCGTAGAACTCTATAATAGCGTCGCTCTCTTCAGCTCTCTCCTCGATCCTCTTCCACACGTCCTGCCTGGGCCTGAACTCCTTCGGTGACGCTACTCTAATCCTCAGGCCCATGATGCTGGCGAAGGCCATTAGGCTCACTAACACGTTGTCCGAACCGTCGCCGACGAATGCTACCGTCTCATATTTACCGAACTTCTCGAGGATCGTCATGTAATCCGTCAAGGCCTGAAGCGGGTGGGAAAGGTCGCTCAACAGGTTTATCACAGGAACGCCGGAGTAATCCCTCAGCTTCTCCAGCGTAGAGTGGCTAAGCACCCTCGCGCCGATGGCCGAGACGTACCTCCCCAGGACTCTGGCCGTGTCTTCCACGGGTTCGCCTCTCCCCAGTTGAATGTCGCTCTTGTTCAAGACGATTGGGTGCCCTCCCAGTGCGTTGACCGCGACCTCCATGCTCACCCTGGTCCTCGTGCTGGGCTTCTCGAAAATCAGGGCGACGCTCTTGCCGGTCAAGGGCTTTGGGAGCGCGTTGGTTTTGTAGAGGTCTTTCATGAGGATCGAAGTCCTTATGAACCTCTCGACCTCCTCCCTCGAGAAGTCGAGGAGGCAGAGCAGGCTCTTCTTCGCCTCACTCATTTTTAACTACTCGAGGGATGGATAGGGTTGAGAATAATAATGGTTGCTTTGAGGGAAGCCGTCGAAGTCCTGGAGACCACCGCGAGGCCAAAGCACGGGGTGAGGCCGTCCTTCAGCTCCGCAGAGGTGCTGTTGGCCTTAATGACGATAGACGAGGAGGGAAGCGTCGGTAGACCAAGCCTAATGAAGGTTCTGAACCTCCGCGAGGCCCAGGTAAAGACCCTGATCAAGAGGCTAAAGGAATTGGGCTTAGTGAGCACGCACAGGCTCCTCGGTCTGTCGCTCACCGACAGAGGGAAAGAGGTAGTCTCAGCCCTAAAGGACGTCCTTTCGGTGAAGAAGGACTGTGTACTCATTGAGACACTCGGCTGGAAGGTCGCCGCGGCCGTTATTCGAGGTGGAGGCTCTCTGCTGACCAAGGTCAAGGTCTCAGAACTCAGGGATCTCGGCGTGTCGGAAGGGGCTAAGGGCGTCCTGCTCCTGGTCAAAGAGGGCGGAGATCTGGTCATGCCGCCGAAGGCCCTCAACGAGACCGAAGAGGTGAAGGCGATAAGGAGGGAGCTGTCGCAGAAGTTCGAGCTCAACGAGAACGACCTCCTTGTGCTGGTTGAGCCCTGCGACAAGGTTATTCAGGCGAGAGTCCTCCTAACATACGTGAAACTCCTTTGAAAAAGGTCGGCTTCCTGGCGAACCCCTACGCGGGCTCCGGGGGCAGAACGGGGCATAAGGGTAGCGACGACCTAAGCGAGCTGAACCCGGAGACGCCAGAGCGCGTCCGTAGGTTCTTATCTAAGGCTCCTAGGGAAGCTATTTACCTCACCGCGTCCAACCTAATGGGGAGCTACTACTTTTCGGCCTTTCCCGGGTTCAACTTCGTCGATATTGGGATAGGTAAGAGCGTCAGGACTACGAGGCATGACACGATCGCTGCAGTTAAGGACCTCGTTAAGCGGGGGGCAGAAATAATAGTCTTCGCCGGGGGCGACGGAACCGCTAGGGATGTAGCGGAGGCCCTGATGGATTCGAATAGCGATGTGCCGATCCTCGGAGTCCCTACTGGCGTGAAGATGCACAGCGGGGTCTTCGCAGAGACCCCGGAGACGGCTGGAGAACTCCTGGCCCTCTACGTTACTGGACAGGCCTCAATCGGCCCTGCAGAAATCGTTGATCTGGACGAAGAGCTCTATAGAAAGGGTGTTTACGCCGTCAGGAGGTACTTTTTGGTTAAGACCGTAAAGGGCCGCGGCCTGGTGCCGTCGAAAATAGAGGTTCCCTACGAAGAAGAGGAGCTCGAGGGGATAGCGGCCTACTTCAGGGACAGCCTCTTGAGAGAAGGCGTAGTTTACGTTTTCGGCCCCGGGAGTACGGTTAAGTACATTGAGAGGGCTTTGTTCTCGGTCTCCGGATCGTTCCTGTCTACAGACGTGATAGTGAACGGCGAGTTGAAGATAACTAACGCGACCTATGACCAGCTCATGAACTTAACCGGGGAGTTAATTCTCGTGGTAACTCCCATTGGCGGTCAGGGCTTCCTGTTCGGCAGGGGGAACCAAGAGCTCGGGCCCAACTTTCTGAAGAAAGTAGGGAAAGAGAGGATAATCGTGGTGTCTTCGAAGAGCAAACTGAAGACCTTCGACTGCTTGAGGCTCGACACGGGAGACCCAGAGGTCGACAGGGCCCTTTCTGGCGTTTACCACGTCCTGACGGGTTACAACGAATTTTACGCCGTCCCGTCCTGTGGGTAATACAGCTGGTCGGTTCAAAGAACGTTAATACACGTCATACTCCGTTTCGTGATATAAGAGCCCAGGTGTAAGAGCAAGTAATGAACCCTAGCGACGACGCTGACTTTCAGGAAATAACCAGCGCTCGTCCTGAGGAGTCCTTAGGGAAATCTGGACCCCGTTCTAAGCTTATGGAGGCCATACTAGTTCTCCTTTACGCCAGGCCCTTGAGGACCTCAGAAATAGCGGCCCACCTGGGCCACTCGTCCAAATACATCAGTAGCTACATGAGCTACTGGCGCAAGAAAGGACTCGTCTATCAGGAGGGCGGGCGTTGGTATTTGACCAAGCAGGGCGAGGCCATCGCGAAGGAGGTCATCGAGTCCGTAAACAACACCAGGTTCAACGAATTCCTTGCCTTGGCTCGTTTGATTATGGCCAAACCGGATAGCCAGACAAAGAACGACAAGAGTGAACAAGAGTCGAAAAAATTGCCCCAGCCAGTTTTGTCGTTCTTTGTCAATCAAACCAAATCTGGCAACAAAGAAACACAAAAGGGTGACCCAGGAGTTTGTCTAAAGGAGATCCTCGAAAAGCTGGACGGCGATGAGAGGGAGATAATGAATTTCATACTCTCGAAATATATGCAGTGGAACACGACCTACCTGTACCTGGACCAAATACAGGAGGAGACCGGAGCAGACGTGGGTTGGCTCTTCAAAGTCCTCAGGAGGTTGCAGACCAAGAAACTTCTCTACTTGTACCACGACCCTAAGATGGGCGTTAGGGTCGGTTTCACGCAGAACGTGAAGGCCTTGTTGGAGAGCTGCTCGACTGGTAAAAAGTGAACGCCCCCGAATATTGTATCAATAATTACTACTACAGTCCCCTCCTTTCTTGTCTCAAGGTCTGACTGAGAACCAGTTACTCTCGGTTCATATTTTCATTTCGAATATATGTCCGAAACACAGTTATTTGATTGAAAATTAAATTTTCAAACTACACACATTATACAAACGTCCTAGTTTTTTGTCGGAAGCTGGTACTCTTGTCGCGGTAGACGTTGTAGTAATCTATATTAGAGAGGAATAGGGTAAGCAAACCGTCAGGCGATGCCTAATGTCCGATTCAGGGAAGTCCCTGAAGATCTCAGAAGAGGACATGAACAAGTTGCTCGCGAAGGCCGAGAAGGAAGCCGAGAAGAAGGATCATAAGAGGCAGTGGATAGAGAGGATGCTCAAGAGTGCCAAGTCGTATTACAAGCTCTGTCCCTATTACGACAGGAAGTCCAACCAGTGTTTCCTTCAAGTGGGGAGCAAGTGTAACAGGGACGGTAAGTACGAGAACTGTCCGGTGTTCATCAACTACCTAGAGGAGAAATACAACGAGTACACGTCCAAGAAGAAATTGCTACCTATGGACTTCCTCGACTTAGGACAGCCGATCTAAAAATCCCGAAGTTCCAATTAATTGGCAGGCTTGCCGAGGACGAGGAAAACTAAGGAAGCCGAGACTGACCAGCAGGCCGAGGAGGAGAAGAGGAAGAAAAGGGCCAAGCCCAAGAAGGAGAAGTTCGTCGATCCTATCGAGCTTCTCAACGAGTACTGGTCCGACGTCATCAACGCTCTGGGATTAAGCTCCCTTGGGTTAACGGAGGAGGAATACAAGGAATTGATCAAGGAACCCTTTACTGGGGCCGTAGGGGAGGTCAAGACCAAGCCTAAGGTCTCTACAATAATCGGAAGGCTGAACGCTAATCGAGAGGACCTTTTCGCGGTTCTGGCCACCAAGTTGGCCACCATGAAGGATCCCTCGGAGATGAACGACGCCCAGCTGGAGTTCGTTGTCTACTACGTCAAGGAGGCGATAAGGGGCCTCGGGCCGAGGTTATACGAGGAGTGCAAAAAGCGAAAGAGGGAGGACTTAATCGATTTCCTGAGGGCGAAGTGGTTCCAGTTCGGCATTAACTCCCCGGTTAAGTGTCCGAGGTGCGGGTTTCAGTCCGTAATGCCCGACTACGTTTGTTACATTTGCCGCTACCAAGTGCCGGAAAAGGAGGTCAAGAACCAGATAGGGGTACCCCAAATCCTGATAGAGTACTCCAAGATCGATCCGGCGGGATTCAAGGAGATTTACGCATCCGGCTACTTCTACTACGGCTGGCAGGGAGTCATTCCTCCTAGCAGGGCTAGGGGATTAACCGGGGAGTTAATTTTCGAGATCGTCCTGTCGAAGTCGGACAAGGAGGCCCTCAAGCCCTACTACACCGGCGGCAAAGCTCAAGGCCCTCAGGGATGAGGGCCCCACACCTCTTACACCTGTTCCCTTCGAAGAGCGAGTAGGACTTCCAAAAAGCCCTGGCCTGCTCGGGGCTGTCCGCTAGGTAGCTCAAAGCCCACCGGAAGATCTCGTCGAAGAGGGGGTCGCGAAAGCTTATTGAGAAGCGGCCGAAGGCCTCCAGCTCGGCGAAAGTCGACGATGAGAGGGGCGAAACTACCTTAGACCCCGAGTGCTCGTATATAGGAGGGCTGAACAAGAGGTAGTCCTTGACTCCATTTATCATGGAATAAAGAGAATACGAGACGTAGAACTCGGCCGTAAAGGGCGTAATGACCGGCCTCTCAAGGTTGATGGAGAGGTCGATAAGGCCCCAGATTAGGTCGTCGAAGCTCTCGTAGTTTACCTCGCGAACATCCAATGCTATCTCACACGTTAAGCAAGAACGCTTGACGAGGAGGGAGAGTACGTCCTTAAGAGGAAGCCATTCGGAGGGGACAACCAAGGTCACTGTCTTTCTCCACCCCAACGCCCCAGACCTGTGAAGAACGGATCTGACCCTAGATTGGATCTCGTCTCTCGCACAGAGCGGACAGAGCTGTCTCCCTCCTACCCTCACTGTAGCCTCTCTTTTGTTGCAGGAGACACAGAGCATCGATACGGAGCTTTACTCTGACAGAGCTCTACCTTAACGTATAAAACTTCCGGTGCCCGAGCGCTAAGCTTTACGTAACTTGCGCTCTGGTTTAAAAAAAAACACGATAATTGCATCTATCATGTTAATTTATGATATACTATATAAACGAAATTTTCGAAGTTTTTATTGTTATAGCGAGAAATACGAAATCGCATCTTTTAGCATTAGGCTACCATCTGACTCCGAACCAAAGTCCGACGTAAAGGAAATAGCGTAAGCATAGGAAGTTTGACGGTTCACAAGCTTTATATATAACCGATCTCAACGTACCTTAGCTCAGGTGGTAGCGATGTCCACACCAGTTTTGTTACTCAAAGAAGGAACGAGAAGGAGTGCGGGTAGGGAGGCTTTAAGGAACAACATCCTCGCCGCTAGGACCCTGGCCGAGATGCTGAGGAGTAGCCTCGGTCCGAGGGGCCTCGACAAGATGTTGATTGACAGCTTCGGCGACGTCACGATAACGAACGACGGCGCGACTATTGTGAAGGAGATGGAGATCCAGCACCCGGCTGCTAAGCTCCTCGTCGAGGCCGCGAAGGCTCAGGACGCCGAGGTAGGCGACGGAACCACTTCGGCAGTTGTCCTTGCGGGCCTGCTGCTCGAGAAGGCGGAGAACCTGCTCGACCAGAACATACACCCCACGATAATCATAGAGGGTTACAAGAAGGCCCTGAACAAGGCCCTTGAGATCCTGAACTCAATAGCGAAGCCTTTGGAGCTCAAGGATCTCAACAGCCTGACGGCAAGGCAGGAGCTCAAGAGGATCGTCTACACCACCATGTCAAGCAAGTTCGTTGCTGAGGGCGCGGAGCTAGACAAGATAATCGACATCGTGATCGGTGCCGTTACCAGGGTAGCCGAGCCCTTGCCTACCGGCGGCTATAACGTGGACTTGAGCCTGATCAAGATCGACAAGAAGAAGGGCGGGTCAGCCGAGGACTCCATGCTCATCAACGGGATCGTCCTCGACAAGGAGGTCGTTCATCCAGGAATGCCCAGGAGGGTAGAAAAGGCCAAAATCGCAGTGCTCGACGCGGCGCTTGAGGTCGAGAAGCCTGAGATCTCAGCTAAGATAAGCATAACCAGCCCGGAGCAGATCAAGGCCTTCCTGGACGAGGAAGCCAGGTACCTCAAGGAGATGGTCGACAAGTTGGCCTCAATCGGCGCGAACGTCGTGATTTGTCAGAAGGGCATCGACGACATAGCCCAGCACTTCCTCGCAAAGAGGGGCATAATGGCAGTCAGGAGGGTCAAGAGGAGCGACATAGAGAAGCTCGAGAAGGCCCTGGGCGCGAGGATAATCAGCAGCATCAAGGACGCCACTCCTGACGACCTCGGTTACGCGGAGCTGGTCGAGGAGAGGAGGGTCGGCAACGAGAAGATGGTCTTCATAGAGGGGGCCAAGAACCCGAAGGCCGTGAACATATTGCTGAGGGGCTCCAACGACATGGCCCTCGACGAGGCCGAGAGGAGCGTAAACGACGCGCTCTACGCCCTCAGGAACGTGTTGATGGAGCCCAAAATCGTCGTGGGCGGAGGCGCGGCTGAGATAGAGGTGGCCATGAGGCTGAGGGAGTACGCCAGGACAGTCGGTGGCAAGGAGCAGCTAGCGATAGAGGCCTTCGCTTCGGCACTCGAGGAGATACCCATGATACTCGCCGAGACGGCCGGAATGGAGCCCATCCAGACCCTGATGGACCTAAGGGCGATGCACAGCAAGGGACTAGTGAACGCGGGAGTCGACGTGATAAGGGGTAAGCTAGCTGAGGACATGGCGACCCTCAACGTGATAGAGCCTATCAAGGTGAAGACTCAAGTGTTCAAGAGCGCCACCGAAGCCGCTACGGCCATTCTGAAGATCGACGATCTGATAGCCGCTGCCCCATTGAAGAGCGAGAAGAAGGGCGGCGAGGAGAAGAAGGGCGGGGAAGAGGAAAGCGGTAGCAGCTCCTCTACTGAATGAAGCGACTTTTTAGTCTTTATTTTTGATTTGAAATTTTTACGAAATTACAAATTTAGCGTGATTTTCTCGTTCGATGCGTAGTCCTCATAACCGGTGAGCTCTGCCTTGACTTTCTTCACAGCTTCTCTCACCTCACGGATGTCGTATTCCCTATCAATTTCGTCGAGCAACTTGAGGGCCAGCCGCACCCCTATTATTAACACGAGGTCAGTGAAGTCGGGGCTCAAAAGGAAGTTAGCCAGGTTCTGGGGATTTCCGCCGAATGAGGAGAACTTATATTTAGTTTCTGCCTTACCTAGGACTTTTCTCGCGTCCTCAAGCTTGCTCGGGTCTAGCTTATTAGGAGTTAATACTCTGACTACGACCTGCCTTAGGAAGTCGGGGTATTCCTTCTTCTCTTCCCCCCCAGAGCTCAATAATACTCGCCTTTAAGAACATACTTATACGGCCCATATAAGTAATTCTTTCGGAGAACACTACGCCACGTTTTTAAGAGTTTAGAGTCGCGTGAAACGCTTAAAAATAAATCGTGCTATTATAAAATTGCCTTCGCCATGGCCAGATCGAGGAGGTCGTCGAAGTCCTCTTCCAGAGACGGTTCCTCAAACGATTCGGGCGTTCGCCTTTCGAAGGTCGAGAGCAGGTTACAGGTAGTTTACGACGATAAGGAAGTTCTGGTAATGACTGCACCCAACGAGGACGAGCTTAAGGAAATTTTGCTTGATCTCCTTGAAGAGAAACCCATGAACTTAAAGGAGCTACATTCCCACCTCTCCGGGATAGCCAGCGAGGACAAAATAAGGAGGGCTTTAACGGATTTAACGGAACAACAGAAAATCGCCCTTATGGACGACGGGAAATACGTGAAGTTAGGATGATATGATAGCGAAGGGACAACTGTTATAGTATTTGACACAAAGTAGGGCTTGACTTTTTGTTAATATCCTGTTCTGGACGTCGCACTTGGCCACGAGACCTTTTGAGGTTCTCAATACGTGAAAGTGTTTGCACCCGCTGTCTATGGGCGAATCCAAAACGTTTATTGCAGAGTAGTAGCTGATCTCCCTGTCCGCCTCCTCAGAGTCCATGAAATTGGCGAGACCGCCGTTGCCCGACGTACCTTTCTCACCTCCTGGGTAATACCTGCATGTGGCGAAGTTCCCTAGGCACCTTGACGGATCTGTAACGTAATCCGAAGGCGTGTCTAAAATAGGTGACGTACAGAACCCCGACCTATAATACGGGCAACTTTTAGGCCTCTGCAACTTCCCTCACTATCACGTGAACCCCGATTAATTCACCCACTTCATCGCTCGTGGCTGGAACGAGGAGCCTGAAGACGTCGGCCTCGCCGTGAGTCGCCAGGACCTCTCTAACCCGCTCTTCTGGGACGCTTTTATCGAGGGAGTTCACGACCAGGATTTCGACCTTTTTCATCGAATCCAAAAGCTTAGGACATTACACGTTTTAAGAGCTTAAGCCCATGAATCCCTGTGACAGTATTAGAGGACGCGATATCGGAGTTCGCCGAGATAGTGTCGAACGCCACGGGGATCGGGGTTAATAAAATAATACAGGAAGTTACTCTCGCTCAACGGGAGGAGTACGGCGACCTCAGCGTGGCTCTACCCTCTCTAGGACTGAAGGACGTCAGGGCTTTACCCGACGTCCTTGAGGGCAAGAGGTTCGTAAACGTCGTGAAGAAGGAGAAGGTTTACTACAACGCCGTCCTGAACGAGAAGGAAGTCTTCAAGGCCCTCGTGACAGAGCTCGGGCCGGACTTCGGAATAACGAAGGCGGAAAAGCCCCGCTTCGTGATAGTCGAGCACACCAGCGCCAACCCGATTCACCCGCTCCACATAGGCCACTTGCGCAACGCCGTCCTGGGGGACGTGATTTCAAGGATGCTGGAGTGCCGGGGCCACAAGGTGAACAGGAGGTTCTACGTGAACGACGCGGGCAGGCAGGTTGCAATACTGGTCTACGGCTACCTTAAGCTCAACAAGCCAGACCCACCGAAGAACGTCAAGGTCGACTCGTGGTTGGGCCTCATATACTCTATGGCCAACGTGATTCTCGAGATCAGAGAGCTCAAGGAGAGGCTCACGACCGCTAAGGACGAGGAGAGGCCCGAGCTTACCAAGAGACTCGACGAGTTAGTCTCGGCGGCCGCAAGGTTAGAGGAGAAGGACAGGGCAATGTTTTATTCCTTGGCCGACGCGATTAACGCTGACCCAGACCCAGAGAAGGCGATCTCCGAAATAGTCAGGGCCTATGAAGGTAAGTCCGACGAGGGAGTGGTTCAGGTAGTCAGGAAAATAGTCGACATGGCGCTCGAGGGCTTCAAGCAAAGCCTTAACAGGCTCGGTATAACGTTCGACGCCTTCGATTACGAGAGCGACCTCCTGTGGAGGGGCGACGTAAGGAAAATCGTCGAGGAAATAGAGGCTTCACCTTACAAGATCCTCTACAAAGAGACTACAGCGCTTAACGTGAACGCCATAGACCAAGCGACCAGGGAGAAGTTAAGGATACCCAAAGGGCTCGAGCTACCTCCCTTAGTTGTCGTTAGGTCTGACGGTACCTCGCTTTACACTACAAGGGATATAGCGTACACGATTTACAAGTTCTCTCTCGGGGCTGACCAGGTCATAAACGTGATTGCGGAGCAACAGAGCGTGCCTCAAATGCAGCTCAGGGCGGCCCTCTACTTACTGAACCACAGGAAGGAGGCCGAGAACTTAGTCCATTACTCTTACGCAATGGTAAGCCTCCAGGGCTCTAGGATGAGCGGGAGGCTAGGCAAGTACGTCAGTTTCGACGAGCTTTACGATATGGTGAGGACAGCGGTGGAGCAGAAGGTCAAGGAAAAGGGAGGCAATCCCGACGCGGTGGACGATATAACCGTGGGGGCGATCAGGTACGCCATAGCTGCCGTTTCGCCAAACAAGCAGCTGAACTTCGACGTTAAGGTTGTGACGGACTTCGAGCAGAACAGCGGCCCCTACTTGCAATACACTTACGCGAGGGCTTACAACATCCTCGACAAGTCGACCGAATCGCCTACCGTTGAGGAGGCCGACCTGGACTACCTCAAGGGCAATTGGAGGAAACTGCTCATGCTGATCGCAAGGTTCCCCCTGGTAATGAGGAAGGCGTGCGACGAGTTAAGGCCCGAAGACCTGGTCGCTTACTTAAGGGAGGTCGCCGACCTGTTCAACAACCTGTACAACTACGAAAGGGTTTTGCAAGAGCCCGACAAGGGCAAGAGGTTCACCAAACTGTTAATAGTTAAGGGCGTCGAGAGGGTTCTGCACAACGGCCTCTTTGTCCTGGGGATTAAGCCTTTGAGGAGAATGTAAGGCTGAAACGTTTTAGTTAAGTTTCGTAATTCCACATGGGCCCGTAGCTTAGCCAGGACAGAGTGCCGGCCTGCGGAGCCGGTGGTCGGGGGTTCAAATCCCCCCGGGCCCGCTGTGGGGGGGTACCCCCACTTCCATCTTTGTTTTTCAGGTATGACTCGACGACGTCAGTTAAGGGGCCGACGTAACGCTCCCTTACGTCACCGTTCGAACGCTCCAAGATGTAGACGTAATACCGCCCTTTCCGCTCGCGTATAATCACGTCGCCGTATTTGTAACGCGTCTTTTCACGCCCCCAAGTTACGGTTGCCAATCTGCATTTAAAAGCCTTGGCAACATGTCGATTTTTGCCGTCAATTGGCGTGTCACCGCGTAGGAACGTCAAAATTCCTCAGTAGTGTGAGAAATTCAAAATGACGTGGGCGTCCTTTCACTGACCTATTCTATCTTTAAGTGACATTTCCATTAAGAACATTTACCCAGAATTCTTCTCTCAAGGTAATACGTCTCTGAACATCAGTAAACGCATTTGTACTTACACTCAGACTTATCGTTTAGCTACGCCATGGAATCCACGATACTCGTCCAGCTCAGGAAAGTGTCAGTGATAAAGAGGGATGGCAGGAGGGAGGACTTCAAAGCCGAGAAGCTGATCTCAAAACTCAGGGGAGTCCCCGACGAGATAATTGACAACATACTGAGCGACATACAGAAGAACGCCAAGGACGGGGTGATCGACACTAAGACAATAGCGGATATAGTAGAGAGGAACCTCATCGAGAACGGCGTGAAGGACGTCAAGTTCTTCGAGACAGCCCAGAAGTACGTCCTAGCTAGGATCTACAACCACGTGTTCGGCAAGGGCAACTGGAAGGACTTCGACCCGAAGGACTTGCTGATCTCCTACAACGCCCTGAAAGTCCTCGAGGCGAGGTACTTACTGAAGGACCCCAACACGCTGAGGTACATAGAGACCCCCCAGATGATGTTCAGGAGGGTGGCGAGGCACTTAGCCAACGTGGAGAGGCTTTACGGAAAGGGCGAGGAGGAGGTCAAACGCCTCGAGGAGCAGTTCTACAGGATAATGAGCGACCTGAAGTTCATCCCCAACTCGCCCACCCTGATGAACGCCGGCACCAGGATGGGCATCCTCTCGGCGTGCTTCGTTTTGCCGGTAAGGGACTCCATGACGACCCCCGAGGGGGACGGGATTTACGATACGCTCAGGGCCATGGCTCTAGTCCACCAGCAGGGAGGCGGCACGGGCTTCGACTTCAGCGAGCTGAGGCCGAAGGGAGACGTGGTGGCCTCAACGGCGGGAGTAGCCTCTGGCCCGGTATCGTTCATGAAGATCTTCGACATCAGTACTGACGTGGTCAAGCAGGGTGGCAAGAGGAGGGGTGCGAACATGGGCGTGATGCACGTCTGGCACCCCGACATAGAGGACTTCATAAAGTCCAAGACCGGCGAGCTGAAGGACGTCCAGCTCCAGAACTTCAACATCTCCGTCGGCATTTACGACTACTTCATGGAGAAGGTCGAGAGGGGCGAGGACTTCCCGCTGGTCAACCCCAGGAAGACCAAGGTTCCGGGCACAGACCACGACTACCTCATAACCAGGGCGAGGGGCTACATGAGCGAGGAGTACATACAAGAGGCTATACTCAACGAGCTCGAGGAGAAGGGCTCGGTCTGGCTCCACGAGAGCGTCGTCGTCACGATAGACGAGGTGCTTGCAATAGCGGAGAGGGAAGGGGCGATAACCAAGTGGGTGAACGCCAGGAAGCTCTTCGAGGAGATCGTCAAGGGTGCTTGGGACAGCGGAGACCCCGGGCTCCTCTTCATAGACGCGATCAACAGGAGGCACCCCACGTGGTACCTCGGCAAGATCAACTCGACTAACCCGTGCGGCGAGGAGCCCCTGCTCCCCTGGGAGAGTTGCAACCTGGGGTCGATAAACCTCGAGAAGTTCGTCAAGGAGGTCAACGGCAAGCCGACCATCGACTGGGAGGGCCTGGCGGAGACAATTAGGATAGCGGTCAGGCTCCTCGACAACGTGATCGACGCCAACAAGTACCCGCTCAAGCAGATCGAGGAGGCGACCAAGAGGACGAGGAAAGTGGGCCTGGGCGTGATGGGCCTCGCCAGGATGTTCGTTATGCTCGGGATCCCCTACGACAGCGTCGACGCCGTGTACCTCTCCTACCAGCTGGCCAAGTTCATCTACTACCACGCCGTGATGACCTCCATCGAGATAGCGAAGGAGAAGGGCTCGTTCCCGGCCTACAACCCGAGGCTCTACAGGGACATATTCGAGAGTGCTAAGCCCTTCGAGGAGTTGCTGGAGGTCACGGGGGTCAAGGGTGAGCCCTCGCCCTACGTGAAGGAGCTGACCAAGCCGGCGAGGGAAATAGACGTGACGAGGGTTAAGGACGAGAGGCTGAAGCACGGCCTGAGGAACGCTGCGGTCGTCTCGATAGCTCCGACAGGAACCATCTCGATAATCGCTGGCACGTCCTCCTCAATTGAGCCGCTGTTCGCTTTGGCCTTCGTAAGGAACGTCGCCGTCGGCAAGTTCATAGAGATAGACCCGCTCTTCCTCGAGTACCTCAGGAAGTACGAGCTCGACTCACCAGAGGTGGTGGAGAAGGTAGCTGAGACCGGCACAGTGGGCGAGAACCCCTACATGCCCAGGACGATAAAGAGGCTCTTCAGGACTGCCCACGAGGTGAGCCCCGAGTTCCACCTACTGCACCAGGCGGCGTGGCAGCAGTGGAACGACAGCGGGACCTCGAAGACGATCAACCTCAGGAACGAGGAGCCAGTCGAGACCGTCGAGAGGGTCTACCTCATGGCGTGGAAGCTAGGCATAAAGGGAGTTACCGTGTACAGGGACAAGAGCAAGTCTCAGCAGGTCATCTACTTCGGGATAAAGAAGGAGAAGGAAGAGGCTAAGGAGCAGAAGAAGTTCCAGCTGTTGCCCTCGGGCCTCAGGATGGAGAAGAAGTTCGTGGAAGTGGCGGAGAACTACGCGGGAGGCTGTAAGACCTGCGAGCTGTGATCAAGTATATGCTTGTTTTTTAATCCTTATCAATTCAAGATCAGTTTTGTGAAGAGGAAGCACAGCGGCCCACCATGCGAAGTGGCAGTCAAGGAAGTTTTGCCGGCAGTTAGGTCGATGCTTGCTGAGATACTCCTGAGCAAAAACGTGTCCTTGTACAGAGTTTCGAAGGTTCTAGGCATAACCCCGGCAGCAGTAGAGAACTACGTTAAGAAGAAGAGAGGTACAGCATTGAGGGAGTACTTGGAAAAAGACGTGAACTTCATGGAAATGCTGAATGAGGTCGCTGATAAGATAATCAGTGACGAGACGGTCGAATTCGCCAATTACTACTGCGTCCTCTGTACCGAGAGCAAGAAGGCTTTAAAGAAGTCTGGACTCGAGTATCCCGCCTGTTACGCTTCGGGGTTACTTTAACGTAAGGCTTTTCTTCTTTAAGTAGGGTTCTATTAGTTTCGCTATTTCGAGTTCCAGATTTACGACCCTCCATCTACCGATAACGAACTTAACCCTGTCGAATTCGCTCACCAGTTCCTCCTTCCGCTCCTCACCTGGGTACGAGATCCTCGCCCTCCTGATTCTAAAAGCGCCTATCAGAGCCACCAAGTGCGGACTGTCGTCTAAATTCAGGAGGGTCAGACCGAGAGTACCGCTTTTGTACTCATAGTTCAACGGGATTACCGAGTCTGGGGTAATTTGGAGCAATCGAGCTACATATTTCGGCTTGCACAGTATCTCGGAGACGCCGTTCTTGAGGAACCAAGACGCCTTGTAAGGGTCCCAAAGGGAGACGCCTTTCAGAACCAGTACCGGGCGATCCGTGGCGACCCAACCTTCTCTAAGCTCTACCCGAAAGGCTTCGTCAGAAACTAGGCCTATCCTGCTAGGTGACTCTGGACTAACGACCACTACCGAAGTACAACAGAATTCGTCCGTCTTTAGTCTGCGCCTGAACAACGGGGTAAGGACTTCGAAGACCGGTTTAACAAGGCGGGTCTCGACCCTTTCTTCCCTAGGAATTCCGCGCGTTGGATCGTTTTCGCTCAGATAAAACGGAGACAAGGACGTGTAGCCCAAGTTCACTTGCCAGGGGTTGAGAGTAAGGAAGGTTCTAAGGCCGGCCTCCTCGCATCTCAAAGTATCGTTAATAAGTTCCGTAAGGCCGCGGAACACGACCTTCGGAAAAGCCCAACCCATGGGGTCGTCAGTTAAAGGGGTCTCAGCGAAAGGCAAGTCGGGGGAGAAAACTATTTCAGTTCCGTCCGGTCCCCTCAGATTGTACTTCCTCGGCTTCACCTTAACGCCGTATAGCTTAATGACCTGGGGTAATTGCTCGAGCCTTTCCAGCTCGCGGGTGATCTCGCCCAACTCAGCGGCTACCTTAATTATCTCATCGAGGTCGACAGCGGTCAAGTTCATCACTGTCGAAAGGAGGATCCGATAAATGCCTTCTCTTCACCCTTCAGGCTCGGGGGTAACTCTTCACCCTTGTACCTTGTTGAGCTCCTCGTTAATAATCTCAGCGACTTTCTTACCCTCCGCTCTGCCTCTGACCTTGCCCATCACTTTGCCCATCACTGCGTTAAACGCCTTCTTTTTGTCCGCCTTGGCCTGCTCGCCCAGCTCCTCTATAACGGACTTCACTATCTGCCTCAGCTCGTCGTCAGTTATTGTACTAAAGCTCTTCAGGACCTCGGTTAGGGGCTTATTGGTAGTCGTATACTGAAGGATAACGTCCTGTACGGCGTCCTTCAGTATCTTCCCTTCGGACACGCTCCGGATGATTTCCTCTATGTCGGCGTCGCTGAGCTTCTCAACGTTGCCACCTTTGGACTTGGCGTACTTCACGTAGTTCTCGAACACGTTCGCTATTAACGAGGGCGGCACGTTTGGATATTTAGTTACTAAACTCTCGAAGAAGTCGAACTTGGGGTTCCTCAACATCGCCTTAGCCAGCTCGTCGCTGAGCCCCCAAGAGAGGTACTTCTTGAGCTTCTGCTCCGGTGACTCAGGCACGAGCTTTTTGGCCTCCTCTAACACCCTCTCGGTTATTCTGAACGGCGGTATGTCGGTCTCCGGGTACATCCTGGCTGCTCCAGGCCTCGGCCTCATATACCTAGTAGTGCCGTCCTCCAAGGCCGCCCTGGTCTCCTTCGGCACCCCTTGAAACGCCTGAACGACTCTCTCGAGTATCACGTCTAAGGCCTTCCTAGCCTTGTCCTCCGGGCCGACCACTAGAACGAAGGCGTCGTTCGACCCTACGCCGAGGACTTTCTTGACGTTCTCGACCTCCTCCGCGGTTATTCCGTAGTTCGGCAACTCGTCCGAGTGGAAGAGCCCTCCCAGGCCGGCGTGAACCTTAACGTAATCAGAGACCTCAGTTCCGAACCTCCTCTTCGTCATGACCTCCCAGCCGAAGATCCCCCTGAAGCCGACTACCTTCGCGCCGAGTACCTTACCGCCCTTCTCCAGCTCCTTCCGTATCAGCTTGCTTCCAGTAGCTTTGAACACCTCCGTTAAGTCGGTAGCTTTGAACCCCTCTTTTACTATCTCAGGCGTGAGCCCCCGCCTCTTCGGCTCGTCCCTTATCCTGAGAAGCTCGTACTGCCTCCTGGCCTCTTCCGCCACAATTTTGGGTATGAGCTCCAGCTCCTGGACGCCCTTAATCTCGGTCTTCTCCCCTCCTGCAATGGACACGTTCAGGTCTTGCCTTATGGTGCCTAAGCCCCTCTTGACCTTCCCGGTCATCCTCAGGATTTGCCCTATTGTCTGAGCCACCCTCATCGCCTGCTCTGGGCTGTGAATGTCTGGGGCGGTCGAGATCTCTATTAGCGGGACGCCCAACCTGTCGAGGTTGAAAACCGTCTCGTTGTCCCTGTCCTCGACTTTCCTCGCAGCGTCCTCCTCGACAGTTATCGTTTCCAGCCTCACAGTCCCGTCCTTGTCCTCGACTTGTCCTCCCATGGCTATGATCGCCGTCCTCTGGAAACCGGAAGTATTGGAGCCGTCTATGACGATCTTCCTCATCACGTAGACTTCGTCCACGGGCTTCGCGCCGACTGCCAAGGCAAAAGCCAGGGCCAGCTTAACGGCATCTTCGTTTATCGGGTGGGGCGGCTCTTCGTCTGTCTCGACCATACAGTAGTTGTTGGGCAAAAGATAGACGTACCTCTTACCCTTCCTCCACTCCGTCAACGCGGCTATATCGACTTCGCCCGTTTCGCTCAGGGACGGCCTTAAGTACCTCCTTATCTCTCCGTGAACCTTCTCTTCGCTTTCGGTGGGGCAGGCGCAGAACAGCTTAGTCCTGGTGTCGATCTGCTGGTGGATCTCCAGTCCGACCCTCAGGCCTAAGCTCTTGTAGTCAAGTTCCATGGTGCCACCTCGGGTAGAACTCCTCCGAATGCCTGGGGTTTATCTCGCCCGCCACGTTAGCTAACATGAACTCCTTCAACTCGTTCAAGTCCTTATAGTGGGCCAACCCCCACATGAGCTTTACTAACGCTACTTCGGGGAGCATGTCCTCAAGCGGAACCACGCCGGACTTCTGGAGCAGCCTGCCCGTAGTGTAGACGTTCATGTTCACCCTGCCGAAAAGGCACTGTGACGTCATCCCTACGAACACGCCCTTCTCGGTAGCGTACTTGAAGGCTTCAGCTAAATCCGTGGACGTATGGCCTAGGCCTGTACCCTCCACTATTATACCCTTATACCCCCTGTCGACCAACCAGTAGACTACATCGGGCGACATGCCAGGGTAGAACTTCAGTAGGAAAGCTCTCGTGTCGAACTTCGCGTCCATTTTGAGTCCTCCCCTCGGC
>JBMFJH010000009.1:0-60378 GCA_049973945.1 Thermoprotei archaeon
CTCGCAGTCTTCCCTGAGACCGATACGGTAACGATCGTTTTCTCCCTAACTCTTCTCGTCATAAGGACTAGCGGATCGAGTGCTCTTACCATGTCGGGCCTCAGACCTTCAGCGACCATCGCGGCTGCCATACTATCCCCCGCACCGATAAGGACAGCTTCTTCGTCCAACGCAAAGTCCACCTGAAATTCGGGCACCTTCGTTAGCTCTCGTTCCAGGAAGTCCGCTAGGGCCATAGGAAATTTTACTGTAGATCCAAGTACTTAGCCTTGTGAGGATTACAGTCACAGCTGACGCGTTTGTCAGCGGTCAGAACGTCATCAGGGACGCCAAGCTCGTCATCGATTCTGGCAAGATTAAGGGACTAGTGAAGAGGGCTGAGGAAGTAGAGGACGTCGAGCTGGAGCTCGGCGGTTCTGGGAGGATTGCGACGCCCTCTTTCGTCAGTGTTCATACATTCCTCACGTTATACCCCTTCAGGTTCTCGGTATTCAGCGGGTTCAGGAGCGCAGCTGACCTGTATTCTGTGATCACGAGCAACGACGCCTATCACTTCGCTATATTGGCTTCCTATCACCTCGCTAGGACAGGGGTAGGGGCTGTAGTGTTCAGCGACCCGTTCGCCGATACCGTGGCTAGGGCGGTTCAGGAGATCGGCCTCAGACCTTACATAGCTGTCGGCGTGGGTTGCCCCGAGTTCAGGGGCGACTGGAAGAACGAGTTCAACGTGCTATTTCAAAGGTGGTCAGCAAAGGAAGGAGGGACGTCATGCTGAAGCTCTGCAGTGACGAGGAGCTCGACGAGGTCTTCGGTAAGGCCAAGGAAACCGGAACGGCGGTAATCGTGGATAGGACGGTACCGCTACACGAAATCGAAAAGAAGGGATACGTCAAGGAAGTACCAATTCTTGTCTTGGGCGGAGGCGTTAGGAGCGACTCCGACCTGATAAAGAAATACGGCCTGAACCTCGCCTTCACTCCGACCTACGAAGTGTCGAGGTTCCCGCTCAGCGAGTTAGACCCCGCAATGAGCCTGGACTTGACGCCCAGGTTCGATATTAGGAACGAAATGAGCTTGGCCGTTTCGAGGCTCATGCTGAAACCCGACGAGGCTTTGAGGGCTGCGACTGTGAACGGTTGCGAGGTTCTGGGCATAAAGTGCGGGACTCTCGAAACAGAAGCTGAGGCAGACCTCGTGGTTTTCGAATTCAGGGAGCCCCCTAGCTACCCGTTCGATCCCAACTCCCCTCTCGAGTCCCTGATTTTCTCGGACTACTTCGTAGAAACTCTGATAGTCAAAGGCGAACCGGTTGTCGACGGAGGAGTACCCCTGAACGCCGGCCTCTCCCACGTAGAGGAAGCCGCGAAGAGGGTGCAGGAAGTTGATAAGAGAGCTGGCGAGAAAATACGGAGTCTGGCAAAGGGTAGAGATTTTAGGTGACGTAGCGGTAATCGGGATCCCTTTCGATAAGACCCCAGGAGACCTTAAGCCGTTCGCTGAGGAGGTTCTGAGGACACTCAGGGTTCAGTCTGTGTGGGGGAGATATAGGGGGGTTGACGAGGTAACGAGAGTCCCGAAGTTCGTTCATCTAGCGGGAGTCCCGAAAACCGAAGTGATCTACAGGGAACACGGGTTCAAGTTCGTCTTTGACTTCACCAAGGTTTTCTTCTCCCAAAAGCTGATGTTTGAGCACGACAGGATATCGAGACAGGTCAGGGAGGGCGAAGTAGTCATAAACATGTTCGCGGGATTCGGTCCCCTCTCTGTGATGAGTTGCAGGAGAGGGAGGCCCAAAGTCGTCTATTCGATTGACATCAACCCTTTCGCGTACTACTACAACTTCGTCAACGCTGATTTGAACGAAGCTAACTGCGTCGTTCCAATATGGGGAGACGCCTTCGAAGTCGTGGACAGGTTACCTAAAGCCGACAGGATATTCGCCCCGTTGCCCGAGTTAGCCGATAAGGCGTACGAAAAGGCTATGGAGATCATTAAGCCGGGAGGGGTTCTGCACCTTTTCGCAGAAGTCTCAGTTACTAAAGGCGAAGATCCCGTTGAAGTAGCCCTAAGGAAGTACGAGGGGGCGTACTTCGCGAGGGTCGTTAGGAGCTACAAGCCGGGCGTTTACCACGTTGTAGTGGATATAAAAGCCGGTCATTGAAGTAGACCGCATGCTAAGGGAGGAAATTTTCGAGACGCTGAAGTCCGGTAAGGTCGATTACGTGAGAGTCGAGTTCGTCGACCTTCTCGGCAACACTAGGGGTAAGTCTTTGAGGAGGGCCGAGTTCGAAGAGGTGCTATCAGGCAAAGGGGTGGAGTTCGCTGAAGGGCTCGTTGTATTGGACTATACCGATACCCCTCTCTTCAGCTCGTATTACGACGTCATAGCTATACCGGACTTAACGACGTTCAAGCTAATCCCGTATCTCGAGAGGACGGCCAGGGTACTCAGCACTTTGACCACCGTAGAAGGTTACCGCCACGAGCTGTGCGTCAGATCGGTCCTCTCGGGTGCAGTAAAGAGCCTAGAGGAAGTGGGCTTGAGTCTGTATTCTGCGTTCGAGCCGACGTTTTATCTCGTTAAGCAGAAAGAGGGAGGTAAAATAGAGCCCGCGGACGAGGCTAAGGCGTTCTCTCCAGAGGGATTATGGACCCAACAGGAGTTCCTCAAAAACG
Organism: Thermoprotei archaeon; assembly: GCA_049973945.1. Taxonomy (GTDB): domain Archaea; phylum Thermoproteota; class Thermoprotei_A; order Sulfolobales; family Sulfolobaceae; genus Acd1. The sequence continues at coordinate 2,677 of JBMFJH010000009.1, forward strand.
TGATAAAGTACCTTGAGCTCCTCGACGTAAGGGTCTCGTCAATAAACAAGCACTACGGCCCAGGCCAGTACGAGCTGAAGCTGGCTTTATCCGACGCGCTGAACTCGGCTGACCAGCTGATAACGGCCAGGGAAGCCATAAGGGACACCGCCAGTAGCTTTGGGGCTCTCGCCACCTTCATGCCAAAGCCCTTCTCCCAGCACGTGAGCTCGTCCATGGACGTCTACATGAGCTTTCAGAAGGGCAGGGATTCCGCGATGATAGACCCATCCGATCCGAAGGGTAACTCGATCTCTCAGCTAGGCTACAACATCTTGGGAGGAATAATCGAGCACTTGCACGCCATCATGGCGTTCGCCGCACCTACGATTAACTCCTACAGGAGGTTCAAGGAGAAGGTAGTCCCCAACAGAGGAGGTGTAGGTCATGAAAGGCATTTCGTAATAAGGCTGACGCCGAACTTCAAGGAGACGGGCGTGTTCGAGTTCAGGCTCGCCGATCCACTAGCCAACCCGTACTTGTTCCTGGCATCGGTGATCGTAGCCGCGATCGACGGCGTTAAGAAGAACCTCGACCTAGACGTGGAGAAGGACGTTACCTACTTGCCAGAGACCCTTGAAGAGTCAATAAACGCGCTGAAACAGGACAGCGTTATCGTCGACGGCCTGGGCAACGGGCTGGTTGACGCCTACGTTAAGTTGAAGAAGAAGGAGATCGACGCCTACACTAACTACGTAAGCGACTGGGAGATCTCAACCTATTTGAAGTCGGGCTGGTGATCTTCAAGAATGGTAGTCGAGATCGACGGATCTTTCGGGGAAGGAGGAGGTCAGATCCTAAGGACTTCCCTTACTTTATCAGCCCTTACCGGGACTCCGTTCAGAATCTACAACATCAGGAAGAACAGGCCGAAGCCCGGGCTTCAGCACCAACATTTGCTCGCTGTGAAGGCGGTCAAGACGCTGACCAACGCGGTAACGCGGGGAGACAGCCTAGGTTCTACCGAACTCTACTTCGAACCGAAAGGATTGGTAGAAAAATGCGAGTGTAGGTTCGACGTCGGGACAGCGGGTAGCGTGACGCTCATACTCCAGACGATACTCCCATTGATGATAAACAGGAATTACACCATCACGATCACGGGGGGAACAGATGTGCCGAAAGCGCCGACTGTGGATTACGTACGCTTAGTCTTCCTCCCCCTCCTGGAGAAAATAGGAATCAAAGCGAGGCTGGAGCTTATCTCGAGAGGCCATTACCCTGAGGGCGGAGGGCAGATACGGATCTCCGATGTGCGGGGACAAATCGAGAAGTTTGAGCTCTTGAACCCCGGCAAGTTGCTGGAGATAAGGGGTATCTCACACGTCAGCTCCCTCCCAGACCACATAGCACAGAGGCAGAAGTCGGCAGCCGAATCAGCGTTGAAGGTGCTCGGAGTCCCAATCAAAATAGATTTGGACATACGACAAGGAGAGAGGAGTAAAGGCACGGGAATAGCTCTAACTGGGATCACCGAACACAGCCTCCTGGGATCTGATGCGCTGGGGGAAAGGGGAGTTAGGGCAGAAGAAGTAGGTGAGAGAGCTGCGAAAGCTCTTATCGACGACCTGAAGACTAACGCGGCCGTTGACAGGTACATGAGTGACATGCTGATGCTCTACGCGGCTCTGGGCAAGGGAAGCTACACTGGGGCTGAGTTAACGAGTCACGCGAGAACTAACGCTGAAGTAATAAGGAAATTCCTAAGGATCGACTACGAGATGAAGGGCGAGAGGCCTTTCCTTTTCAGATTCAGGGGCTGACCGCCTTTGAGGGCTGCAGTCTTCAGGGAAGTGGGTAGACCTTTATCGCTAGAGGAAGTGCCGATGCCCAAGAAAGAGAACGAAAGGGAAGTGATACTCAGGGTTCTAGCTACCGGCCTCTGCCACGGCGACGTGCATCTCGTGACGGGCCAATGGGAGGGAGACATTATTGTTGAGACACCCAGGATCCTCGGACACGAAATAGCAGGCGAGGTAACGGAGGGCGCCAACGGCCTGAAGAGGGGTCAGAAGGTTCTCGTTTATTCCTCGATAGGTTGCGGGAACTGTAAGTATTGTAAAGCGGGGCACTACCAGTTCTGCGAAAGGGTAAGGGTAATAGGTTACCACTACGACGGTGGGTTCGCAGAGTACGTTAAGGTACCAGACCCGAAGTACTTACTTCCCGTTGAGGGAGACCCCTTAGAGCTTGCTCCGCTCGCAGACGCGGGAGTCACGGCGTACAACGCCACTAAGGGCATCGGGTCTGGGGACGACGTGCTAGTAATCGGCACAGGGGCGGTCGCCCTCTACTCGATACAGATCCTTAAACACGCTGGAGCGAACGTCACAGTCGTAGGGAGGAACCTAGCTAAACTGGAAGTCGCGTCCAAGCTTGGAAGCGACGAGGTCATCCACGCTAAAGCTAGGAACTACGTCCAAAAGGTCTCCGAGAAGTCGCGCAGGAGGAGATTCGACTACGTGCTCGACTTCGTCGGTGCGGACTACAGCCTAAAGGACGCGTTGTGGTTGCTCAGGAACGAGGGAGAGCTCAGAGTCGTGGGCGAATTCGGAGGTTACATGAACTACCCTGAGCAACTCCTGGTCTTAAGGGGGCTAAAGATAAGGGGCGTACTCTACGGCACGTTAGACGACATGGAGAAGGTTTACGACCTCTATAAGTCAGGCAAGCTCAAGACTCTGCCCGTACCCTTTAAACTCGAAGAGATAAACGTCGCAATTAACGAGGCTTATGAGGGCAGGATAGTTGGAAGGGCAGTCATCGTCCCGTAAGGTAGTCATCAAGACCAGGTTCAGGTTCGTCAACTACAAAGAGGAAACTGTGAAGGGCATTCCCGTCCTAGAGAAGGACTACTTCAAGCTCTTGGTCACGTTTTTCGAGGAAATCCCAGGCGGTAGGGTTCTGCGTCCAGTACTTATTTTAGACAGGTTCGATGAGGTTAAGCTCTATGAGGACGCCACTGTGGAGGGGAAGAGGGCCTACGCTGAGATTGTTGAGGGCAGGAATGTCTTCACCGATTTGGCTAAGAGACTGAGAGTACCCCTCGTGCCTCATAATGGAATACCTATACTCTTCGACATACGGATAGTTAATGTACCGCGAAGCTCGACGAATAACAGGTCACTCAGGGGTTTCGAGAACTTAAGAGAAGCGAACCCTGACTATCTCAGGGTCATCGCGGATACGATGGAAGGCGTTGAACTAGAGGTAATTGTAGTGTAATTTGTTTAGTCACAAGTCACCTCGACTTTGTCCTTCTTTATATAACTCATGACCTCCTCGAGGGTTGGAGAGCTCGTTCCGCCCAGTCTCGTCACCTTTAAGCCTGATGCGACTATCGCGAAGACAAGGGAGTCCTTCAAGTCCCATCTCTCCATTAAAGCTACGTTGAACGCAGCGTCGAAAACGTCGCCCGCACCGGTCGTGTCAACGACGTCTACCTTAAGCGCCTTGCCAACGCACCTCTCCTTCTCACCGATCACCATTGCGCCCTTCGCTCCCATTTTAACTGCGATGTACCTCGCCTTCACGCTCTTGAGGTCTATCCTCTGGTACTCTGCCTCGTTCAGGTACAAAACGTCGACCTCGGGAAGCTGGTTAATGTTTCCTGCGTACGGGCCTGGGTCATACGAGACGAGCGACGCCGTAGGGTCCCTCACCACGAGTTCTGGACTTACTGAGGCGAAGTGAATGACGTCAAATAGGCCGAAAAGGGATTTGACGTCCTCCGGCCTTATGCGCGTTGATACCCCCTGCTTTCTGATCATCGAAATCCTGCCGTCCCCCCTAAGGAAAATCAGGGTGGAGTTCATGGGCCCGTCTTCCTCTTGTACGTAATCCATGCCCACCCCCTGTTCAGTTAGGAAGCTCATGAGGACCTTAACTATAGGGTTCTTGGAGACCTTCGCCAGGACTTTCGAGGAATGGCCCAATCTAGCCACTGCCACGGCGTAGTTAGTGGCCGCACCTCCGGGAAGTATCTCGAGAACTTCGGTATAAGCTGGAGTGTCGGGGTCTGGGATCCTGTCGGCCTTGACTATTATGTCGGCGTTCAGCTTCCCCACAGCTAAATGAACGGGCTTCAAGCGCGTTTCACCTCAGTTAGCCGCCGCTGCATCATCGGTTTCAGACCCAAAAGTCCTCATCACGGACTCCTATATTGTTATTCAAGTCAACTCTAAAACCTAAGGCCTTAGAATATACATGGAATGTCGTCTATAAGGGAGCTACCTACTGTGAAAACTGTCGAGAAGGCCTCGATCCATTCCCACATTACTGGGTTGGGCCTTGACGAGAACGGGAAGCCTAAGTTCAAGGCTGGAGGTTTGGTCGGCCAGCTGGAGGCTAGGGAGGCCGCTGGGATCGTAGTTCAGTTAGTTAGACAAGGGAAGATGGCGGGTAAGGGAGTCCTTTTGGTGGGGCCTCCTGGAACGGGGAAAACAGCTTTAGCTTATGCCATTGCGCGAGAGCTGGGCAATGATACCCCGTTCACGGTGCTCAACGGCAGCGAGATTTACTCCACTGAGCTTAAGAAAACCGAAATCCTGATGCAGGCCGTCAGGAAGTCGATAGGAGTCAGGATTAGACAAACGAGGCCCGTATATCAGGGAGTCGTCAAGGACATGAAGGTCAAAGTCGGAAGGAGCAGGATCAACCCTTACGCGGTGAGTCCCAGAGAGGTACAGCTAACTTTGGCCACTAAGGACGACGAAAGGACGCTAAGCGTTGGAGAGGAAATAGCGACCCAGCTTTACCAGCTGGGGGTGAGGAAAGGGGACGTGATCTGGATCGACGCGGAGACGGGAAGGGTCGTCAAGGAGGGGAGGGCGAAGGACTTCGCCGGTGTTAAAACGTACGATATCGAGGTAGAAAGGCTGATAGAGGTTCCGTCAGGCCCGGTCAAGACCCAGAAGGAGATATCGTTCACGCTGACCCTTCACGACTTAGACCTAAACTTCGCGGCCCAGAGGATGGCCTTCGGCTTCATCTTCGGATTCTTCGGCGAGAGGGAGATAAGCAACGAGGTCAGGAAGAGCGTCGACGAGTGGGTCAAGGACAAGATCAACCAGGGCATAGCGGAGCTGATCCCTGGAGTGCTCTTCATAGACGACGCACACATGCTTGACATAGAGGCCTTCTCGTTCCTTACGAAGGCCATGGAGAGCGACCTGTCGCCCATACTCATTCTGGCGACGAACAGGGGCCTGACGAAGATCAGAGGGACGGACGTTGAGGCTCCGCACGGAATGCCTCTGGACTTGCTCGACAGGCTCCTGATCATCCCGACCAAGCCTTACACTGAGGAAGAGATCAGGGAAATCATAAAGATCAGAGCGGAAGAGCTGGACATAGAACTCGATAGCGGAGCAATAGAGGAGCTGACGAAGATAGGCTCCCAGAACAGCCTAAGGTACGCGGTTCAACTGCTGGAGCCTGCCCTCGTAGTGGCCAAGAGGAAGGGAAGACAAGTAATAACCGCTGACGACGTTAAGTACGCCGCCCAACTGTTCGCAGACGTCAAGAAGAGCGTAAACTATGTTAAGGAGTACGAGGCTATGATGTTGAAGTGATGAGTGGCGACGAAACTGAGTCATGAGGAGTCGTTGCCTGCCTGACATGCCTTAAATAAATTGGCCCTTTTGATCTCCTTCAGTATCCTTAACGTCATGCCCCAGATCACATGGCCTCTGTAAGTCACCTCGTTCGCGTTCAAGTCTACCGCGCTAATGTCGAACCAAAAGGCCTCGCCCACCTCTGAAGGGGAGACTTCAGGTTGAAATTTCTCTACACACGAAAGAAATGCGGCGACTTTCAAGGGTTTATTGTGAGGCGAGAAGAACCCGATGAACTTCAGATCCTTGACGTCATAACCTACCTCTTCGAGCGTCTCTCGCTTGGCGGCTTCCTCACAGCTCTCGTCACCTTCCCTGTGGCCTCCAGGCAACGCTATCTGGCCGCTCCAAGGGTCGTCCTGCTTCTCGGCCCTCTTTATCAGCAAGACCTCGCCCGCCGGAGTCGTCAGTGCGACTACAGCAGCGTCACAACCTTCTATCATTAACAATCCTTAAATCGGAAGGGTAAAAAGGTGGACTCGTCTTGAGAATAGCGGTAGTTTACTTCGGAGGTCAGTACAATCACCTAATCGTTAAGAACTTGAAGTACTTAGGCCAGGAGGCCGTAGGGATAACGCCAGACCACGACGTGGACAAGCTGAGGGCTTACGACTGTATAGTTTTCGGCGGCGGTCCTCACTCGGTAGTGACGCAAATGGAAAAACTAGGAAAAGCGCCAATTTACGCTAAGGAACTCAGCGTGCCCAAGCTCGGGATTTGCCTCGGTCATCAGATGTTGGCCAAAGTCTTCGGAGGCGCGGTCGAGAAGGCAAAGACCCCAGAGTACGGCCTCGTGGAGGTCAAGGTTCTTGAAGAGGACACCATACTCAGGGGGCTTTCGCCTTCAATTAAGGCTTGGGAGTCGCACAGCGACGAGGTCGTTTCGCCTCCACCGGGTTTCAGGGTACTTGCGGAGAGCCAGACGGCTAAGGTGCAGGCAATGGTGAACGCCGACAACTCGATCTTTGGAGTCCAGTTCCATCCGGAGGTGAAACACACGGAGAAAGGAATTGAGGTCTTCAAGAACTTCCTATCTGCCTGCAAGTCCTGAGAGCAGGTCAGCCGCGCTCTTAACGATCTGCTTGCCCAAATTAGGCCCGAGAAGCGACACGACTTTGTCGGGGTTAAGTACTATGTCCTCCGGCCTCTTGATGCCCGCGTCGTAGAGGAGCCTCGCCCTTTTCCTCCCTATTCCCTTTATTGCTACTAATTCGAGAAGCTCCTCCTTAACTCCTTCGACGACTCTAAGGTGGAGCTTCTTCAGGTAATCTAGCTTATCCTCCATGTCCAGTATTTTCGCTAAGTGATACGTACTGTAGCTCAGCCAATCCATGGCCTCAACGATCGTCCTGAGGTCGCCGGAGCCGATAGAATATTTGCCCAGGATATAGTCCTCGTCCTTCTCTTCGATCCAGTCCTTGACTATGAAGGCCACTTTCAGCGCGCTTAGGTAATTCTCGAACTCGACCTCGTCGTAGGGCTCTCCTAGGTACAGGTCGCAGTCAAGGTCTTCTAACATGCTCTCGCCCTCGGATTTTGTGACCGATACCAATGGCCCGTCCGGGGTATACGCCATAGCGTGAAGATAAGCAACGTCGCAGTTCTCCTCAGCGTTCTCCAGGGCCTCTTTAAGGATCTTTGCCGAGAAGGGATTCAAGTAGAGGTCGGAAGTCCTCCTCCCGAAGTCTGTCAAAGATATTTTGTCGTCAACTTCCACCACGAACCCGTTGTCGGACAGCCATTCGACGCCCTCCTTTACGTATTTCTTGACTAGGACGTGAGGAAGGAGGGACTGCTTCGAGTATTCCAAAAGCTCTTCCTTGCTCATTGAACCCTCGCTACCGAGAACGCTGAGTATAAAGGAGTAAAACGCTGACTCTGAGCCGAGCTTCGACTGTATCGGTTCAACGTCGGACTTCCAAAACCTCGACTTGACGTAGTCCAGCTCGTCCGCATCGCGGACGAATACGACGGCTTCGCCTTCCTTGTCGAACCCCGGCCTCCCCGCCCTTCCGGCCATTTGCCTGTACTCAGTGACTGTTATCTCCTCTCTGTAGCCCAAAACCCTACGGTTGAACCTAGTAATGTCGGCCACGACTACTGCCCTCGCCGGTAGGTTAACCCCAGCTGCCAAAGTGGGGGTAGCGACGATCGCTTTTATGACCCTTCTACGGAAGGCGTCCTCAATCAGTTCCCTCATGCCACGAGAGAGACCGGCGTGATGGTAAGCTACTCCTCTCGAGACCAACGAACTCATAGCCTCCTTTTCCTCCGAACCCGCGTCCTCCAACTCCTTAATCTTGGAAGCCAACTCCGCGAGTTCGTTCTTGTCGAGTTTGACGAAAGTCATTCTCTCGCTCAATTTCTTCGCCAGGGACTCGGCGTTCTTCCTGCTCGACCTGAAGACGAGGACTTGACCGCCCTTGAAGATCACGTCCATAGAGTAGGCGATGATTGGGTCGTCTCCCGTCAATTTCTTGGCAGATCCGTCCTTGTACTCCAGGACGATTTCCCTCCCCCTCTTGTACATCACGGCCTCCTTCAGGGGTACAGGCCTCCAGGGCACATTTACCAGGACAGCACTCAACCACTTCGCTATTTCTTCAGCGTTACCGATTGTTGCCGACAGGGCCAGCACGGTTCCACTCCTTTTGGCCCTGATCGCTACGGTCTCAATAGTCCCTCCCCTATCGGAGTCGTTTATGTAGTGAAGCTCGTCCAGTACGAAGTACTTCACATCCTTCAACCACTTGGCCCTATGGCGATAGAGCGAGTCCAGCTTCTCATAAGTCGTTACGATGATATCGTAATTCTCTAAGTAAGCGTCGTCGGTATCGTAATCGCCACTGGTCTGCCCGACTCTTAAGCCAAGGCTTTCCCAGACCTTAAACTCCCTAGCTTTCTCCGAGGTAAGAGCCCTGAGCGGAGTAACGTAAATACCTTTCCCACCCTTTTCTTTGATGTTTGTCACCATTCCGATTTCCGCGATGAGCGTTTTACCAGACGCCGTAGGTGAGGTAACGAGCAAGTTTTTCCCTTCAAGTAGTCCACTCTCGAGAGCGGCCCTCTGCGCAGGGTTCAGCGCTTTGATGCCCTTTTTCTCTAGGACTTGTTGAACGTAACTGGGCAACTGCGCGTCTGCAAGGCTAAGCCATTCCAAGAACTCGGCCCACCTTGAATACCCTTCATTAGTCAACGTAAAAACCTATGTAGATTAACCGTGTTAGTTCAATGTCGCTTTAAAACTATCGGCAACTATGCTTGGCATTTTCACTTTAAGATTCCGAAGCCTTAGTAATACTCTCGTTGGGGGTCGTTCCTTTATGGCCTCAAAGTTTGAAGTCAAAAGGATAGATGAGACCACTTACGAGCTCGAAATTCCTTCAAGAAGTAAAACTGTAACGCTGAAAGTCAGCCAGGAGGAGTTGGAATGGCTAGACAGGCTAACGAAAGAGCTGGGCTTCACGAACAGGAGCGAACTGCTCAGGAGGGCTGTGATTGAATTCTTAAGAGCGAATTACCTCTCGAAACCGAACGCTGAATGAACGAGATATTTTACATCGACTTGACAATATTGCTGTTGGGTGCTGTCGCGTCGTTTTTAGTTGGTGCCAATAACATCGCGTCTTCCCTGGGAATTCTCATATCCACCAGAGTCCTCCAGACTAGGAAGAGCTTCCTTTACACGGCCCTCGTGAGCTTCCTTGGAACGGCGATTAACTCACAAACCTTAGCCGGGTCGGTCAAGGATCTCGTCAGGTCAGAGAACCAAGTATTGGTGAGTTTAGCTGTCCTAACAATAACTGGAGCGTCTAGCGTCGCCTTTTATTTCTTAAACCGCAACGGCATCCCGTCCTCGCTTAGCCAAATGGTTTACATAAGTGCCGCGTCGCTCTTCCTCGTGTCAAGAGGGCAATTGGACATAGACTGGATCAAGTTCGATGTAACTGCCGTAAGCTGGCTAGTTTCTCCCTTGTCGGCGATAGCGCTGTCCTTGATCGTTTTCAGGCTTCTCCGGCGTATAACCTCATATCAATCGCTCATCGGACAGATGAGGTATTACAGGACTTTTATCTTGCTCGCGAGCTTGGCCAACGCATACGTGGTTGGAGCCAATGCCGTAGGTGTCCTAGTGTCAATCGGCCTGGTTGGTTTGAATGACTACTACTTAGTAGCCACGACATATGGGCTAGCGAGCGTTTTAGGGATATACGTGTCGTCCCTGAAGCCATCCCTCGTGGTAGGGTTCAGAATAGCGAAGCTCGGTTACCTCGGCGCTTCCTCGGCGTTACTAAGCGGGGGAATACTCTCGGAAGCTTTCACGCTACTTGGCATACCCATCTCAATAACTCAGACCATTTTGGGGGGTGTGATTGGCCTGAGTTTCAGGAACTTAACGAGGGACGTAAGGAAGCAACTAGCTAACATCGTGAAGGGCTGGCTGATTTCGCCCGTGTTTTCCGTGATAGCGAGCCTTGCAATATTCGGCGTATTGAAGAGTTTGTTAGGACTTTAACGTCACATAAAACGTCTCGACTCCGAGCGAGGCCTCCTCCATCGAATCCAACACGTCGTCCAAGAACAGAATGAAGTCCCTTAGTTGTATTATCGAAACGGCGTCGAAAGATCCCGCTTTATAGGCAGTTTCGATTATCATGTCCTTGAGCTCGTCCCCCTGTCTCTCGAGGCTCTGAATTTCCTTCGATATCCTTATAGACTCCTCGACATTGTTGCTCAAATAGGATATCATGAGTACGAGCTTCGCTGAAGCCTCGGTTACAATGGCTAAATAGGTCATCGTCGGTTCCCTTATTTTCTCCACCAAGTCGCCCTGAATCTGACGAGCCACCAACGCCCTTGCGGAGTCTTTAGCAGCCTTAGTGACCTCGAAAAGCGACTGTGTCAAATTAAGCATAGTTTCCTTGAAGTCGGGAAGGAACGGCTCCTTGTACAAGGTGGAAATTATCTCCTCTCGTATCATGGCGACCCTATCAGATATCGACTTGATCCTGGTAAAGACCAGGAGTACCTGTTCGTAGTCGCGTTCAACGTATTCCTTAAACAGAGTGCGTAGGAGCTCGACAGCGTCCCTTATGTCCGCGGCGATAGTCGTTAACTTGTCAAAAATGACCTGCTCTTTCGTCTGCTTTATTTTGAACACTCTCTCACCGTTCGTCAATCGGTTTGTAAGGTCTGTTAATTTCCCCCTTGTATACAGCCTTCGGCCTGATTATCCTATTTTCCTTAACATATTCATTGACCTGGGCTATCCAACCGACGACCCTCGCGCTAGCGAAAAGGGTCGGGAAGAACTCGGGCTTGAAACCGAGAGCGTAAAACACGATACCCGAGTAAAAGTCCACGTTCGGGTATATGCCCTTGTCTCCCAGGAGCTTTATGCCTATTTGCTCAACTCTTTCGGCTATCTCGAATAATTTCTGATATTCCGTGCCCTGCGTGAGCTCCCTTGCGATGTTCTTGAGGATCCTGGCCCTTGGGTCGTACGTTCTATATATCCTGTGACCGAACCCCATTAACCTCTTCCCGCTCTTCAACCTGTTCATGACGTACTCTTCGGCCTTACTCGGATCCTCAATTTCCATGAACATCTTTAACGCCTCGTAATTAGCTCCACCATGCAAAGGGCCCTTTAAGGCCGAGATTCCCGCTACAACAGCCGAATAAATGTCGGAAAGCGTGGACGCCACAACAATGGCAGCGAAAGTAGAAGCGTTCATTTCGTGATCAAGGTGGAGTATCAATGCCTTATCGAGGGCGCTGGCCTCGACCTTAGTAGGCTTCCTACCTTTTAACATGTAAAGGAAGTTCTCGGCGTGGGATAGATCCTTTGAAGGTCTAACCGGCTCAAGACCTTCTGTCATCCTGTGATAGTACGCTATAATAGTCGGTATCGCTGCAATGAGTCTCAAGGACTCCTCGGTAGAATTGGTGTTAGTTAGCATCCCCAGGTAGCTCACGGCCGTCCTTAGGACGTCCATCGGGTTCTGACCTACGGGTAAAGACTCCAGGAACTCCTCTAATTTGGGCGGAAGGAACCTATACTCCTTTAACTTGTCCGAGAACTCTTGAAGTTGCTGTTTCGTTGGCAAATTGCCATAAAGTAACAAGTAGGCAGTCTCCTCGAATGTCGAGAGGTCTGCTAAGTCGAAGATTGAGTAACCTCTATAATAGAGCCTACCTAGGCTACCGTCAATGTACGTTATCTCGGTCTCCTTAACGTATACGTCCTCAAGGCCCTTCCTTATCTCTACCACTACGGAGTTCCCTTAGTTTCCTGAGAGCGAATTCCTTATTATTACTTTCTAGCTTGGCTCTTTGAACTATGTCTTCTAGAGTAGTTATGACCTCGTAAGCGACAGTCCTATTAACAGGGAAAGGAGCTCCGTCCTTGCCACCGTGGGCCAAAGCGTACTTGAGGGGGTCGTAAGGCACTTTTACTGGGTCTTCATAAGATGGTGGTTCATTGTATATCAGATCAGCAACCAGGTAGAGAGCCCTCGCAGTAGACGGCCCCAACCCGTTGAGGAGGACTTCCTCTATTGATCTTGGGGAAGCCTCGTAAAGTTCTTGGAGCACCGTTTGGATCCTCCTTTCGTCAACTGGTCTTAAGTAGATCATCTTAAGCTCCTTCGAGACCTTAACCTTGTAGGAATTCACGTACGAGTCGAGAGGTACATATCCCTCGAGTATGGCCCTCGCTTTCTTGTACTCCGACAGAACTTTCGTGGGCCTCTCGTTTACCAGATCCACTATTAGCTCTCTTAATCTCTGTTTTTCTGGCGGAGTCGCGTCAATTGCTACCTTCTGTTTGTGCCCTGAGATGATTTCTGACTTCTCTTCAATACCTCCGCTCCAGTGGTACCTTCTCGCCAGTTTAGTTTCTAAATTCATGCCTTGCTGGATAATACCCCACTTACCCGTTTCGCTCACGATTAACGAGTGGTGATATAGGGTGTGACCGTCCTGAATCAGAACAGTGTCGCTCTTAGCGACGAGTTTACTTAGTTTGACGTAGTACTCGGGATCTAAACCGAAAGCTTCGCCGATAATGTGCGCCTCGTTCGGTACTTCCCTCGCTTTCTCACCCTTTTCCCCCAAGAACAACAAAACGATCCTCTCTCCAGTCAACGACCTCTTTAAGTATGCCTAGAGTGACTGTAGTTGAACCCGAGCTATCCCAGTCCATTCCAATCGCGTTGTTAAAGGCCTGAAACCACAGCGGGTTCGACAGTCGCTCTACGACCTTGTCGGGTCCCCACTCTAAAACCATTACGTCAATTATAGCCTTTGCTAATTTCTTCATAATCCTGGCCAACCAAGGTGGCACCTTGCCCTCGTGGAGGGGTAGCTCCGCAATGCCGTCTAATCGCATTTGGCCTAGCCCTTCACTATTAATCTTCGAACGGAGTCTAATTAAGGAAGGAGATCTCAATGATAGCCGCTACTAGCGACATCCACTCCCCGAGGTACCTAAATGAATTCCTAGCTAATCTAGCGAGGCTCAAAGGAGCCAACATTGATGTGTTCTTATTGGCCGGCGACCTAACCGACGGAGGAGACCCTAAGTTCTTCTCGCCGATTTATGAGGCCCTAAAGAGGTTCAAGGTAATCGCGGTCTTCGGAAACGAGGACGTCAAGTCCAAGGAGCGCTTCGTCGAGCTTTTTCGCAAAGTAACCTGGTTAGACGACGATATAGCGTACGTCCAAGTCCGCGGAAAAAGTGTTGCGGTAATTGGTAGTCTAGGAGTTCTAGAGAGGCCTACGGCGTGGCAGACTGCCCATGGAATCGATAGCGAGACTTACGAGAAAAGACTGGCTCGCATTCACGAGTTACTATGTGAAGCGGAGTCGGATTATAAAATTTTATTGACTCATTACTTGCCAACATACGAGACAGCTTACGGAGAAAGAAGGGAAATATACCCAGAACTTGGATTTAGATTGATCGAAAGGGAGACTTGCCTGCCTAATATAGCCGTACACGGCCACGCGCACAAGGCTAAGGTAGTGCACAAAATCGTCAGAGGAGTAAGAGTTTACAACGTCGCTTTTCCTGCAAATAAAAGAATCGTAACTTTCCCATTAGACCCTCTCCTGGAATTTCAGCAGACCTAAGAGCTTTGCCTTACACTTGTCACAGAAAAACGGGCTTTTCCTATCGACCTCTTCTATCGAGTTCGAGAGGCTCATAACACAATGGGGATTGTCACAATGCTCAAGTCCGAGAGCGTGACCTAGCTCGTGCGTTACTTCCTTCACGACCCTGATAGCGTACAGCGACATGTCCTCCGATTTCAGCCTCTTCGTGTATACTGTACCGAACTTCTTTGTGGAATAACCGAACACGAAGTTATATCCGTCAGCGTAGGCGTCGATGTACCCTATCGCAATTATTGCGTCGAAAGGGAACTGCCTGAATTCCCTAACTATCTGATCAAGTATGTACTCTGCTTTGAACTGGCGCCGACTCCAATCAAAAAGCGTTAAAGGGACGTGGAGGGGCCAAATGAGAACCGAAGTTCTAAAGCCTAGCCGCGCGAGATGGGAGACTACTGCGTTAATCAAATTGTCATCTACAGGAGTGAGCTTTACGAGTAGTACCTCCGCAACGTAGCTTGACATAACTCGCATTTGTGATTGCGTTGCTCAAAATTAAGTGTAGGGGCCCCTGGAGACTCCCCCTCATTGACTCCCGTAAAAGGGTTCTCAAGGGAGTGTCGCCAGGCCCCTTCATGATAACGCCGCAAAAGCTAAAAAGGTAAAAAGGGAAGGTTTTCTTGCCGCCGTAGCTCAGCCCGGGAGAGCACCCGGCTGAAGAGCTCGACTCCGAAACCGGGGTGTCCGGGGTTCAAGTCCCCGCGGCGGCACCTTAAATATCCACGACGAATTGAACCACATAGTTTCCGTTTTCCTGCCTTATCTCCATCATGTGGTATGTCATTGCCTTCACCACCGTCCTCTTCTCGTGTTTGTTAGGATCGAACTTCTCGCCACACGCCTTCCCTGTAATGGTCATATTTTCCTGGTCTATCCTCACTTGGAACTCAGTAAATACTAACGTTTCCGTATCGTGGTAGTACAGTAGCTCCTCGATCCATTTATACAATAAGTTCTCTAAATCGTATCCGAAAGTCGATATGTCTCTGCACTCTTTCGCTTCGACTTTCGATGTATCTGTCATTATTTCGAAAACCGCCTTGGCGGCGTTTTCGAACGCTTCCTCGAGGGTCCTGCCCCTTGCAATTACGCCGACGTCAGCAGTGTGCTCGAAAAACTCGTACCCGTTCATAGTCAGTTATTAATCGGTGAGACTTTCAATAAACTTGGTGGACGGTATGGGAGGAAGGCAAAGGACTACAATTTTCATGGTAAAAGAGGTCAAGAAGGAGAAGAAAGGAGGTCAGCAGACTTCCCAAAAATAAACTTAATTAGAACTAAAAGTAAAGCGACAAGTATTCCAGCCACAACCAGAGTTAACGTATTTTTGCTATACAAGAAGATTAAAAGTGAATTAAGTATCGTGAGAGCAAAAACAATCTGGTACGATCTCATGGCTACGGCACCTCGATCGGGAAAGGCACTCTCCCTCCTACTCCAGAAATCGCGGTCGCCAATCCGATCGATATGCTCGCTAAAATGGCTAAGTACATAGAAGGCCCGAACATCGTAACCGCTATCAGTTGGGGCACTACGCTACCATAAATGTAATTGAACAGACCATACGCTGTCGTGTTAAGGTTTCCAGCTTGATAAATTTGTTGAAATAATTGACCTGTAGAGAAACCCAAATTAGTAAGGAAGTCTGGCATGTAAGGTAAGCCTATGTAAAACACTATTGCGGACGACATTAGGGACGCGCCGATAAACCTACCGATTCTGAAGGGCAACGCAAACAACATAGTCCCTAGTGCTAGCAAGATGGGATAATCTGTTAGAATAAACAGCGAAAGTAACTGAATAAAAGCTAAGTAAGAAAGTGCCAAGGATAGCGTAGAGAATACTATCCATGCAGGAACTAAATTCTGGATATAGTTACCATACACCGGTATCGACGTAAAGATCGTGTACAATCCCTCTAGCGTCTGATAACCTAAGCTCAGGGTTGCGATAGAGGACTCAAGCCAATACAAATAGTTAGGCCAAGGCTCCGATAGCAGTCCTTGCAGGTAAGAAACGACGTCTAGCATCGTCGTGTATACAGCAATGAGGATCATCGAGTAAATGCTGTCCGTAATCAGTCTAGGGGCCCACTTTTTTATACCATACACGGGCACGGGCAACGCGTATATCAATGTACCAATAAAGTACGATAGGAAAGCAAGGGCTTGAGCAACTGCAAGCAGATCGCTTATATTATACATAGCTTTACACCTGGCTGGCTAAGTACTGCACAAGGGCGAAAACCGAGGATCCCACTGCCAAGAAGAACGCTGCCAGTATCGCGTCCTCTAGTATATCCTGGCCGCTCCTTTTCACCCTGAATATAGGAATTGGGGACCCTCTTAGAGCCCATCCTATGCCCCAGGCTAAGAAGAACAACCCCCAAGCTATCTGAGCGACTTCAGTTGAGAGGTTTTGCACTAGCTGTAGAATCGACATTTCTGGTCTGGTATGGGAAAAAACTTAATTACACGAGGCCCTTTTTCGAAACTAACCCCTTTATCCTAATGAACATATCGATAATCCCGAAAATCTCGTCAGGCGAGAGGCCTAGTGTGTTAATCGTGAGGTCAAAGACGCTCAGATCAGTTATATCTACCCCGTAATACTCATAAAATCTCTTCCTGTGAATAAATTCTCTCTCTATAATTTCTTTCGTTGATCTTTCTACCGTTTTATTATCTCTTAGAGATATTCTTTTCGCCCTCTCCTCTAGCGGTGCAGTGAGATAAATGGATATTAAATCCTTCCTAGAATTTCTCAGTATCCAGGCGGCGATGTGACTCTCGATGACGGCTTCTTGTTTCGTTTTTGATACCTCTATTATTTTCGAGTCGATCAGGCTGTCAATACTGAAATCTGCTTCAGCCAATTTATTTAACGATATCACATCTAACCCCATTTCCTCAGCTAAATCCCTAAATATCGAGCCAGAGGATACGAACTCTATCTTGTAAGCAGAGGAAATCCGCTTGGCTATGGTTGTTTTGCCACTCCCCGGCGGTCCAGAAACGACTATCAGCATTGGTTATGACCTTACCGCCGTTTTTATTAGTCGCTCGAGGCACAAGTGACAAACGGTGCCTCCGTACGGCCTCTCTGGCCTCTTCTCGGTTTTCGAGAACTTATATATCTCGTTCGTGGGAACGGCGTTGAGTCTTCTTCCGCATACTGCACAGCGGGCCTCACCGTTCTTCTTCCGCTCGTAATGAATTGTGGTTCTCCCACCTGGAGTCCTGACAAAAACCCTCCTCAGCGACCTAGATCTAAGGGCAGGCCTCGGCATTTTTAGTCCTTGGATCATGATGGATATATCTTCACTTATAAGAGCTTTGGTCGCCTAAGGCCTAAAGGTGTCAGCGCAAAGAAGGCGAGTATATACAAAAGTACAGATCCTCCCAGTACAGAGCCCTCTTGGCTCGTGAGAACTGGCACACTAACAGGAAAGACAACGTTTATCCACGAAAAATAAGTGGCAACTATAAGGAACCCGATGAAATATAGTGCCATCATAGTCGAAGCCTGTAGAAAGGACAAAGTTCTGAAAGTTGAGTAAACTGCCTCCAACTCTCTCCTTTTTAGTTTCATTTTTCTTTGCCTTCTCTTTTCTGACGACGTTAACGAGAGTTTAGACTCAATCGCGAGGATTTCGTTAATCACGTTTTGGAATCTTCTTTCTAGTACAGCCTTATAGATTAAGTACAGCACAAGATTTACTCCTATCCCAATTAGTATTGGGAAAAACACGTATAGGGAGGTCATCTTCGATTACATCATCGAATTAATTATTTCATTAGCAGCCACAGACGGGTCGCCCTCTACGTTAATCACTCTCTTTACAGTAGCCCCTACTAACACCGCTGATGCCATTGCAGCATAACGCGCGAAGTTCATAACTTCCTCAATCACGTCCAAGCTACTGTAATCTGATCTGGATCTAGTCTTGTCTCGCGCTTGTCGTTCCAGGATATTCTTGGGATCCGCTTCAATCAGGAATATCACGTTCGGGACAAGAGCTTCAACGACGTGCTTAGGTAAGCCTGGGAGGTAGCCGGATGGAGTTCTAATCACGGCATGCGTGTCAACGAATAACAGGCCCTTTTCACCCATCGCGGAAGCCTCCTGACTTATTTTCCTCGCTGCCTCGGTCTGTAACGCCCTCTGTTTGTCCAAAGGTAGTTTCCTCATCTCGTCCCTATTGTTCACGAGGTTCATTTGCAACGCCGTCTGCAACATATAGTCCCCGTAATTCACTACTTTGTTCGGTATTCCTTTCGAGTCCAATATCTCCTTTACCTTCGACAAAACGGTAGTCTTGCCTACTCCCGGTATTCCGGTTACAACACCGATTTTGCCCATGACTTATTCACCCACTAACCTCCTTAGTAATGGGTACATATCAAGAGTCCTCTCGTAAGTTATAAGTTTGTAATACTGCATGGCTATGGTTGTCGATAATAGGATTCCTACTCCCGAACCATATGCACCCAAGAGAGTCGCTACTACGGCGATTAGGCCTACAATAAACGAGCTGAATATTGTCAAAGGATATATATATTTTGCTAATATACTCTCTAATACTTTGGGATTAGATCTCATTCCAGGTATTTCCAAACCTGCCTCTATCATGTTCCTCGCCTGAGTTGCCGGATCGAGACCGGAGACGCCCACCCACAGAATGCCGAACGCGACGCTCAGAAGTATAAACACGACAGCGTAGGCGAGTGCCCCAATAGGATCTAAAACAACTGCATACACGCTGTGGGGATAATTCCCCGGCGGGAAAAGGAATAGCGTCTCGATGACCTGTAAGGCCACGTTGGACGCGGGGGAGATCGTGGACGCCAGGCTCACGAATAATTGGAGATCCGCACCAAGCACGCTTACGAAAATCACGGGGATGCTACTCACGTATAGCAGATTCAACGGTACGGAGGACTTTACCCCCCTGAACTTCTGGGACGTTATCGGTATGTTCACGTTAATGCTACTAAGCCACAGGGTAACAACGATCAGAGCTATTGTAGCTATCAGCCCCACTAAGTCCGGCTGGAAGGGCTTGCTAGTGTTAACGATTAGGTCGGCGACGTTACCCCCAGTGATCAGAACTGAGTACAGGCTCGGGAAGAAACCGATCGCTAAGTTCTGGTTAGAAATGGAATAAACGCCGAACATGTCCCAAAACACCATCTTCATTACACCAGCTAATATAAACAGGCTTAGTCCTGATCCTAGACCCCAGCCGTTCTGGATCATTTCGTCTAAAAGCATAATTACGTATGTGGCCACTACTAGTTGCAAAAAGACTGCCAAAGCAAGTTGTAGGGACAGGTTATTTCTCGTAAGGGCGATTGCGAAGAGTAAGGACTCGAGCAGAATGAATATGAAAGCCAAACCCCTCTGCGCTTCAGTGAACTTAGCTTTACCTTCGTCAGTCTTAAGGTCGACTTGGATCAGTTTAGAGCCAGCTAGAATCTGCATTATTAGTCCAGCAGTTATTATTGGCCCTATCCCCAACTGGGCTAATGTACCCGCGGATGACGCGAAAATCACCTGCTGTAGCAAAAAGTTGAAGAGGGCTGACGAATTCGCTCCGTACAACGGTACTGAGGTCATAATCAAATACATCACGACGGCGACCAGAGACCACAAAAGTTTCCTAGGTAGAGGAACTCGCTCTTTAGGTTTGGAAACCGTAGGGAGATACCTACCTAGTGCTGATAAGACGTCCACGAAACCCATAGACGACTAAAAATCAGGAATTGGCTGATAAAACTATTTCTCCGCCAGAGCTCTTCACGGCTTCGACTGCCCCTTTAGACGCGCTTTTCACCTTGATTACCACAGGTACTACCAATCTTTCCCTTCCAATCAGCTTGTCGAATCCTTGCTCCTCTAAATCTACTACTTTTTTTCCTGACTCTTCTTTCACTTGGAGCTTACCACTTACCAGCAATTGATTGAGCCTTCTTATTGCGATTACGTGCAACGCCTTGCTAGTCGGGTTCCTAAAGCCACGTTTGCCGTACCAGTCGGGAGCGTACTTTACAACCCAAGACCACTTCTCCTTGTGTTGACCAACACTCCTCTTGCCTTGAGATCCTCTATCCCTATGTTGACCCTTCCTTCCCCATCCGTGAGTCCTGCTTCCCCTGTACTTCCTGACCTTTTTCTCCCTTCTTACGACCATCTCAGGCCATCCTCCATATGAGTTCGTTTATTTCATTACCTCTGTAGCCAAACTCTCCCTTCATCTTATAAGGCCTATTTGTCTTGCCCCTGAATCCACCCGACGGGGGATGAAGCCTTATTGGCAACGAGACGTAATTCTCCAGCTTATGCAGATACACTTTTTCTTCAATTATGGCCTTCGCTAATTCCTCAGGCGTTTTTATACCAAGCTCCTCGAGAGCGGGAATTTCCGCGAGCGGTCTTCTTGTCCTTAATCTACTCACCAAGGCGAGGGCTCCGTCCAAGTTCAACTCTCCCCAGGTTATGTACGGTTCGGCCTTCCTCAACATTCCGACGATTGAATCGGTCATTGGATACACCATAGAGTTGAACTTCCTCGGAAGCCTCAGCATTTTCAACGTGTCATTTATATACCACGGCGCTCCAGCGTATCCCCTTATCCTCACGACTGCAAGAACGGTCGTCATTGATCACCTCTTTCTTGCCCAATCCATCACTGTCACGAACTTGTAAGTGTTGTATAATGCCATATAACCTGCCTTTATGAAGTTCTCTGTGGTCGACGTCTGACCCTTAGAGAACGACCAAACATCCTTAATTCCTGCATACGTTAGTAGCGTCTTAAGTACGGGACCGACGACTAACCCCGTACCTCTTGGCGCGGGCAACAATGTGACTTCTACGCTTCCAGCTTTGCCCGTAACCCTGAAGGGCAAGCTGTGTGGTTCACCGCACGTACACTCCCAACTGCCACAGCCCCTTCTAACAGGTATAATGTTCATCTTAGCGTCTCTGATAGCCTTCGCGATCGCGACTCTGAGCTGTCTCGCCTTACCGGTTCCATAACTCACGTAGCCGTCCATGTTGCCCATTACAATTAGAACCTTATACCTTGATATCTCGCCAGCGTCAGTCTGTTTCTGGACTATCCTGATGTCGATCACTTCGTACTTCAGTTTAGGCATCAGTACGTCAACGATTTCGGGTTCCGTTATCGGTAAGTTCCTGTCGAAAAGCTCTTTTAGACTGGTTATCTTGCCTTCCTTTACCATCTGACCGACCTTAGTCTTCGGTTTCCACTGCTCTGGACTGATTACGGGAACCTCCTCCATACGCGTCACCCGATCACGTCTTTATATTCCTGCTTTATTTTCTCCAGTACCTCCTCAAAGTGACGAGGTAGATCCTTAGGATCGAGTCCCCGCTCGATATACTTGGAAAACAATCTCTTGAACAATTCCGGATTTTCCGCTTGTAGCTTCTCTGCGTACTTCGCCACGTGCTCCCCCTTGATCCTGGACTCGTCGAACTTGATCTCGCCCATCGGAATTTCCAAGCCAGCGTCAATAGCTCCCTTTGCCATGTAGAAGACTCTCGCACCCTTAGTAGGAGTGAAAAGCCCTATGTCGAGAACGGCTTTCGTTACCCCAATCTTTCTCGCCCTCAAGCCTGCTAAGTATCCAACTAGGTATGCGGCCGAAGTGTTGTTGGGGTCGCCCTTCCAACCGTATTTCTTCACCAGCTCCATGGAGTGGGCAGCGGCCAATGTTTTGTCTCCCTTGGGATCGACCTGAATCACCTGGGCTATTGCGTACTTGCTAGTCAGCCTTGCGACGAACCTGGTGGCCCTGGAAAGGACGTAAACGTACCTCTTGTAGTAATTGGTCTTGCCCTCTCTCCTCCTCCTGAACTTCACCTTGTAATTAGGGCCGTGTGCCATCTCATTCCACCTTTATGCCCATGGATTGGAGCCTGATCTTCACATCCCTTAATGACTTGAAAACGCCAGCTTTGCTCTCAGTGTAAAGCTTTCGGTACGTTTTCCTGTCGATTATGTTGTTGTCCCTCAAGTACCTCAGGTAAGTCCTTATTTTCCTTATTCTCGCGACCCACTGCTCCTTCTTTCCAGCCCTTGCGGTCTTCTTACCTTTCTTACTACCTTCTCTCCTTCCTTCCCCTTTCCTCCTTCTGTTCCTTCTCCTCTCTTTTAGCCTTCCGCTACTTATCCCCTTAGCCTGCTCGATGATTATCTTGCCGTCCTTAATCAGCTTCCTTATGTCCTCCCTAGTGAGGGCCTCGGCCACCTCTTCTACGTACTCGGGCGGTATTTTGACCCTCTTCACTCCTACGCCTTTTATGTCAGCAGCGAGCCTTTTCTGAAGAGCTAGATCGGGCATTACGCTCACCCGTTAGCGACCCTGACCTTCAGTTCCATTGCTTTGCTTAAAATTTCGAGCCTTTTCTTGAGACCTACCGTTGATGCGATGTACACTATAACGTTGTCCTTGTCCTTTATAGCCTCAAGCTCCTTTACGTTATGAACGACGACCGGCCTCAGCCCGCTAGGGTGTAGCCCCCTTATTTCCTTCGGGGTGCCGAAGCCTGGGTCGACCTTAGGCGGATAGCCCGAAAGCTGTAACCTCATCGGGTTGTCGCGGCCCCTTGGCTTCCTCCACGTCTCCTGCCTCTCTAGCCTGTAGAACTTGTCCCAGTCGTACCTTAGGAACTGCGGTTTATCCTTACTCTTAATCTTCTGTTGGAGTTTCCTCCTTTCCTTTAGAGCTTTTAAGTCGACCATCACGAAATCACCTCCTTCTTATAAATGTATACTCCGTCCGCGAAAACCCTTCTGTCAAATCCTGAAATCTTGGAGGCTTTCTCAATGTTCGCCGCCGTTTGCGCCACTTTCTCTAGGTCAATCCCTTCGACTACTACCTCGTCTCCCTTTACGTTAACTTTGACGCCAGGTAGAATAGGGGCCCTCCTTACGTTCTTCTCGCCGATCAGATTGGTTATTTGAACCTCGTTTCCAGCTACTTTCACCGAGATCGGGAAGTGAGTGAATATAATCTTCAGTGAGTACCTGTAGCCTTTTGTCACACCGGTTATCATGTTCTTAATGTGAGAAGATATGGAGTAGAACTGCGCTTTCTTTTTTCTGTTAGCGAAAGTCGTCTCCAGAATTAACTTATTCCCTTCTAGCTTCATTGTCACACCGGTTATGTGGCTGAAGTCCCTCTCTATTTCGCCCTTTGGACCCTTCACTTTCACCTTCATTCCGTCCAGGGTGACCTTCACGTTCTCTGGTATTTCGATCTCGTCGCGGAGATAGACGGCCTTCATCTGAACCACCCATTAATACACGTAGCCTAAAGCAACTCCTCCGATCCTTTCCTTAATCGCTTCTTTGTGCGTCATTACGCCCTTCGATGTTGATAATATGATCACTCCGATTTCCTTAGAGGGCAAATACCTCCTTATGTAGTGCGGCATGCTCAGTAGCTCTTTGTAGGTGAGCGGGAACCTGGGGGAAATTGGGCCACACTTGTTTATCCTTCCTAAGAGCTGGACAACTATTTTCCCAGACCTGCCATCGTCGATGAGCTCGATCTCGCCAATATACCCCTCCCTCTGCATGACCCTCAGGACGTTGACGATTAACTTCGACGCCGGCATGATGATCGCTTGCTTGTTCCTTCTAACCTCGTTGTTGTAGATCGTAGTGAGCGCGTTCGCCAATGGGTTCAGGACAACCATTCAGATCACCTCAATTTCTGGAAACCTAACTCGTACGCTATTTCTCTGAAACATTGCCTGCAAAGGTATAGACCATACTTTTGAATCACCGAGTCCCTACTCCCGCATCTCCTGCAGACTTGAGCACCTCTCCCGAACTTCACTTCGGCCGGTGGCTTGTACTTGCCCATGACCCGTCACCCCTCCACTATCGTTACATTAAAGTTTTTCCTGAGGAACTCCATGGCTTCCTCCTTCGTCACCCTATGCCTCTTGGGTATCCTGGACTTCTTCCTTTTCCTCAGCGCGACCCTATACCCAGGACGCCTAAGGGTAATGGCTACGTCCATTCCGAAAATGCCTACTTCGGGATCGTAACGGGCTCCTGGAATCAACACGTGCTCGGCCAGACCGAAGGCCACGTTCCCGTAGTCGTCAAAGCTACTAGCCTTTATCCTCCTACCAACGGCCTCTAGAATCCTATTGAGGAACTCCTCAGCCTTCTCACCCCTCAAAGTCACTTTAACTCCTATGGGGGCTCCGCGCCTTATACCGAACTCCCTTATCGTTTTCTTAGCTATAGTGTATACGGGCTTGGCTCCCGTCAGCTCTTGCAACAGGTTGTACGCCTTCTGCAACCTCTCTCCGGACTCTCCGACGCCGATGTTGACTGTGACTTTATCGAGAACAACTCTCCTCATGGGGTTCTGGTTGTTTTGTAAGGTCTGAGACGCGCTACTCATAACAGCTTCACCTCCGGCTTCTCCCTTCCCACCGCCATTACGTTCATCATGTTCGTCCTCACCTGAGTACCTGAAGGAGTGGTCAGCGTGACAATCGTGTACCTCACCCTTTTGAAGCTGGCCCAAGTCACGTCGTCCACCTTCCCGTGGTTCCCTACGTTCCTACCTCCTATAATGACTGCGTAGTTCCCCTTGGTTAGCTCGTACTTGTCAAGGATCTTCTGTGAGGGGATCTCTATCTTCAGGGTTTCGAAAGTCTTGTAGTTCTTAGCTTCCTCGGGAGTAAGTAGTATGTTCCTTCCGTCTTCAAGGTTCAACTGAATCTTGCCTCCCTTGACTGTCGTTTTGTTGACAATCCTTACCAGCTTATACGTCGCTTCGTCTTTGCTTATCTCCACGGGCATTAAAACTCTATGAATGTCAGGAACTATTCTATAATATTTCTCGGCACCCTTCACGTAAATTACGTCCATGAGGCCTACCGGATACTTATAGTTCTTCCTCGGCCTACCGTCAACGTACACCATACCTGAAGATATTACCCTCTTGGCCTCTTTCAGCGACTTTGCGTAGTTTAGATAATCCCTAATTAGCACAGCTAAGGGTATTGATCTCTGTAACGGGTGTGGGCCTGGAGACGCCCTGACAACCCACTTGTACTCCTTCTTAGAGACCTTCAGGAACCAAGGTGCCTCGAAACGCGTTATGTGAGCCATCACGTACCACCCTGACTTGACGAGATCCTCTCAAGCGCTCTCTTTCTTTGCTCAGCCTTCCTTTCTATGGCCTCTTTCCTTAATTTGTCACTTAAGTCCAACTTAGTCACCACCACTTTAGACGCGTGAACCCATACGGGGATCTCGCTACCGTCTGCCTTTTTCCTCGTTAGCCCTTCTACTGCTACTCTGCCAGTTTTCGCATTTACCGCGATGACCTTACCTTCATGTCCAGCGTGATCCCCCCTCATGACCCTCACAACGTCGCCGACCCTCACCTGAATCCGTGCTATTCCGTACTGCTTCTGTAGGTCTTCGGATAAGGTCGCGGTCAGCTGTTTCCTCAGTCTGTGAATCGGGGCCGTGTAGAGCGCTTTCCTTTGCTTTGAAGGTTTGGACGACACCATCGTTAAATCACCAGCGTGGCAATACCAGCTATCTTAGGCCACCTCTCTGCGGCTTCTTTCGCAATAGGACCCCTGATCTCCGTACCTTTGGGCGATCCGTCGGGGTTTATCAGAACCACGGCGTTGTCCTCAAAGGCTATCCAAGTACCGTCGGGCCTTCTGTAAGGCATCCTCTGCCTGACTATTACGGCTTTGAACTTCTGTTTCCTGACTTCTGGCGTTCCCTTCTTCACGCTGACCATCACCATATCGCCTACGTTAGCAAAAGGTATCCTCCTGAGGACGCCGTGATATCCATAAATACCGATCACTAATGCCTCCTTAGCTCCGCTGTTGTCGGCTACTACAACTCTCGTCTCGTGTTGTATACCTGGAGTTAATCCCTTTCTAGAACCAACTACGTTTAGTTTTTCAGGCATTCGAACCACCCACCTTACCTAGAACTACAAAGGAAACGGACTTAGCTATCGGCCTGCACTCTCCAATTATGACCCTGTCGCCTTCCTTTACCTCGACGCATGGAGGCACGTGAACGTGAATCCTGCTCCTTCTCCTCTCATACCTCTTGTACTTGCTGTCGTAGTAAAGGTATTCCCTCTCAAAGACAGCAGTTTTGTTGGCCTTAAACTTGATTATCTTCCCCTCGAGTATCATGCCCCTCACCCTCAACGTACCGTGGTAAGGGCAGTTCTCGTCACTACAAGTTGCCTTAGGTGGGTTCACGCCCGGTATTCCGACGTTCTTCGTCCTAACTGCCATCTCACTCCCACCTCTTCAGCCTCTCCCAATATCTGCCCTTCAGCTCGTACCCGTAGATTTGCCTGTCTCCCTTCCTCATCAACGCGTGCTCCTTCATGATCGTGACCTTCCTTCCATCGATGCCCACGAGTAATAAAGTCTTCTGGGTTTCTACGTACACCTTACCCTTTACTCCGATCAATGAGGGGTCCGGATAGCCTATTACTTCTACTATTGATCCCAGGAGGTCTTTCATTTCTTCTTCCCCTTCTCGTTTAGCACCGTCAATATCCTCGCGATGTTTCTCTTAGTATTCCTAATTGCCATCGTGTCCTTTATTGTACCCATTGTCACCTGAGTCCTCAGCTTCACCAGCTCGTTCCTCAACTCGTTGAGTTTCTCCCTCAATTGCGACTCGTCTAGGTTCCTAATCTCCTTCATGAAGTCGTTCCTCTTATGAGCCACTTACACCACCCCCCTGTTGAGCCTGCTGTGAGCCTTCCTCAATGAACCTAACGTTCGTGACGGTCACGCTCTCCGGCGGAACTTGCTCGCGCTCTTTGAGCGTAATCTTATCAACGCTCCTCATGGGTTTAGTGATGATCACTTCAACGCCATAAACGCCCGGCTTGAGCATCGCAATGGCCACGGCCCTGTCCACGATTTGGCTCAGCTGACCGCCCGTCTTGTAAACCACGCCCTCCTTCAGTTTCTCGTACTTGGCCCTCTCGGTGCTTAACTTACCGCTTACCACAACCTCTGCCCCGATGGCCCCCGCGTTCATAATCCTCCTTATTGTGACGAATGCCGCCCTCCTGAAGTGGTAGCCCTTCTCTAAGGCCTGGGCCAGCCTGAAGGCCATAACTCTGGCGTTCAGCTCCGGGTTCTCGACCTGAGTCACGGTTATCTGGGGGTTCTCCAGACCGAAGTATTTCTCGAAAAGTTGTGCCAACTGCTTGATGGTCTTACCGCCCCTGCCGATAATTACGGCCGGTCTGCCAGCGTAGATGATCACCCTAGTGCCTATGGGCGTTTTAGTTATCTCGACCCCAGCGTACTCCGCCGTGTAGAACTGCTTCGCTAAAAATTCGTCGACCATTACTCTCGTGAGTGACCTTTGCAGGAAGTACTTTCTGACGTTCACCATGTCACGCCTCACCTACCACGATTTCTATGTGAGAAGTATACCTGAACTTGCGGGTGGAGCGGCCGAACGCCCTCGGCATGTACCTTTTTATTGTGATGCCCTTGTGGGCGGCCGCGTGGAGAACCTTCAGTCTTTCCTCGGACAATCCCTTCCTCAGGGCGTCAGCCTTGGCGTAACCTAAGGCCTCGAGCACGTATTTTATTGCCTTCTTCGGGTATCTACCGCTCTTCACTTTCCACTTAGGGGATATATTGCTCCTGTGCGACGCTCCCCTCTGATGTCTCCAGAAGGGCAACGCTTGTTTCCCGGCCAAAACGTCGTTCAGAAACTTCTCGGCCTCACTGACTTTCATCCCCCTGATTGCCTTGCAGACGTTATAGAGGTCCCTGACGGAAGCTCTGATGTCCCTCTTTACGGCCTTGCCCAACTTCGTGTCGTCGACCCCCAGGTTAGGATAAGTCCAGGCTGAAGGCATACTTCATCAACCCTTCATTGCTAGGAACAGGCTCGACTTCGTGGCCTTCAGACCGGGCTCGCCGTGCTCGACTTTCTTCGTGGTTATCGAGAACTCCCCCAGGTAGTGACCTATCATTTCAGGCGTCACCTGGAACTCCACGAACTCCTTGCCGTTGTATACTGCAAACTTCATCCCGACCATCTCTGGAAGAATGATCATGTCCCTAACGTGCGTCTTTATAGGCTTGCTTAGCTTGCCAGACCTAGTTAACCTCCTTATCTTCTCTAGAAGGCGTTTCTGTTCCTCGGTGAAGCCCCTCCTCAGCGATCTCCTCTGCCTAGCGGGCAATAGCTTGATGAACTCGTCCATGCTCATGTTCATCAGCTCCTCTAAGCTCTTCCCCCTGTACCTGAAGTTCTTCCATTCGGGCGGGATTTCTATCGGCATAAGCGTGAACACCCCACTATCCTACTTCATCTTTTAAGTTTCACTCCCCTCCTTTCTTCCAGTCCTCCGCGCTGCGATGTGGCCTACTTTCCTACCTGGCGGAGCGTTCCTGGAGACCGTTGAAGACCTGCTGACGCTCTGATGCGCTCCTCCGCCGTGCGGGTGCGACACAGCGTTCATCGCTACACCCCTCACGCGAGGCCACTTGCGCGCCTTCTTCTTCCACTTCCAGTACGCGTTTCCGGCCTTCAGCAACGGCTTCTCAGTAACGCCGCCTCCCGCGACAGTGCCGATAATCGCTAGCGCGTCGGAGTTCACTTGAGCGATTTTGCCGGACGGCAGGCGGATCAGCACCTTATTACCGGCCCTTCCGACTACAACAGCGTAGGAACCTGCCGACCTCGCGAACTTACCGCCGTCTCCCCTCCTCTTCTCAACGTTGCTTACTATGGCTCCTTCGGGGGCCTCGCCTACGACTACAATGTTCCCAGTGGTGGGCTGACTGCCCGATCCTATCGATACGGTTTGACCCACTGACAACCCTTGTACTGCTGGCACGTAAAACTCCTCTCCTTGGTCGGTCACAATCTTTGCTATCGGGGCCACCTGGCCTGGGTTATGGAGGATGTCGACTACACGACCGGTCTTGCCTTTTATCACGCTGGGGAACCTAGCTGGAGCTACCCTTGTCCATCCGGGGCTCCTGAAGTTTATGTTACCCCTTCCGGCCCTCTGTTGGAGTAATTTCTTACCCATTCACCCCACCTCACAGGATGCCTAACTTATGAGCGACGTCCGTCGCCTTGTAGTCCTTCGATAATTTAACGTAAGCTTTCTTCTCTCCTCTCGGGGTCACTAACGTGTTCACTCTCTCCACCTTCACTCCTAGCATCTTCTCTACCTCTTCAGCGATTTCCCTCTTTGTCGCCCTCAAATCAACCAAAAACGTTAACGTGTTCTCTTTTTCTATCAGCCTGATTGCCTTTTCTGTCGCCAAAGCTTTCAGAACTATGCCTTTGAAATCGTAAGTCTTGCCTCCTTCTTCCTTCTTCTGGCTCATAATAATCTACCTCCTAACCTGTCTTGAAGTACCTTAATCGCGGAAAGGGTGAACAAGGTCAACCTTCCGGGATGCCCGCCTGGGGCGAGATGGATTACGCTGACCTCCTTAGCGTTAACTACATCAACACCCAAAATGTTCCTGGCAGCCTTGACGATTGGGGCGTCGTGCGCGCCCACAACGATTAATGGCCCTTTCGCATGTTCGTATCTCCTACCCCTCATCTTCCCTTTCCCGGCCCTCACTCCCTTACTCTCCTTTACTCGCTCTAACTCCTCTGCCAATCCCAGCCTTTCTAGAGCCTCTTGAACGCTCGAAGTGTCGTTGAGTTTTTCGAAGTCCTCTACCACTACTAAAGGCAACGTGACGTTCTCAGGAACGCGATGACCCCTAGCCTTAACGAACTCGACTCTCGCCGTGGCCGCCAACGCGCTTATAACAGCTAGTCTTTTCTCCTTCTCGTTGATCTCCTCAGCAACTATCTTCTCTGGCGTCGGCGGGAAAGCCCTCCTACCACCCCTCGTGTTCGGGGCTAGCCTAGCCCTTCCAGAGTTCTTAACCCTCGGAACCCTTGCAAGCCCTAGGTTAATTCCAAAGCTCACAGCGGTCGTCCTCTTACCCGCCATCGGATCCCTTCCTTTCGGCTGAATTGACTTCGTCAGCGACGAGATGAACGCCCTCCTTATGAGATCCTCCCTAACTGGGTAGCTGAAGAACTCAGGCAGTTCTATCTCTTGAACCTTTGACCCAGTCAGGTCGAGAACGTTCGTCTTTATTTTGTACAGCTCGACGTACATCCACCCTCACCCCTGCTTGCTCGACAGGTCAATGTACCTAATATCTGGAGCTCCCTTGGGAGTCCAGGTTGGCCTAATTGGGTACCTTAGGAACAGAGGACGTTTAACCGCTCCGATAACGCTTCCCTCGACGATTAAATAGGTATTCCTGACGAGTCCGTAGTGCGGAAATCCACCCGCCGGATTTATCATGTTCGGGTCGGTGCCTATCTTAAGTATTCTCTTGTTGTACTCCGTTCTCCTGTGGAACCCCATCTTGCCGGGTTGCGGGACGTAACTGGGAGTTGGTACCGAAGGTCCTCTGGCACCCACCTTCCTACTTCCTTTCCTGTGCTTGTGCCACCTCGGGAGCTCGACAACTCCGTACCTCTTTATTACTCCTGCGAAACCCTTGCCCTTAGTAACTCCTATTATATCTATCAGCTGACCTTCCTTGAAAACCTGTTCTACGCTAATTTCCTTGCCCAGAACGTTTAATAAGTAGTTTATCCTTTCGTCAACGCTTCCGCCATCCACCTGAATCTCCACTAGGTCAGGCTTCTTCTTCCCCAGCGAGGGGATCTTGTGAGGCTGTGTCGCAACTATCGCCCTCACGAAAGCGATCCTGTCCTTGACAGCCTCGATTTTCTTCAAAATCTCATCCTTCTTAGCAGAGTTGCTCTTGAAGAACTTGCCAATGGCCTTATCTATACGTAGCCCTTGGGGGATCTCTCCCCAAAGTTCGACATAAGATTGGGGTTCCCCCCACGCGTCAGGAACGTATACCCTCAGTGCCAAAGGCACTATGGGCGGAGTCTCCAGGATCGAAACGGGGACGTATACCTCTTTACCATAATTGGGGGAAGTTTCCTTATCATCGACCATAATGACGTGGGTCATGCCCACCTTGTAACCCACAAAGCCCAACAGCGTAGGCTTTTCGAGGGTCAAAGCGGGCCAGCTCCTGGGCGTCGGAAGTAGCTCCTGGGCCCTCTTCCTGGGCCTAAGGCCTGCTGACCCTCTTCTCGGCGACGATAGCTTTCGATGGCCCATTCAGGACGACCTCGACGCTGATTCTAAACACCCGACTTTTTTAAAAGTGTCTCTTCCCTCAGTGGTTAGGCACGCTCATAGATGGGTTAAATCACGGCGTTGATCAAGGCGAGCGCGCTGGTCAAAGCCTCTTCGGTTCTCACGTCTTTGACGCCTTGATTCCTGATGAAGTTCACCCCCAGCCCTCTCACTTCGGTCTTCAGGCCCTGTGGCGGACCAATGATTACGGTCAGTCCAGACTCCTCGTACTTTTGTCTGATTTCGTCTTTCAAAGCCCAGAAGTCTCTGCCGTACCTATCGCCTACAACGACTAGGGATCCGTCATATACCTCGTCTATTGTTGTAACGATTTTGACCTTTGGTCCCGAATAGTAAACGCCCTGGTATTTACTTAGCTTCGGCTGAACCGAGTCTACAACTAGGTAGTGACCATACTTCGCCCCTAATTTTACTTTCAATCCTGTTTCCCCTTTCTTGACTACTCTCACCTCTCCCTCTACTGGGTCTTTGAGAACGGCGTGGGTCTGTACGTTGATCGGCGGTAAAAGCCCCACGTATTTCAGGTTCCTCTTTAGGGGAATCAGCCTCTTCAAATAGGGCGGAGTAAGGGCGTAAGAGCTGACATCGTTCACTACGTCGCGGACTTCGGGGTAATCGTTCACCCAGTACAAATTGGTCACTCTGAAGGCCGAGGCGACTCTCAAAATTTCGCCTAATTTGAGCGTGATCTCGAGGGTTGTGCTCTCCTGGGAAAAAGTCGAAAGGAAGAGCACTGCGTTGAGGGGCTTACGGCGTGGAAAAGGCATCATGCCTTAGAGACGCCTATGAAGTATATCTCGTTCTCTATGTCCCAACCCTGGACTAGCTCGCCTTTCGCCTCGCCCTCAACGACTTCGACAGCCCTAGTCTCCCTCTTTATGTAGTCTGCCCACCTTGCTATTAGTCCTCTCCTATCCTCCGGAACCTGAATCGTTACCTTAATGTAGTCTGTGACCTGGAGCCTCAGCTGTTTCCTCATCACTTGAATCCTTCTTACCACGTCTCTCACGATTCCCTCTTCCTCGACCTCAGGGCTTACTTGGGTGCTCATCACGACAACTCCACCCTCGAACCTCGCTGAGGCATAACCGGGCTGTACTTCTTCGATTAAGTTCACGTGCTCTTTCCTTATTTCTACCTCGGTCGAGTCGAGGGTGACCCTGTGGACTCCCTGGTTAATAATGTCCCTAGCCACGACCTCAGAGTTGCTCTCGATGTAGTCTGAAACTATTCTGCTCATCCTCTTGAACTCTGGGCCGATCTTAGCAGGATTCGGTTTCGCTAAGACTTTAGAGAACCTTGAGTAGCCTTCTATACCTCCGACCTCTAATTCCTTGACGTTGATCATTTGCCTAAGGACGTCGGCTAGAGCTTCTATTCTCCTCCTGTCGACTTCTGACGCCAGGAAGACGTAAGCCTTCTGCAAGGGCCAGCGTAGCTTTATCCCAGCCTTCGACCTTGCGTTCAGCGAGGCCTCCTGGATCCTCAGAGCGAGAGCCATGGCGCTCTCTAGCTCGTCGTCGATCAGGTCATTCCTTACCTCCGGTAGCACTTCCATGGCTATCGTCGGTTTGGCGTCCTCGTACATGGTCTGATATATCTCCTCCGTTATGAACGGGATGACAGTAGACGCTAACACGAGCCAGTTCTTAAGGACGAAGTTGAGTACCGTGTACATCGCTATTTTGTCGTCGTTCAGTCCCTCCTCCCACGCCCTCTTCCTGATAAGCCTAATGTAGAGCCTGCTCACGTCGTTGATTATGAAGTCCATCATGGCATTAGCCAGCTCGTGGACCTTGAAGTCGTTCATCGATATGTCGACGTTCTTTAAGAGCCTGAAGAACCTCGAGAGGAGCCACCTGTCTTCTATCCTTAGTTTGTTGTAAACGGAGTCCAGAGTGTACGTGGACGGGTCGAAGGCGTCAAGCGACATGTAAGTTGAGGCGAACACGAATACGTTCCAAACTATTTGTAAGTCCTTCAGCGTCTCCTCAATAGCTTTCCAGGAAAACTTAGCGTCCTCCCACGTCGTGTTCCTTAACAACCATAGCCTCAGGGCGTCCCTGCCGTACTTCGATATGACCTCTGAAGGCTCGACGTAGTTGCCTAAGCTCTTGTGCATCTCCCTGCCTTTCTCGTCGAGCATGAAGCCGTGGACTAGAACTGCCTTATACGGAGCCTTGTTTTCGAGGATCACCCCAGACCTCAGGAGGCTGAAAAACCACCCCCTCAGCTGGTCGTGCCCTTCCAGAACCAAGTCAGCCGGCCCAATCTCTTTCCAGACTTTCTCCCAGTTCTCCCCGAAGCTGGCGAAGAACGCAACACCGCTGTCCATCCAGACGTCGGCCACATCAGGAACTCTCGTCGCTTCTTTCCCACAAACGGAGCACCTCACCTTAACTGTGTCTATCCACGGCCTGTGTAGATCCTTCGGTACTGGAGTGGTCGCAATCTTTTCGAGCTCCTGCCTGCTACCGACCACCGTTATATGTCCCTCAGGACACACCCAGATCGGTAACGGAATCCCCCAGAACCTCTGCCTGCCTATCGCCCAATCCCTTATGTTCTCGACTAGGTTAGAGATCCTAGTTTTGCCCCACTCCGGGATCCACTTGACCCTATCTATCTCCCTAAGCAGGTCGGTCTTCAGCTGGGAAACCGCGATGTACCACTGGTCTACAGCCCTCAGGATCAGCGGGGTCTTGCACCTCCAGCAAATTGGGTACCTGTGCCTTATTGTACCCGCATGGAATAAGGCATTCCTCTCCCTAAGGTCCTCTATTATTAAGCTGTTAGCGTCCCTTACGTAAAGGCCCTTGTACTTCCCTGCCTCTTCCGTGTACTCTCCCCTGTCGTTCACGAACATGACGACCGGCATCTTGTGCTTCTGCCCGACCTCGAAGTCTACGTCGCCGTGACCCGTTGCGGAGTGAACTAGCCCTGTTCCTTCCTCTGCGCTCACTAAGTCCCCTGCGTCGACGACAACGTGATACTCGTCTAGTGTTTCCTGAGCTTTAACCAAGTCTTTAAGGGGATGCTCGTACTTTAGGCCTACTAACTCCTTTCCCTTGTACGTCTTCAATACCTTGTAATTCTTCACTTTCGCCTCTTTCATCACCTCACTGACTCTCTTTTCCGCGATGATCAGCACTTCGCCGTCTACTTCGACCTCGGCGTAGTCCAGCTGGCCGTTTACCATAACGAAGACGTTCGCCGGAATAGTCCACGGAGTGGTCGTCCAAATCAATAAGTACTTGTTCGGCTCACCTGCAACCTTGAACTTGACGTAAATTGAAGGGTCGTCCAGTTCGGTGTACTCCGAGACCTCGTAATCGGATAAGGTAGTCTCGCACCTGGGGCACCAGTGTATTACGTATTTCTGCCTCTTCAGGAGCCCCCTCTCGTGTGCCCTCTTGATGAGGGCCCAAGAGGCGGAGATGAACTCGTTCCTGTAGGTTATGTAGGGGTTGTCCCAATCCATAAAGACTCCGACGTTCTTGAACTCCTTCGTCAGTCCTTCCAAGTTGGCTGTCGCGAACTCCCTGCACTTATTTACGAACCTATCGACGCCGTAGGAATTGGTTATCTCCCCTTTCCTCTTAATCCCCAGCATGGATTCGACCTTAACCTCGATTGGTAGGCCGTGAGTGTCGTAGCCTGGCTGGTCGTAAACCCTGTAACCCTTGATTCTCTTATATCTGAGAATGCAGTCCTTTATCGTCTTGTTCCAGACCGTGCCGATATGGGGCACAGGAGCGGAAGCGTAGGGCGGGCCGTCTATAAATAGGAACTTCTTCTGCCTTTTCGATACCTCCTCTTTCAGCTTCTCGTACGAGCGCTTCTCCTCCCAGAGCTTCAAAACGCGCTCCTCAACCTTCTTCGGATCGTAACCTGGCTCAATTACCCTAATTACGGTCATCGCCCTCACCCTAGGTAATTATAAATAGCGTCTATCATTTCCGTCGTTCTCAGCCTTCCTCCTACGTCGGGCGTGACTTTCTCCGTCTCGTAAGCCCTCTCAATTGCCCTCCTAAGCGCTTCGGCGGCCTTCTGATACCTCATGTCCTTAGACCTGTCGTACATCACGTCGAACATCATGGCGACCGACAACAGGTAGGCAGTCGGGTTAGCTATGTTCTTGCCGGCGATATCGAACGCGGCTCCGTGAACGGGCTCGAACAGGCACTTCCCGTCACCTACGTTGGCTGAAGGGGCTAAGCCCAGGCTCCCCGCTATTTGGCTGGCCTCGTCGCTAAGGATATCGCCGTAGACGTTCTCCGTCACTATAACGTCGAACATCCCAGGATCCCTGACCAGGTTCGCCGCGGCCGCGTCAACGTACATTTCGTTGTACTCTACCTTGCCCTTCAGCACGTCCCTACACGCCCTCGCGAACAGCCCGTCGGTCACTCTCATTACGTTGGCCTTATGCACGCACGTGACTTTCTTCCTTCTCATGAGCGCGTACTTCAGGCCCACCTCGGCTATTCTTTTAGAAGCTTGATAGGTTATCACTTTCAGACCGACCGCGGTGTCTTGCGACACCATGTGCTCGAAACCCTTGTAAAGGTCCTCGGTGTTCTCCCTAACTATAAGGATGTCAACGAAGCCGAACTTGGAAGGGACGTTAGGCAAACTCCTGGCTGGCCTCAAATTAGCGTACATGTCGTACATCTGACGGAGTTTAACAACCACATCCGCAGCGGACTCGCCGACCGGGCCCTTCAGGATGAAATCGGAACCCTCGATGACCCTGAGGGACTCCTTCGGCAAAGCCTCTCCGTACCTATTCAGCGCAGCGTCTCCCGCCTCTATCTCGCGGTATTCGACGTTGAGGCCGAACAGCTCGTTGAGCCTAGCGAGGATCTTCTTCGAGTTAAGGACGATCTCTGGGCCTATTCCGTCACCTGGAATAAGGGCGACCTTGAAGGACACAAAATGACCAAACCCGTCAAGATTTAAAGGCTTTAAGAAAGTCGTTAATGATTTCGTCTACAACGTCGCTCAAGCTAGGATCCAATCTTTTCGCCGTAGCCAGCTCGTGATATATGAGCTGAGCCGATATCTCTCTGCTGGCTCCCTCTTCGATGTTTAACCTAGTTAAATGAACTAGTGCGTCGATAAGTAACGCGTCAGCCCTGCTGAAGGCTTGAATTAACGATACGTTCACGAACGTCCTCAGCGGTCTTACGGTGAACTTCGTCGGATTGCCTTCGGTACTTTTAACGCACTCCCCGAGGATAACGACTTCACCTTCGAGGTAAGGAATGTCGTCAGGTGTTACTTTAACTCGTTCGTTCATTCTTCCCCTTAAGGCGAGATAGAACTGCCTGGCGTCGTGGGTAACGGTGAGGCCACACTTAGGATGACCTACAAGGTTCTCATACGATCTAGTGCCCCTATAAAGAAGAACGTGCATTTCCCCTTTCGCGAGTCTCAACCCGACGGGCGACACGTTCAAATCTCGTCCAATTCCAGAGCTCAACAGAACCTCGTAAACGCCTTCCTTAGGGAAAACGTGTATATTGGGCAGAATCCTGTTCATCATATACTAGGTAATGATCGTCGAAACAGTAAAGAGGTTATCAAGCTTAGGGGAGGTCATCGCTGGATCGAAGGAGGAGGAGAAACTAGTAAGGCTCGTCAAGGAAGTGTTAGAAGAGGGTTCGGACGATGTAAGAGTGATTCCCACTGAGGTACTATCTTGGAAAGAGAAGGCCGTAAGTGTTGACTGTGATGCGAGAGCTGTAGCATTGGCCTACAGCCCATCTGGCCGAGGTAATGCTAAAATCGTCGAAGTAAGGTCGTTATTTGATATACCCAAGGAGTACATGAAGGCGGTTGACAGCGGTGAAGAAGCGGTAGCCTTTACACTGAACGACGGTACTCTTAGGAGGTTCGTCATCAAGTACGGTGAGTTGCTTCAATACACAGGCAAGCCTCCCCCGATACCTGCGGTCTTTCTGTCAAAAAGGCCGGAAAAGGAGGAATGCGAAATACAAGTTGAAACAGAGTTCGGAGTTAGCTACGGGTACAACGTGGAGGCCGTTAGGAACGGCAAGGGCGACGAAATCGTTTACGTGACCGCCCATCACGATCATTTCCTAAGAGGGGAGCACGACGACCTAGCGGGGGTCGCGATGCTTAAGGAAATAGTGGCGACTAAACGCACGATCAAGTTGGTGTCGCTAACCGCTGAAGAGACGGGATGCTTTTTTGACGCGCTCTCTTGGGGTTGCGGGGCTCGTCAGTTCGTCCGATCAATTAAAGAGAAACCGTTGTTCGTGATAGACCTGGATTTCCCGACTAAGGATTCCAGACTATTTGTTTCTCCAGGACTGTTCAAGTCGGTGAGTAAAATTGTAGGAGACACCTTGATCGTAGAGAGAAGACCTCAGGCTTACACTAACAGTTACGCCTTCCTCAGGGCAGGCATACCTACTATAACGCTGTCGCCCGCGGAAGAAATGCCGTTTTACCACTCCGACCTAGACTCGGTCAAACCAGAGGAAGACGGGGTCTTCAGATTACAGGCCGAAATGGTGGTCAAGATCGCTAATGAGGCCGTAGTCAGCGAGAATGAAACGCTTGAGGACGTAACGACTGTTATCGACGCTCTCCCTCTCGAGCTTCGCTTGAATTTGGCAATGGGATTGTCACTAGAGAAGTACCTCTCGACGTTCAGGATGGTTATGACGTCAGGCAGGGCAAGGGACAGACCGTTCGGTGAGGTTATCGGCCTGACAGCTTCGTTCTTCGATAACGTAACGATCGAGGGTCTAGGACACTTCAGCGTTCCCGGCGACGAGAAGGAAAGGATGGCCAGGTCAAAGTTCTTAGCTAATGTCGTTCACACGTTGGTTGAGACGATAGAGCGAAGAGATAACTATTGATATCGTTGAGTCGCCTTCAAAGAGTTGTTCATATATTTTAGCACTCAGGGAAAAATTAGAAAATCTCGCTGAGGGCTGACAAAGACGAAACAACGTAATCTGCGAACAACTCGGCGTGCTTTACTTTGTTAGCCCTGTCTACCAATATCGCCTTCATCCCAGCTTTCTTCGCGGCAAGCGTGTCCTTTATCGGATCGTCTCCAACCATCACACACTCCGCAGTATTAAGGCCCAGTTTCTCGCACGCTAAAACGAACGGTTGAGGATTGGGCTTCGGATTTACCCCGCCCTCCCCGCCTATGATAATTACATCGAACTTGTTTATTAGGGGGAAATTGCTTATGCGAGACCTCTTATCTGCACCCTCCCCATCGCTGTTGGTGATCAGGCCGATCTTGTAGCCCCTGGCCTTGAGGTACTCAATGGCCTCTATAGCGTCGGCGTAAGGGTCGTTCTTTCCCGCTATCGACCAATAAAGTTGCGTCCATGCGTAAAGCTCTTCGGTGCTCGGCTTCACGTTGAACTTTCTGAGGGTTTCCGTCCACCACTCTCGCCTGTCGAACACTCCCTCTTCATCTAGAGACTTTGCAACGCTGAAAAGCACTGAAGTGAGTTCGTTCAAAGACACTTCGAGTTTGGGATAGTTCTCAGTAAGGTAGTCAAACATATCCTTAGCGACTTCCAGCAGTGCCTTCTGGGAAACCGAGTCGAACTCGACTAAAGTGTTGTCGTAGTCGAAAAACACGGCCTTAGTGCCCTTGAAGGAGTTGAACTCGCTCAACACGCATCACGATAGGAAGTCCTCTAGTTTAGGCAACTGCTTCGGCAATCCCTTCCTCTCCCTTATCTTCATTATGACGTCAGTAAGGAGAGAGTCCGGCACAGGAGCCCACCTGCTGAACTCCGTGCCCCAGAAAGCTCTACCTGCGCTTGCTGCCCTCAGATCGCTTGCCAGCTCGAAGGACTCGCTCACTGGGATCTCCGCCGTTACCCTAGCCACGTTGCCCTGCTGGGTCATGTCGAGGACCTTACCCCTCTTCCTAGTTATCACCGCAGTCACGTTCCCTACGTAGTCCATCGGAACCCTGATGTCGAGCTTCTGTAAAGGCTCTAGTAGGGTGGGCTTGGCGGTCAGCATGCCCGCAAATATCGCGTTCCTTACGGCAGGGAATATCTGGGCTGGACCCCTGTGGGCCGGATCCTCGTGGATCACTGCGTCGTGAAGGACGACCTTCAAGCCCCTCACAGGTTCGTGAGCCAAAGGCCCTTCCCTCATGGCCAGCCTAAAGCCCTGTATAACTGTGTCCATCACTTCTCTCAAGTGCTGAACTCCAGACGTCTTGTCCACAAAGACGTTCAGGTTCTCGTCGATGGCTGTAATTCTCTTGCCCTCTTCGTAATCCCAGCCCGCCTCGTCCCTGAGTATTTTGGCCATCTCCTTCGGATCCATGTCCTCCTTAATCTTGCCAGAAGCGAGGAGTTCGATGGTCTTTTCATTCAGCGGCTCGACGCTTATGTAGAACTTGTTGTGCTTGTTCGGAGACTTGCCCTCGAAAACTTGACTCGCTGCCCTCACGCTTTCCCTGTACACTACAATTGGTGGAGATGTGACAACTTCTACTCCGTAATTCTCCCTCAGGAGCTGTAAGGACACCTCGAGGTGCAGGAAGCCCATTCCAGAGAGGAGGTACTCGCCAGTCTCCTCGTTGATCTTCACTCTCAGGTTCGGGTCTTCGATGCTCAACTTCCTTAGAGCGTCGATCATCTTCGTTAAGTCCTTCGGGTTCTTCGGTTCGATCGAAATTGTTACGACAGGCTCAGACACATAGTGTAGCTTCTCGAACGAACCGACCTCCTTGTCCTTCAAAGAAGCCGTTATGGCGGTCTCGCCTGATCTGGCCTGATCTAGGCCTAACGCTGCGGCTATGTTTCCAGCAGGAATTGCCTCCGCCAACTCCCTAGTGGCTCCCATGTAAAGGCTGACCTGCAGGACTTTCTGAAGCTTCTTCTCGTTGACCAGCCAAAGCTCTTCTCCCGGCCTAAGGGTTCCAGAGAATACCCTTCCTGTAGCTACTAGACCGGCGTGCGGGTCTACCCTCATTTCAGTGATCATGAAGACCAGAGGACCGTTCGGATCCGCCCTCATCATCGCTTTGGCCACGTCGCTGTCCAAATCACCCTTCCAGATCTTCGGGATCCTGTACTTCTGTGCGTCGGCAGGGTTCGGAACGAACTTTATGACCGCGTCCAACAACGCCTCATGGATCGGTACGGTCTTTGCTAGTTCTTCCACTTTGGACTTGTCTGACGAGCTGTAAGCGTTGAAGACGTCCTTGAACGACACTCCTTTCTTTTGGGCCATAGGGACGCTGAAGCCCCATTTGTCTTTGGCTGATCCGAACACGACGTTGCCCTCAACGGGGTTAATCTTCCACTTGGACTTGAACTCCGGCTCTGCGTACATCTCTATGAGGTTGTTGACTTCTGTGATCATCTGAGTCAACTTCTGTTGGATCTCTTGAGGGCTCAGCTTGAGCTCCTTGATCAGCCTGTCAACTTTGTTAATGAAGAGAATTGGCCTAACTCTCTCTTCGAGGCTCTGCCTGAGGACTGTCTCCGTCTGCGTCATTACGCCTTCAACGGCGTCTATAACTACTATAGAACCGTCTAACACCCTCAGGCTCCTAGTTACCCTTCCGCTGAAGTCTACGTGGCCCGGCGTGTCGATCAGGTTAATCACGTAGCCTTTGCCCTCGACTTCGTGGTAAAGGCTCACGTTGGCTGCCTTGACAGTGATTCCCCTTTGCTGCTCGACGCTCAGGTAATCGAGCGCCAGTGCCTCGCCCGCTACTTTAGGCGAGATTATACCTGCGGCCGCGAGCAACTGATCGCTGGTCGTCGTCTTACCGTGGTCTACGTGAGCAATAATTCCGATATTCCTAACCCTTGTTACGTCCTTCATTAAGGAGAGGACTTGCTCTACTGTCTTGTATTTAGGCAACCCTCATTACCCCTCTTAAGCTTACTGGCTATTCCCTAAATTACACCATATTTAAAAGTGAGCATGCGTGAACGCTTGCTGAATCGGTTTCCTCTTCCTCTAACGGGCGAACAGTATTGGAATTTAAATTTCAGGAATAAAGTACTGAACTCCGCATGAACGCAGTTAACGAGACATGGGACGTGATTATAGTCGGAGCCGGTATAGCTGGTTTAAGTGCAGCCCTGTATGCGTCGAGGCAGAAGCTCAGGACTTTAGTGCTGTCCAAAGACTTAGGAGGGCAGTTGACGCTGACAGAGCTAATCGAGAACTATCCAGGGATCGAATCGACCGGAGGCCTAGCGTTAGCTAGGAAAGTCGAGTCGCAAGCTAAGAAGTTCGGGGCGAAGTTCGTTTATGGCGAAGAAGTCACAAAGATAGAGAAAGTCAATGACGACTTCGTAGTCAAGGGCATACTAGGCGAGTATAAGGCCACTACCGTCATCCTTGCCTTCGGAAAGACCCCTAGAGAGCTCAACGTGCCCGGCGAGAAGGAGCTCAAGGGAAAAGGCGTGTCTTATTGCGCGATTTGCGATGCGGCCTTCTTCAAGGACCAGCCGGCCGTTGTTGTGGGTGAGGGAGAGCCAGGCCTTGAGGCGATTGAATTGCTCAGTAAATACGCGAAGCCGGCTTATTACGTTACGCGATCGAGGAGCCTTGTTGGGGAAGAGAACGTCATTAAAGAGGTGACCTCAAGGCCTAACGTGAAATTGTACTTAGGTTATGAAGTGGTAAGGATCCTAGGAAACAGCAAGGTTGAGGCCGTTGTAATAAGGAACCTGGAGACGAAAGAAGAGACGACGCTCAACGTCAACGGAATTATAATTGAGATGGGATATGTCCTGAAGACGGACTTCTTGAAGGGTTTAGTGAAGTTGAACGAGAAAGGGGAAATCGTCGTGGATAGGGAAGGGAGGACAAGCGTGGAAGGCATATTCGCCGCTGGAGACGTGACGGACTCGAAATATAAGCAGGCTATAGTCGCTGCGGCCGAGGGCGTTATCGCCGCGTTGTCCGCATATAATTACATCAGGGAAAAGAAAGGACTGCCTCCGGTTAACGTAGACTGGAAGGCGGAAAAGAAGAAGACCACTGTAAGCTTAAGGTTATGACATGAAGTCCTCTAACGTCGTTTTCTTGCTTTTAATTTCCGATCCTCCTCTTACGTCCGCTTTCTCCTCTAGTTTTACATCCGTTATCTTCTGGGCCTTTCTCTCGTTGTAAGAGCTGTCAGCGTACTTGGAATTTATCAGTCTATAGAGGTCCTCGCCCCTTTTCTCACCTAAGACTCTTTGCAACTCCACCAGATCGGCGTCGCAAATTGCTCTTATACTGCCAAACCTTTCCAATAGTTTCTTCGCTAACACAGGGCCCACGCTAGGAAAGGCCTGAACTACGAACTCCTGGGCCTCTTTTATGCTGGAAATTTTCGGTTTATTGACCAAGGAGATTGACCTCCTTTGCGACTCTTCGAACTTCTCGGCGAGCTTGTAAATTAGGTAAGCCGTGTCCCTCACGTCAGTTGCGGTCAAAACGTCTATATCGAAGCTCACCTGAACCGCGACTAAGGCTCCCAAGACCGCGTTCCAGTTCTCTACATATCTCT
Source organism: Thermoprotei archaeon (assembly GCA_049973945.1). Lineage (GTDB taxonomy): Archaea > Thermoproteota > Thermoprotei_A > Sulfolobales > Sulfolobaceae > Acd1. The sequence goes on from JBMFJH010000009.1 coordinate 45,342, forward strand.
TCACCCGTTCGAGATCGCCTTCTAGTATAAGGAAAGCCCTTGAGGACAACTCCTTCAGTCGAGAAACCTGGTCAAATAGTCGCTTATCGAAAATAGACTTGACGAAATCACTGACGGACTTCCTCTCTACCAGGATTCCCTCTCCGACGACATAATCTCCTACAGATAAGTTCTCTAGAATTACCGCTACTCCCAGGTCACGTAAAAGCTTTGGGACTCCGCTCCTCTCCTCACGATAGTCGGCATAAACCCTCATGCCTTAGTGGCTCCCGACGGCTGGGGATAATACTTGCTGTAAAGTTCCTGGATCTTCTTCTGCAAGTTCTCCAGTTCGGTTCTGAACGTAGCCTCTTGCTTCTGGTAAGTTCTAGACCTGAGTTCAAGAATTTCTTTGCGGTCGTTGAGTTCCTTTTCCACCGTCTGCTTATCCACCTTAACAAGGAGGTTACCTACGATTTTGTACACTGTGGCGTCCTGCGGAATCCCGCCGAGCTCCTGGAGCACTCTGTTAATCTCTTTCAGCTCGGAGTCAATCACTGATCTCTCCGCCAGTAACCTCTGAAGCTTGTCCTGTAAGTCTTGATATTTCGTGAGTGCGACCTTTAAATCAGGCGGAAGGTTTTCTGCCAAGCTGCTCTACCTCCTTTATCGTTTGTGTAACAGCGTAAGCCGAATATAAAACTGAATTCAGTAACGCTCTTATCCTCGAAACGGACTGCGCGGATAGAACGATCTCTCTTCGCTCTTCGTTTATCTTGACGTATTTTTTGTCCGCCGTCTCAGCCCTCAATGACGTTAGCAATAAGTCCGATCCATTTCCGCTGAATCTCACCGTCGCCCTGATCATATGCAAGTCTTATCACTGGCGGTATTATCTCTGAGCCCTTATCCAAGAACGTGAGTTCGCAGAAATCTTCCTTCCTTTTAGCTAAGGCATTCACATCACAGTCCTCGAGTAATGAATAGCCCAGATTCAGCAACAGGTCTGTAACGTAAGGACAGTCGGAGGACTTCACGCAAAAAGCTCCGCCGGGTCTGTTCTTAGGTACAGTCCTCCCCATGTCATAAGACAGCTTCACTCCTTTAATCTTGGCATAACTCAGCAACTGGTAGTTAGTGACGTTAGAAACGAAGAGTAAAGAAGGATTCCCCTTCCAAGTGTAAACCAAAACCAACCTGTTGGCCCCTAGCGAACGTGCTTTTTTAAAAACGAATTCCAGTGAACTTCGGCCCCTATTTACCTTTATCGAGTTCGGAATAACAAACGTAAGCTCTTTGAGGAACCGCCTCGTCCTGTTGGGAACGTCACGGGAAGAAGTGATGACAACGTCAATATGGGGTGTAGGCAAGCCCTGCCCACTTACTTCCGCACTTCTTACAGTACCATATACCTGCGGCCAACCTAACGACCTTACCCTCGGTCTTGCAATACGGGCATATGTGATCAGCATACCTTTTCTCCATTATTTCCTTCCATCTCCTCCTAAGCGACATTCCATATCGGGCGCCGAACCTGCCAGCTATACCGGTGACCTTCCCCATTGCTACTCCTCTCACATCATTCCGAGGATGTTTTTAAGTTCGCTCAGCAACTTGCTGGCGGCCTTTCTAGAGAGTTCTTCCATTTGAAGAACTTCGTTCACGCTTACCGAACCGCCCATGCTTTTCTGCATTCCGACTATCCTCAAGTCCGGCGTGTATGAGATGGACAACTTCGCGTCGGCGATAGACTCTTCGTCCAGATTGGGGTCTACAATGAGGAAGTTCTTGATTTTCGCGGTCGTCACCGTGACGACAGGATAGGCCAACGGCGTCACGTCCGTCCTCTCTGGGAGTACTTTCACTTCCTCTCCGTTGATCTCGACCTTCGGTAACTTAGTATTGTAGATGGCAGCCACCGCAGCTATCGTGCTGGCGTCTAGAACGTTCCCGGCATAGTCGAAAATATAAACGTCGACCCACAGGCTCCAGACCTTCTTTCCAGGCAGTACGGCCAACTTCGTTAGGTCAACAGCCTTCGAATCCCTGAGGCTCCTATCAATCACCCTCGCCAGCTCTATGGCGTTCTCGTCCGGAGGGCCTGGTTCGAAGGACTCGTAAGCTAGGGGCAGGAGCTCTACGTTTACTATTAAATTACCCTGGTTGGGGGTGTCGGGATACGGTTCGTCCAGCTCCAGTTTAGTTCCAGCTAAAACCATCGTGTCTCCAAGCTTTACTAAAGCTGAACCGTCGGCCTTCTTCGCGTAGCCTAAAGTTATAGAAAGGTTACGATACTCGTCGAGTCTCCTGTTATCAAGCCTGACGCCCCTCTCTAAGGCCTTAAGTATGGCGCTTCTCTTCAGGTTCGAAACTATTGTTTGTAGTCTATTTGACGTGATCGACATAGCTCAACTCACCTCAACGTAGCGCTCCTTCAAAGCCTTCTTCTCCAACTCGTAAATTGTCTGAATGCCTTTTTTGGCCAGATCGAGGGCCTGCCTGAACTCTTCTGGGGTTAAATTGCCATTTAACTGGAGCAGGACGATCTTGTCCAAAGACGGCATCATTGCGACTGGCAAATCTGCCTCCCCCCACATGTCCTCCGGCTCGTTCAAGTCCAGCACAAGAACGCCATCTGCCTTACCTACTGCAACCCCAGCGATTAAGTCCCTCATTGGGATTCCCGCGTCGGCTAAGGCCATCGATGCGGCCATCAAAGAGACCAACCTGGTCCCCGCGTCTGCCTGAAGCACTTCCATGAAGACGTCTATCGTGGCCCTAGGAAACAACTCCGTGAGAATAGCGCTCTCTAACGATTCCCTGATTACCTTCGATAGCTCTATTTCCCTCCTACTTGGGGCCGGGTTCTTCCTCTCGTCCGTCGAGAAAGGCGTCATGTGGTATCTGACTCTCAGGACTGTCCTGTCTGGCAACGCCATGTGTCTGGGGTGCATCTCTTTCGGTCCGTAAACTGCGGCTATTACCTTAGTGTTGCCCATCTCAAAGATCGCGCTCCCGTCAGCGTTCTTTAGAACCCCGAGCTCTATTTTTATAGGTCTCATTTCATCTGGCCTTCTGCCGTCCGTCCTAAGACCTCTCTCGTCTATCAGCTTAGGCCTTTGTTGGGCTGCCAGCATCTCCCTCACCCATCTTTGAGGATATGAACTGTTTTATTCTCTCCGTGAGCCCCTTAGTTTGGGACTCGCGTTCAATCATCGAGATGGCCTCCTTTAATACTTCTTCGGCGACTTGCGTTGGACACCTAACGTGGATCATCCCGTTAGGATAAGCGTTGATGTAGCATCCGGTCAACGTGACCATCATGTTTATCATGCTCCTGTTCTTGCCTATCACTCTCGGGATTTTCGCCGGAGAGATTTCTATCACATTTCCGTCATTTATTTTCCCTAGGTCGTTACCTTTCGCAGTTAGTATCGGACCCGTGGTCCTATCGTAGACCTCGACTTTGACTGCAACGTAGTCGCCTACGTCAAGGTATCTCCTCAAGTCCTCTCCTGGCGATACCGGCCTGTTTAGTAAAGCCGACGCTGGCAAGTAGCCGGGATATGGAGCTTTAATATCAACGCTCCACCCGTATAACTCTATCTCTTCAACGATTCCTAGAACCGTATCGCCGACTTTAGGGAGGTACTTTGATCCTTTCAGGGGAATTACGGTGAAAGTCCCGTTCTTTACGTCCACTAGCCCAACTACAGTTGAGTAGTACCTGTTCTTTTCTTTGTAGATGTAGGGAGACCACGGGATCTCGAAGTCGCCCTCGGCTAGAAGGTCGCCTGGACATACGACCTGTCTGTCCTCTACGAAGATCTGGCCAGGCAAAGTCACTTCACCTGCAATATCTTCACTTCAACCTCCCCTTTAGTTAGGGAGTTCAACTTGTCTATCACTTCCTGTTGGGCGCCCGCCGGGATCTCCAGTTCCGCTATCAACGTCCCGTCGGAAAGCCAGTTAGTCTTCTTAACGTCGCCTAAGGACGATAGAGCTGACTTAACTTTGGAGCTGTACTGAGGTGGAACCTTGACCTCTAACAGAGCTCTCGCCAGCTTTATCGGCATTACCTTCGCAAGCTCCTTAACGATCTGTAAAGCCTGAGCCTCAACGTCCTTACTCGGGTCTATTTGAACTTTCGCCTGTTCTAAAGCTAGTTCGATCCTGGTCCTGGGTATTGGTAGGTGGGTCTTTGGGTCTACAGCGTTCCTGGAAATGAAATCTATTATTTGTTTTCTCTTATTCTCAATCAATTCACGCCTTTGTTCGGCCGTCATCGGTATTTCGCCTTTCATGATTATCGTTCTAGCTATCGTCTCGAAGTCCGTAGTGCCGAAAACTTTCTTGAGGGCCGCCGGAGAGGCTTTAAGACCCTTCTTAACGTCTTTGTAAATCTCTTCGCTGACTACTACTTCCGAAATGCTTATTGACTTTCCGTTCCTCAGCTCGAAGGCTTCTTTCGGTCTCACCAAAATCTCGAATCGCTCTCCGCCTGCCTCGTATCTAGCGACGACAAAATTCTCCTTGGTCATCTCCTTATCCCATTGCCTTCTTTAATATCGATAACCTCTCTTCGAGGGTCATCTTCCTGAAGAAGGGTTTCTCCACGCTGACGTAACCTATTTCGATGCTCTGTGGCGACGTCTTGTCTTCAGGTTTCATCGTGGAGGACAGGGCTTTCACGCCGAGTATGATTGTCTCTTCGAGGCTTATGTCGGGTCTGTAATTCTTCTCCAAGTACTCGTTTACGACGTGCTCTCCCTGGCCAATCGCTACGGCATAATAAGGCATGTATTGCCCGCTGGGTTCGGTCATGTATAACTTTGGTACGCCTTTATCAACGCCTCCTATGAGCAAAGCTACACCGAAAGGCCTGACTCCGCCGTGCTGAGTATAAACTTGTTTGACGTCGGAGATCAGCTTAACGAGGTAGTCGATCGAGATCAACTCGTCGTAAATTAACCTGTGATTCAAAGCCTGGTTCCTGGCGTAGTCTATGAGCACTCTACCGTCGGGTGCTAGGCCGGCAAAGCTCACTCCCACATGATCGTCTATCATGAATATTTTCTCTATTCCCTCGACATCGATAAGCGCCCTAGCCCTCCTTTTCTCACTGATCAAGACCACTCCGGCGTTCGTCCTTATGCCGAGCGTTGTCCATCCCTTTTTAACTGCCTCAAAGGCGTAGTCGACCTGGTAGAGAGATCCGTCGGGCGAGAATATCGTTATGGCCCGATCGTATCCCATAGCCGCGGGACCAAAGGCCACTCCTGACCACTCACTGATTCACAATCCTTTCACAAATTTAAAACTCATTAAGAGGGATGTCGGTTCGTCGCAAGCACATCACGACTCAGGCTGGAGCGGCGTCGTCATCCGAGACCAATTAGTCTCTTAGCTTTTTTAATGCTTCCAGTCGTCTTCCTCGGAACCACTAGTATCTCGCGGTTGGTCACTTCTGGAACCTTCGGCAACGAGGCTAAAACGACCTTGTACCCTATTCTGTTCGTAGATATTATACCCTTTCCATCGATATAGTAAACCACCTTAGGGTTAGCTAAATCTAGCCAAACTTGGCCGAACATTAGCTTGACCGCCTCTCTCACTCCCCTTTCTATTTCATCCGTTGAGATAGAACCTCCTGAAAGAACGTCGACCACTATGTACCTCTTAGCCTTAGGGTTCTTCACGTTTTTAGACGGCCTGAATATTCCGGGAATTTTGCTCAGCTTCCTGTATAGAACTATAATTACTATAAGCGAGGTCAAGGAAATCACTAAGCTTAGTAATGAAAGTATGGCGGAGAGGCTCAATATACAGTCATTAAGTTAAGAGTCTTAATGGAGAAATAAATACGAAGTGAAAAGCGTCTACCTCACTGACGCCAAGCGATGTTAGTAAAGCCATTTTGGAAAGGGGATGCCAGACCTCGAGTCCCTCAGAGCATGAGGACAAAACTACGTCAATGACGTACCGAGTTGACCAGGAAGCCACGTTTTTGACGATCAGATAGTTCACGGCGTTCAAAGGGAGCTCAATTATCACGTCGTATTGTCTGAAAAGGTTAAGTTGTCCCTTCTTCATTAAACTGTAATTATCCGTGTCTATTCTAATAATTTTAGCACCTAGGTCTAGCGCTTTCTTGATTAAACTTCTGTTCATCGGTTTAATTACAGTAATTTTCTTCGGGCTCAGTTTAAGTCTAGTGAGATCCCTCTCGCCCTTCAGGGTCACTGTGATCCTGTCCGAGTTGACGCTTTCTCTCTTGAATTCGACGAGGACCTCATCGTAGTACTTCCGATAAACTTCGTATACCTTAGGACTCCTCACACACGGCTCAATGACTTTGCGCAACTCTCGACAGCTCCTCACTAATCTCGGTTTTGTCGCCCGTGATCGTCACGGTGATCTTGACTACGTCGTCACCGTCCTTTATCCTGGGTTTGCAGTCGGCGACCATAGCCTGTTTATCTATCCTCAAGTGAAGTCTGCTCTTATCCATACGTTCGTCTAACGTAGATAGTAAGAAAATCAGGTCGGCCTTGTCGAGACTGTTGAGGATGCTGTGGAAGAACTCGCGCGCTTTCGAGGAAGTCAAAGTGGCCTTGTACAGCTGGATTCTGTTACCGTGGTGCCCTTCTGCTACTTCCATGACGAAATCGCTGACCCTTATGCCAGGAAGGCATTTCTCTAAAGCTTCCAAAACCCTTGAAGGATCCTCGGTCTCGTGGATGAAAAACGCCACGTTCACGTTATGAATCTTCATTACTGCAAAAATCAGCTGAGTTTGTCTATTAAGTTCGCCTTCGAGCTCTTCGAGCCTTCGTGGCGTTTCTTCTCCTCTCTCTCCTTTTGCTTCCTCTTCCACTTGTGCTTTACTGTTCCCTTCAAGCCACGGGACTTCAGCAACCCCCTCGCCTTCTTGCCCGCTGCAGTCAATCCCCTGAACACCCTCTTTCTATTAGCTGGGTTCAGTAACCAGTTGTAGTGAGGGTCGTTAGCGATACTTGGGTGGTGGGGATCCACGAGTATTACTTCGTAGTATTTGTAAAGGCCGTCCTCGCCCACGTAATAGCTCCCTAGCACTTCCAGGTTGGGGAACTTCCTGGCCGCTTTCTCCTCAGCGATCCACCTGTAGCCCTTGCTGGGCGAGTAGCCGTAAACGCCCATCCTCTTAGGCCTCCTGCCGCTGTTCGGCCTCGGCTTGTTCATCCCTCCCCTCCTGACCCTCACCCTCGCCACTACGAAGCCCTGCTTGGCCTTATAGCCGATCTCTCTGGCCCTGTTGAGCCTGGTGGGCTTCTCTATCCTGACTACAGCGGGTTCCCTTCTCCATTGTATTAACCTCTGCCTTAGCACCGTTTTCTTCCACTCGTCGCTTTGCCAGGTCTGCTCGATGTAGTGGTACATCGACAACGCCATGAGCGTCCGCTGGAAGAGCTTAAAGCTTCAGCGATTAATAAAGGTGTTTCCACTTGTCACTTCGGAAGCGGAATTGATCGAGATAGGAGTCGTCGGCAAGACCAACGTCGGTAAGAGCACCTTCTTCTCCGCGGCCACGCTGGTCGAGGTGGAAATAGCGAACAGACCGTTCGTCACGATAGAGCCTAACGTAGGGATAGCTTACGTTAAGAACAGGTGCGTTCACACCGAGCTACACGTTACGTGCAACCCGAAGAACTCCTTTTGCTTGGGGGACTACCGCTTCATTCCAGTCAAGCTGATCGACGTAGCTGGCCTTATTCCGGGCGCTCACAAGGGCAGAGGCCTAGGAAACAAGTTCCTGGATGACCTCAGGAAAGCCGACGTGCTTATTCACGTAATTGACGCTTCTGGATCTACAGACGAGGAAGGGAGACCCGTTCAGCCAGGCTCGAGGGACCCTGAAGAGGACATTAGGTTCATCGAGACGGAGCTCGACGAATGGTTTTACTCAATAGTATCAAAGGATTGGCAGAAGTTCGCCAGGACTGTTGACAACTCAGGAAAGGACGTGGTCGAGGCGTTGCTTTCCAAGCTTTCGGGCCTTTCGATTAACAAGTACCATATAGTAACGGCCTTAAGGGAGCTGAAGCTCGAGAACGTTAAACTCCTCCAGTGGTCCGAGGATGACTTACGCAACTTCGCCGTTAAATTAAGGCGGGTTTCGAAGCCCATGGTAATCGTAGCGAACAAAGCTGACCTACCTGAGTCAAGGAAATTCATTGAGAGGTTAAAGACGAAGTACCAGTACGTCATACCGGCCAGCGCGGAGAGCGAGCTCGCGCTAAGGAAAGCGGCGAAAGCCGGGCTAATTGAATATGTTCCGGGCGAAAGCTCGTTCACAGTAAAGGCGACTCTAACGGAAAAGCAGAGGAACGCGTTGGACTACATTAAGACGTACGTACTAGACGTTTACGGCAACACGGGAGTCCAGCAGGCGATAAACGCTGCAGTCTTCGACGCGCTGGGAATGATAGTTGTCTACCCCGTTGAGGACGAAAGGAAGTTTACAGACAAAAACGGAAACGTGTTGCCCGACGCTTTACTGGTTAAGAAAGGGACAAGACCTAGGGAGTTGGCAGCCATGATACACACCGAATTAGCCAAAGGGTTTCTCTATGCGGTCAACGCTAAGACTAAAGCGAGGCTCGGCGAGGACTACGAGTTACGTCATAACGACGTAATAAAGATAGTTTCGTCCACCGCGAGAGGTTAGCCTTTGTAGAACTCGCCCATGCCTACGTCTCTGTTCACGACAGCACCTGGATATATCCAAGCGTAAGCTCCTATCTTAACCCCGGGGAGGATGGTGACATTTATCCCAGTTTTAGCGTAACCCCCTACGAAGGCCCCAAGTTTCTTCCTCCCGCTACTCTCCCTCTTTCCCTTCACGTTGACCTTGACTGGCTGTTCGTCGAACCTCAGGTTAGCTATTAGCGTGCCAGCCCCGAAATTGACGTGCTCGCCTAGCACCGAGTCCCCTACATAGCTCAAGTGAGGAACTTTGGCCCCCTCCATTAGCACGGACTCTTTGACCTCAACCGACGCGCCGACCTTTGCCCCTTCCATTATTACTGTATAGGGTCTCACGTAGGAGTTAGGGCCGACACTCGCGTTTTTGCCTATATAAACGGGGCCCTCGATATAAGTCCCAGACTTAATTTCCGCCCCTTCCTCGATTATCACTTTGCCTTTGATTACGACGTTCTGCTCCACTTTCCCCTCGATTTTCCCTTGAGACTTCTCGAGCTCGATCTTATTGACGTCTATGACGTGCCACGGTCTCGAAATGTCCAACCAATCCCCCTCGTACTTAACTACTTTAACCTTCCCAGACTTAGCCATCATTGTTACTGCGTCCGTTAGCTCAAGCTCTCCTCTCGGCGACAGTTTGACCTTCTCCAGGTAGGAAAAGACGTCAGAAGAAAGCTTGTAAACTCCTCCGTTTATCAAATCGCTGGGAGGGTTTTCTGGCTTTTCCAGGATCTCAACTAAATTGCCTTCGGAATCCGTGACGAGTACCCCGAATTCCTTGGGGTTGGGCACTTTCACTCCCAGCAAAGCGTTACCTTCAGACTCCATAACGAGACGTAAAGCTTCCCTCTGTATATATAGGTCGCCGTACACGATCAGGAGCTCGTCGCATTTGAGGCCAGAAACTGTCTTCAAGGCCGCTGCTGTCCCCTTACCCTCGCCCTGAAACTCCACTCTAACCGGGAGGCTCTCGAAGTACTGCCGAAACTTCTCGTTGCCAACTACCACGATGTCAGACGACTTGAAACCTAACGCCAGAAGGTTCTCGATCGTCCTGAGGATGAGCGGTTTGTCGAGAACCGGAACGAAAGGCTTAGGGCGGGTGTGCGTGACAGGCTCCAGCCTTTCGCCGAGACCAGCCGCTAAAACGACTGCCTTCAAGTTCAGGCTGACGGGCTCTCGGGCACTTTTAAGACTTTCGACTTCTCGATTTCAACCTTCCTGAGCGGGTAAATCCTGTGGGCTTTATCGAAGATCTCGTTAGTCAACTCGCCGAACAGCATCTTGTTAACGAACTCGTCGAGCGTAAGCTCCGACGCGTACCTGGAGATCATCTCCTCCATTACTTTCCTTATCGCGGTCTTCTGCCCCCTGTGGCACCTGTAAGTGGTCAAAGCGAGACCCTTAACCCTCAATATGTAACCGTCTTTCGTGGTCACGTCAATGACGTGACTCACCTTAGAGCTTTTCCTCCTTATTATGGACCTCAGGTAATCCCTCGAGAGCTCGTGACCCGCGAACCTGGTCACCAACGTATCTCCTTCGTTCCCTATTACTTTGAAATAGAGATGAACGTGAACCTGGTTGAAGTCTCCTGTCAGGTCGTACAGGGTGGTCTCTATTTTCCTATTCATCGTGCCCTCCACGCTGTAGGCCAACGTTGAGCCGAGTACAACTTCTCCGAAGGACTTGGGAGCCTTGATGGCGAACCATTTCTTCAGCTTCCACTTGTCCTTAATCTGGCCACCTGCGCCTTGAGCAGCCTTGCTGGACATTCTCCAATTCTCTGACGCCCGCTAGTTATAAATCCGACGTTCCCGGGCTGGAGGAACCCGAGCCCAAAAACTTCCCCAAAGACACGTTCACCTTCCTCAACACTCTTATGACAGTTCTAGCCTCCTCTTCGTCCGTTACACCCCTGATCAAGGCCCTCTTGAGCGCGACGTACATTGCGTAGTCTTCAGGCGTCTTCTTTATCAACTCGTACAGCTTATACGAATATTTGTCGATTAGGCTGAACGCCTCAGAGCTCACGTTACGCTGCCTCCCTTCGCCGCGAGCTTTCCAAAATTCGTATAGGACAACGCCTACAGCGTGGGACAGGTTCAGGACGGGGTATTCAGGGTTCGCGGGAATAAACAGCAGGAAGTCCGCTCTAGCTATTTCCTCTCTTGTGAGGCCGACGCTTTCCCTGCCGAAGATTAGGGCTACTTTCCTAGACTTAGAGAGCTCGGCGGCTTCCCACGGCGTAATGGACTTGCGCAAAATATCGCCTTTAGTGTCGGCTATGCTCGAGGTAGCTATCTTTAAGTCCACTCCGACTAGGGCCTCTTCGTATGATTCCACAACTTTCGCTTTATCCAGGTAATCTACTCCTTTTGCCGCGAACTCCCTGGCCTTGCTCAAATCTGCTTTCGGTCTTACAATGTAGAGCTCGTCGACCATGAAATTCTTGGACAGACGCGCCACAAACCCTACGTTATACTCTCCCTCAGGTTCTACCAGTACCACCCTTATCATGGGGCTTTACCTCGACTGCGTAGATCGTTTCGAAACCCACAGTTTTGCTCGCTACTTTCCTTATTTCAAAACGTCTCGAGTTAAAGTACGTCATAAGCGAGTCGAAGTCGCTCAGACTCGAGTACACGACGTAGTACCTAAAGGCCCTAACCATATCGAAGAACCTTAAGAGCACGTCTATGCCGCTCCTTCCGCCAGCCCAGGCGTAGTCTATCCAAGACCTCACCTCATCTACGGGGAGGTAGGGCGGATTGAAAACCGCTAGGTCGAACTTGACGTCCCTCAGGCAACTCGCCACGTCGCAGTTAATTACGTCGACGTCTACGTCGTTCAACTCCGCGGAGAGTTTAGTCGCCAGGGCCGCCCACGGGTTGATGTCAACTGCAATAACCCTCGCTCCTTTCTTCGCGAGTTTTATAGAGATTACCCCAGTTCCAGAGCCGATCTCTAAAGCGGACTCCCCAGGTTCCGAGTCGACCAAGTCGTAAAGCAACTCAGTGTCGTCCGAAGGCTCGTATACGTTCTCGTTCACGTAGTAGCGAATCCCGCAGCACTCAGCAACTCTGAAACCTGGCGTGGCGCGTACTCCCTGACCTTCTTTTCCGACGTCGCCTCCTTCCCGCACATCCGGGCTGCGTTCTTCAGCGCCTTGTTCCTGTACCTCGACACGCATTTCAGAAACTCGTATACGCCCTCGCTTATCACCCTTCTCCTCTCGAGGACAACTATTTGAGAGTAAACGCGGGGCTTGGGGCGAAACGCTGACGGCGGTATAACAGAGGCAGGGAGCACGCCGAACGCTAGATTGACTAGAAAAGAGATGTAGGTCGGATAGTCCAGTAGCTTGTCCACAACGTCCTTCTGTAACACGAGGACGGCCCTCTCAACGTAATTGTCCAGGGAAATCTGCTCGAGGAAATCGTAGGTAATGTAATATGGTAAGCTCGATAAGACTTGTCTGGCCCTTACGGGCGTGGCACGCGCGTCGGCGAGTACGACATTGAATTCCTTGAGGTACTGAACTAAACTCGCGTCGAGCTCAATCACTGCGTCCGGGTTCGAAGCCCTCGTTAGTTCACCTTTTCCGCCACCTACTTCTACTAAAGGCCTAACGTTCTGGTCGATGAGAGAGACGAGTTCACTGACCCACCGTCTCTCTACTAGGAAGTGCTGACCTAGCCTCATGGGCCTTTAGCTTCTCCAGATACCCTAGATAAACTGGTTTCTCAGGCATTTTCCTTACTCTCTGCTCTTCAGGATACACAAACACGAAGTACTTCTCATCTGTAGATTGAAGCTCTTTCAGTATCCTTTCGGTCAGCATTTTGACTGGCGCCTTGAGCCCTCCCCTCTCTTCCAGGTCTTTGAAGCTCTCAAAGGGTTTCTTTTTCCTCTCGTCTAGTATTTGCCTCAACGTCTTTTTGCCGACCCCTGGTATCAGTTCAAGAACGTGGAGCTTTAGAGTGAGAGATTGAGCCTGATTGAAGAACTCCACGAAAAGTTTCTCGTTGTTTAGTATTATCTTCTCTATTACCTTAGGCAACTCGTCTCGAGCGAGGGAGGTCAAGTCTTCATACGAAATCACCGCGTCTACCTTCACTGGAGCGGTTCTAAGGTCGATTCTGTCTTCAGGTTTGAGGTCCAGGCTAGGGTCTAGAGGCGAAATCTCGAGAAGCATGAAGTATGTATCTCCAAGGACTTGAGCTACAGGCCTAGTTTTGTGGAAGGGATGCCTGTCCATTTGATTGCCTGTCCTCATGTAGTCCAACACGTAAACGACGGCTTCGTGTCGCTCGTACTTCCTTCTACCGTGCTCGCTCATAAGATATTTTTCGCCTTCGCTTATATAAAGATCAGCTCTTCACGTACTTAGAAATAATTTTCACTATGTTATCCACGTCTTCAGGTGAGTAGTTAGACCCTGTATCCATAGCCAAGACAGACCTCACCTCGTCGGCAGTCGTAGGGCACACGTTGACGAGTACGGTTCTTATGTCGTCCTTCTTGACTAAGTCCTTCAACTCTTCCATCGCTTTCATGGCACTTTCTGAGTCGCACTTCGCTATGACGTTTAAGTAATCGAACACCCTCTGTATGGTCTGGGACGAATTGCCTGAGTCGATTAGTTCCCTGAGCTTTTCCTTCACGTAGCTGTTAGGTATCGATTTGGCCTCCTCTACAATATATGACAAGTCAACTACACCCGCTTTTCACGTTTTAAGGTTCACGCGTTATCCTTTGGACTCGCTTTGCTGAACGGTGGTTTGACTCTTACTTGCCTTAGGGTTAAAAGGCTCCAGGTGCTCCGGCCTCACAATGAGGACCTTCTCCTTGCTCCCGACCCTTAACGTAACGATGTAGGCTCTACCCCTCTTGCCCACGACCTTCGCCACTTTACCGTGGTACCTCCTGTGAGGCATCCCCTTGTGAACGGACGGGTTTATCTTAATCACGACTGATTGTCCTTCCTGATAGTCAACCATAAGCCTACTGAGAGGTGGAATCGCGCCCCTTTCCCTCGGAGACTTCGTCGACAGTTTCCTCGTCCTTGACCTATAACCCTTCGAGTGCTTGACCATTGTAACCGATCACTCCGAGAGGAATCTCATGGAGTAATTAAAGGTTATCTAGTGCGGGGGGTGGGATTTGAACCCACGCAGGCCTACGCCAGCAGGGCTCCCACCTCGAAGGTCCTGAGCCTGCCCCCTTTGACCTAGCTCGGGCACCCCCGCAATACTAACCTAGCTCACTGTGTCTTTAAACGTTTCCTCCTCATGGCCTCGAAATGAAGCGTGTAAACTTTAGAATAAACGTGAAGGCGCCGGGGACGGGATTCGAACCCGTGCGCCCCACAGGGGGCAGTGGGTCGCTCACCTTCAAAACGCTGGGTCTCGAGCCCACCCCCTTGGTCCGCTCGGGCACCCCGGCAATACTCATCTACGACGCAAGAGAAATAAACGTTTACGCAGGTACGCTGACAGGATTCGCTAGGGTTGAAATGCCCTTCACGGAGTCGATGGCTTTCCTTAGGTATTTCGGCACTCTGAACAGGCTTTCGTGCGACTCTCCGTCGTAAAACTTCAGCTCGCCCGTTATCCTCTCCTTTATTAACCGATCGACTTCCTCCGCTTTTAGCTTACTCGGGTCAATACTATCGGAAGCGTAGTTGAATCCCCATAGCCCGTCGAACGCAGGCACGTAAACTATGCCGTAGCTGACATGCGTGAACACTTTCTTTAGTGTATTCCTTATTATCGCGAAAGTCTCGAGCGAGAACGAAGGCGAAGTTGACTGAGTAACGAAACCTCCACCATCGTTAAGGCGCTCTTTGACCGCTGCGAAGAACTCTTGGGTGTAGAGCCTCTGCGAAGGTCCTCCTGCAATGGGATCCGTCAAGTCCATTATTATGGCGTCGAACTTATCCTTCGTATTCATTACGTAATTATAAGCGTCGTCGATGACCAGCTTCACCCTGGGATCGTCGAAGGCTCCCTGGTGCCACTCCTGCAAGTATTTCTTGGCGAACTCAATGACTACCTTGTCTATATCGACCATGACCAGTTCCTGAACGCTCTTATGCTTCAGTACCTCCCTTACGGTTGCCCCTTCCCCGGCACCTAGAACTAGGACTTTCCTGGGTGGCCTCTCGAGAGAGACGAGCAGGGGGTGAACCAGCGTCTCGTGATAAATGAACTCGTCGCTTACTGTGGACTGGATCTTGCCGTCAATTACTAGTGCTTTCCCGAACCTGTGAAATTCAACGATCATGCTTTTCTGGAACTCGCTCCTCTCG
>JBMFJH010000010.1:0-57169 GCA_049973945.1 Thermoprotei archaeon
TCGCTCATTCTATCAGGAACGTGATTAAGATAATCGGTATAGGTGCCCTGTTCGCCTCGATTGCCGGAGCCGTAGCCGGCGGTGCCGCAGGGGTCGCCCTAGGCGGCTTCCTGGGCATGGTGATAGGCTTCGCTTCCCAGCAAGTTCTAGGGCAGGCAGTGAGCGGGCTGTTCCTGTTGCTGGCTAGGCCATTCAAGATCGGCGACCACGTTAACGTGACTGGCGAGGACGGTATCGTTGAGGACGTTAGCTCCCTGTTCACTGTGATCAAGAAGAGCGACGGCACTACCGTGCTAATACCAAACAACTCGATCATAGGGAACAAGATCTACCTGCCTCCAGCTCAACAGCAGCAACAACAGAAGTAATGAGCTCACCACAAGTAAGGAGCATTTCCTTTTTCCTCGCTTAATCTTTAATAGCGTTTTAACAAGTGAGGACTACGATGAGCCTTTAGCAGTAAATACGAGATAAGCAAACAGGAGCTCAAGATATTGTTAAGGGAATTGAAGAAGTGGTCTGCCCCCGCGACTGTCCTCCTTTCCCTCTACATCCCCCCGGGCAGGCCGGTGGCAGACGTAGTCAACATGCTGAGGCAAGAGGCCTCAATCGCTCAGAACATAAAGCTAAAGAGGACGAGGGACGCCGTCACTGCGGCTATTTCTGCGGCGATAGACAGGCTGATCCAGATCCCCAAAATCCCTGAAAAAGGCCTAGTCCTGTTCTGCGGCGAGAACTTCGAGACGAACGACTTCAAGTGCTTCATGTTCTCTCCGCCCGAGAAAGTCACCCTCTTCTTCTACAGGACTGACAAGCAGTTCCACACGGAGTTCCTGGAGGACATGATAGAGGAGTCCGACGTCTACGGCCTCATCATCGTCGAGAGGGATCAAGCCACGATTGGCATCCTCAGGGGAGCGAGAATAGAAGTGCTAGACGAGTTCGAGGGCTTCGTCCCCGGGAAACACATGATGGGAGGACAGAGCCAGAGGCGTATCGACAGGATCATCGAGGAGATGTACGAGAACTTCCTAAAGGAAGTGGGCGAGAAGGCGAACTCCCTCCTGTTGCCCTACGTCGAGAACGGGAAGCTCAAGGGAATTTTGGTCGGAGGGCCCGGGTACGCCAAGAAGGACTTCGTGGACGGCGACTACATGGACTACAGGCTCAAGAAGCTGGTGCTGACGCCGTTAGTAGACGTAGCTTACCAGGGGGACGCTGGGTTGAGGGAGATGGTAATGAAGGCCCAGGAGGTACTGAAGAACCACAAGTACGTCGAGATAAACAAGCTCATAGACGAGATTAAGTACCACTTGGCGAAGGACGACGGGCTAGTCGTTTACGGCTTCGAGGAGATAAAAAAAGCGATTGGAATGGGGGCCGTGGACTCCCTCCTAATCTACGACGAAGAGAATCCACAACTAGAGAGCTTAGCTCAGGAGGCCGAGAAGTTCGGAACCAAAGTTTACATCATCGGTGACGAGGTGCCCGAGGCCGAGTGGATAAAGAAGACTTTCGGCGGCGCTATCGGTAAGCTGAGGTACAGGATCGGCTAATTTGCGCACTCCTGGAAAAATGCAACTTCACGATTTATTAATCCTCCTTTTCATCTCCGCCAAAATCGATTCTAAGCTAATCGGGGGCTCAGACCCGTAACTCTCAACGTAAATTTTCCTCAAGGCATTGACGTCGCTCACGTTTATTCCCTCTTTCTCCAACTTCTTAACCAGGTTAATCACGTCCTCCCAGTAGTTCCAGGGGTACATGAACCAGTACCAATCCTTTACTTCTAAGAGATAGTAGTCGGGCACGTACTTAGTCGTCTGAGTGATCACCTGTAGGGTGGCCGTCCTCACATCTTTAGGCCTAAAGTTCTTGGTCACGAAGTCCTTCGCCACTATTAAGCTGTCTCCCGTATCGGCTATGTCGTCGACTATCAAGGCGTTCTTGCCCGAAAGGTCGATCGAGAAGGGATACTTTATCTTGGCCTCCGGGTTCTTGGACGCCGTTTCCACCCAGTGCTCTACCTTCACGGAGATCACGTCTAGCACTCCCAATCTGTCCGCGATGAGCCTGGACGGGACTAGGCCTCCCCTCGCTATGGCGATTATTACGTCCACGCTGTAACCGCTCTTCAGGATCTTCTCTGCCAGCCCGTAGCTCCACTGAACGATCTCGTCCCAAGTGACCACTTTAACCGGGATCTTGGGCAACTCCGCCCTCTAATGATCGGTCTCTAGGGAAATATCAATTTTTTGATCCGAGGAGTCTCCTCGGCACATCGTTTAAAATTCTGTAATTCAAGAGGTGACAGACCATGATATCCCCCAAGGTGAAGGCCGACATCGGGATCATAGGGGGTTCGGGGCTTTACGATCCGGGGATAATCAAGGACGCCCAAGAGATAAAGGTCTACACCCCTTACGGGGAGCCGAGCGATTACATAATAGTAGGAACAGTCGAAGGGAGGAAAGTCGCCTTCCTGCCCAGGCACGGGAGGGGCCACAGGATACCCCCTCACAAAATCAACTACAGGGCTAACGTCTGGGCGATGAAGGAGCTGGGCGTGAAGTTCCTGATAAGCGTGAGCGCAGTAGGTAGCCTGAGAATGGACTACAAGCCCGGGGACTTCGTGGTGCCAGACCAGTTCATCGACATGACCAAGGGGAGGCAGTACACCTTCTTCGACGGGCCAATTGTGGCCCACGTCTCGATGGCTGACCCGTTCTGCGAGAGCCTGCGGAGGGTGATCATCTCCTCCGCCAGGGACTTGGGGATCACGGTTCACGAGAAAGGGACTTACATCTGCATCGAGGGGCCGAGGTTCTCCACCAGGGCTGAGAGCAGAGTTTGGAAGGACGTGTTTAAGGCCGACGTAATCGGCATGACCCTAGTTCCGGAAGTCAACCTGGCCTGCGAGGCCCAGATGTGCTACGCGACTATAGCGATGGTGACGGACTACGACGTCTTCGCGGACATCCCGGTGACCGCCGAGGAGGTAACGAAGGTCATGGCCGAGAACACCGCGAAGGTGAAGAAGTTGCTCTACGAGGTTATCAAGAGGCTCCCCGAGAAACCGGAAGAGGGGTTGTGCTCCTGTTGCAAGAGCCTAAGCACGGCGCTAGTGTGAAGGAGATCCTCCAAAGGGAGCCGAGTTTTTCCCTGAACAGGAGCCCACAGGCGATAGTTTACTCAAAGAAGTCCAAGCTCCAGGCAGTAGTCCTGTCGCGCGTGCTCAACTCGCTCTCAATGTCTTTCGTCCCGACCGTTCCCTTAGCGGAGTTCAACCTGTTCGTGGCTCCATACGCCGAGTTGAGCTACGTTTGGGCCTTCATTGACAACCAGGACGACCTAACTAGGTTCACTCACGTGGTGAAAAGCCTAAAGGTGGAAGCGACCGTCTTCTCGCCGAAGGGAGTGAAGGCCGACATTGAGTTCGATGAGCCCTACGTCCTGACGAGCGTAGTAGAAACGATTAAGGCAGTACTCAAGAACCACCCTTCAAGCAAGAGGGCAGAGTCGCTACAGTCCGCCTTGACACCGGAAGGTATCGAGGACTATTTGAGAACAAAGCTCGTCGAGATCGGCGACAGGGAACCTTTAGTAAGTCCCGTGTTCGAGCCGGCGAACGAGTACGTTGGCGTAAAGAGCGCGTTCGAGGAGCCCAGCAGGAAAGAGGTGGCGATAATCGCGAGCTCAGCCGACAACCTGGTCGTCAGGAGGAGGACGTTCGAACTGATGAGGAGAGGGTTCTCGACGAAGGAAGTGCTAGTCGACGTCGACCCTGCAATAGCACCAATTTATTTACTTTTTTTGTTCTCATAAATTCCCTGAACGACTTGGACCTGCTGACGTACTGGCTCGAGGCCAAGAGCGAGATAGACGCTTTGATCAGCAAGTTCCTAGAGTCGATAAAGGAATGGGAGACCCTTCAGGTGAGCAAGTACATTCTCGAAGGGGGAAAGAGGTTCAGGGGAACGCTTACCCTGTACTTCACCGAGGCATTGGGAGGGGAGAGGAAGAACGCTTATGACGGGGCTTTAGCCGTCGAGATCCTCCACTCTTCCTCTCTGGCGTTGGATGACATCGTGGACTACGACGTAGAGAGAAGGGGGAGGGACTCAGCCTGGAAAGTCTTCGGGAACAGGAGGGTCATCTACGTGTCCAACTTCCTGGTGCCTTACGCATTACAAATCATACAGAGGTCGTACGGCGACGAGGCGCTCAAAGTGAGCGTCGAGCTTTGGAAGAACACCAGCCTCGGCGCTTTCCTCGACACGTTCGGGAAGCCAAGCGACTACCTGAAGACGATAGAGCTCAAGACGGGGAGCCTCTTCATGATATCAACGGTCCTTGCCGCGTTCTCTTCGGGAAGACCTGACCTCAAGGACAAGATGCTGGAGTTGGGCCGTCAGCTAGGCATCGTCTACCAGGTCGTGGACGATTACATCGACGTTATACTGCACGAACAGGGAAAGGGTAAGGAACCTGAGGGTAGCGCGAAGCAACTGGAGTTACTGGCGAAGGGGGAAGTGAGGGATTACGTGGTCTCGCTGGTCGAGAAGGCGAAGCATGACTACCTGGAGGTAGTGAAGACGCTTAACTTAAGGCAGGAGTTCGTAGAGGGCGTAGTAACGTTGCCAAACTTCCTAATATCGGGTTTGCTAGCCGAGGCCGGAATGGACAGTTTGTGAAAGCTTAAACGTAATAAAACACAATGTCAAACGTCTAACCTCGAGGCGGACCTACTTGAGAATCGCGGTTATCCATGAGGCACCGAGGGTTACCAGCCACTCCAGGGAGTTACTGGAGAGAATAAAGGGCTCAGGCCACGAAGCCGTTTACGTGAGAATCGGAGGCCTAAACGTAGGGATCGACTCTCGAGGGACTTTCGTAACGACGGGAAAGGGCGAGGTTCACCTCGACGGAGCGTTTCCCAGGGGAATAGGTAGCTACGTCTCTACCGAGATGTTCACCAAGAGGATGTCCACCCTGAAGGCACTTGAGTTCCAGGGCGTGAGGCTGATCAACAGCGCAGAGTCCATAGAGAAGTCTAAGGACAAACTCTACAGCTTGATGCTCTTGGCGAGGAGAGGCGTTGCGGTTCCCCAGACTATGGTGACCGAGAACCCGACGGAAGTGATGAAGTTCGTTGAGAGGGTCGGAGAGGCCGTGATCAAGCCCATAATGGGTAGCCTCGGTTTGGGCTCGATAAAGGTCGACGACCCAGACATCGGCTATAGGGTGGCGAAGACTGTGTTATCTACGGGCAGCCCGGTTTACGTTCAGGAGTACGTCAAGAAGCCCGACAGGGACATCAGGCTGATCTTCATAGGTGACGAGGTTCTCGGAGCCGTGTACAGGATAAACCACAGCTCGTGGAAGACGAACGTCGCCCAAGGAGCAGTGACCCAAATCCTGAGCGTGAACGTAGAACTAGAGAACCTAGCTATGAAAGTCAAGGAGGTCATGGGCCTCGACTACGCCGGAATAGACATCGTAGAGAGCGAGAGGGGGTACCTGGTCCTGGAAGTGAACGCCTCGCCTCTATGGAAGGGCTTCAGGGCGGCGACCGGGATAGACGTAGCTAAGCATTTAGTAGACTACATGATAAGAGAGCTTAAGAGATGACGAGACGCAAACCGGCGGAACGGTGAAGAGGAGCTCTCAACCTGAACTCACACGAGGTCGAGGTTCACCGTTCTCTGCTCCTTAACGACCCTAAGCACTATCATAGTATACGTGTCTATGACCCCGTCGATCTTGCCTATGACGTCGAGAACCCTCGCCAAGTCCTCTTTGGAGGGCACAACGACCTTCACTAGGGCGTAGTACTCCCCCGTAACGTCGTATATCTCAGTGACCTCTTTCATCTCCTTCAGCTCCGCCAGGACTCTCTCATACTTCTTCGGGTCGGCCTTGAGCTGAATGAAAGCGGAGACCTTGAGCCCTATCTTCTCCGGATCGACGTCGGCGTGAAACCCCCTCAAAATCCCGAGCTCCCTGAGCCTCCTAATCCTCATGTGGATGGAGGACTCGCTCATCTCGAGGATCTGGGCGACCCTGGAAAACGACATCCTTCCGTCTTCCTGTAATAACTTCAGGATCTCCTTGTCCACCCTATCTAAAGAGTACGTCATAGAGAGCCCTTCCCACCAGCTTTATCAGGTCTAACTTGCCGAAGTCTCCGACAGCTATTTTAAATATGAGGTTGGGGTCTGAAGACGTCAAGATCCTCGAGAGGCCTCCGGTCGAGAACTTGCCCTCCTTCACGGCCCTAATCAACTTCGCCTGGTACTGTATCGCTGAGTAAATCTTCGACGACCGAAACGCCTTCTCGAACGGCTTGCCCTCCTTTATCGAGTCCGCCATGATCTTGGCGGCGATAATGGAGGGCCTTATGCCCTCTCCAGTCAAGGGCATCACGGTGCCGAGGGCCTCGCCCACGTAGTTCCCCTGATTGAGCCTCTCCTCGACTATTCCGTAGTCCGCGACCCTCGCCCCGTGGAAAGCCAAAACTCTGCCCTTCAGAATCCCCTTAACTTTTTCCTTCAGGTAATCGACTGAGGCGTAACCGCCTATCCCTATCTTCGCTCCGTCCCTGTCAGGGAAGATCCAGGCGTAGCCCAGCAAGCCAGAGTAGAAGTAGAACTCGACCACTTCCGGGTCCTGCTTGTAGTCTGTGATGTATTGTATGGCAGGTATTGTCTTGTCCTTGTCCAGACTGTAGTGTCCCGTGGCCTCTATTACTTTGTCGTAGTCGCTGAGGCTCTTCCCGTCGGGTAGCCTGTACTGTTCGCCGACCTTAGTCACCTTAGTTTTGTAAACCACGTCGACCTCCGAAGCGAGGTCTTGCAGGAACTTGGGCTTGTCGATTATGTAACCGAGCTTGACGTCGCCCCTTATATCGTAGACCAGCTTGTTGTCGAGGTAAATTCTGAAGCCTTTCAGCTCAGAAATTATCGACTCCTTCTTGAGGGGGACTACATCCTCTATACCAGTTATCAACCCCCATGCGCAGGGTTTCACCCCTGGCCTATCCAGGCTTTCGAAAACTCTGGCCTCGATGCCCTCCCTCTTGAGGAAATAGGCTAGGCTCAGCCCTGCCGGCCCGGCGCCTATTATCGCTACCCTCATCTCATTTCTCCCTGAAGTACATCATAGCCAAAATCCCTAACACTATAAAACCGCTGTACAGTATCACTAGCTCGTAAAAGTTGTTAAGTGCCCTACCGACTATCGCTCCTATCAAGACGGTCAAAAGGAAGGCGACCATCCCGTTGCCCAACGAAAGGAACTCCCTTACGTTGAAGCCCTTGAAGATCGGCCTAGCGACCTTCACTATGTGAGCGATTAGAGGAAGGATCGCGACAACCCCAACGAAGGAATAGGCCTTCTCCTTGTACGGTAAAGTCATGAGTGTGCCTAAGGCCGCGGATAGCGCGAGGGCTCCGCTGAAGTACAGCCCGATCACGTTGTTCCTCAGGTCGTTGGACAGAGTCCTCATCGAGTAGATGATGTAGCCTACGATCGCCAGGCCTATTCCAATCCCTACAGCGAAGCCTACCAGGCTGTTCACGTAGGCCGGCACGAGGCCGAGGAGTATTATGACGACCGTGAGCGCGATAGTTTGAGTCCTTCCTAAGTACAAGGCCTTCAACCCCAACCCACATTTATTACAATAAAAAGTCTAACCCAAGATCGAGTTGAGGACAAGCCCTCCCGCGATCGCCGTTCACGGAGGAGCAGGCAACTGGTCTGAAGAGGCCTTAGAGAAAGCGAAATCGGAGCTCCTTAAGGCGCTGGAACGGGGATACGAGGAGTTCAGGAAGGGTTCTTCCCTCGAGGCAGTTGTCGAGGCTGTAGCTTACATGGAGGACTCCGGGGTCTTCAACGCAGGTAGGGGAGCGACGCTGACGGAGAAGGGCACAAGGAGGACCGACGCGGGTGTGATGCTCGGCCCTGGGCTTAAGGTCGGGGCGGTCGCGAACACCAGGCTCAAGAACCCCGTAAGGGCCGCCCTTGAAGTCCTTCGAGAGGGGAGGCACGTACTGATCGTCTCGGAAGAGGCCGAGGTCATTTACGGGAGGCCAGTTTCGGAGACCTTCGACACGGTCGGGGCGGTAGCGATTGACAGGGACGGCATTTTGGCTGCAGCAACTAGCACTGGAGGGATTTCGGGTAAAAGGGAAGGAAGGGTCGGCGACTCCCCCATTCCGGGGGCGGGGTTTTACGCCAGTTACGAGAGCGCGTCCTCGTGCACGGGAATCGGGGAGTACATTCTCCGAATGCTCCCAGCAAAGGAGGTGGACATTCTAATTTCGATGGGCTTCGACGCTGAGTCCGCCGCACTAGCGGTAACTAGGAAAATGACGAGGGTCTTCGGCAACGGGACGTTCGGGATTATAGTTTTGGATAAATACGGTAATTTCGGATACGGATTTAACACTAGAGCGATGCCGAGGGGGTTGAAGGACTCAGGCAGGACGCTGGTGGAGGTGCCTTGAGCAAGATAGTAATCCTGAGCAACATCCGCTTCCCCGAGCCACACGTGGAGAGCGTGATATCTACGATCATCAAGAGGGAGGAGCCCGAAGTTATAGTGTTGAACGGTGACACGACCCAATGCTTCTGGGACTACGAGTGCCCGAGGGTCATTGACGTGCTCTACGTGATAAGGAGCTTAGCGCCGTGGGCCCACATAGTCTATATTCAGGGTGACCTAGACCCTCACGCTCCCAAGTGCATAAGCTCCGAACCGAGGTACAGGGAGGAGATAACTGCGACGTCCCTCTACGTCGTTGAAGTGTCCTCAACCAAATACTTCATCCTGCACGGCCATCAGTACGAGTTGGACAGCATAAGGAAAAGCCTGAACGCGGGCCCTTGGGATTGGGTCGTCTTAGGTCAGTACAAGAAGCTGGAAGTCGATAAGCTGGCCAGGATAATCTATTCAGGCGGGATAACCAGGGATTTCCCCCCTGAGGCGAGGGGATACGTGGTGATAAACGAAACCTCTTTTTACGTGAGGCCGCTTAGGTGATGACGTGATCTGCGCGCTAGTGTACCTCAGCGACGAGTCGCTGAAGGAAAACGAGAACGAAACGTCCGTAGCTTCGGATCTTCTGAGGGAAGCCCTCTCTTACGCGAGGAGGTCTGGCGACAAGAGGCTGAGCGTGTACGTGATGAAAAACGTGGACAGCGCGAAGGTTTTCGAGGCCTTCCGCTCCGCCATACAGGAGAACTTGGACATAACTTTGACTGTATACGCTTGGAAGAACGGTTTTCCTAAACTGGGCGACTGCAAGGTTATAGTTCTCTGCGACCGCTCTTTCAGACAGGACAAGGTTTCGTCCGAGTTGCCCAACGAGATCAAGGCTAAAATCGAGAAGTACATTTGCGAAACCAGACATTAGTATTAAAACCGAACTGAACCAAGGAGTACGAACATGAGTTCAGGCGAGGAGAAGTTCGACGTACTCATAATCGGCGGAGGGTTCGCCGGAGCTTCGACCGCTTACAACCTCACGAGGAAAGGCCTGAAGGTGCTTCTCGTCGACAGCAAACCGTGGGAGAGGATTGGGGACAAGCCGTGTGGAGACGCGGTGAGCAAGGAACACTTCGACAGGCTCGGAATGCCTTACCCGGAAGGTAAAGAGCTGGAGCAGAAGATCGAGGGGATAAGGATCTACAGCCCCGACATGAAGACCGTTTGGACGGTGAAGGGAGAGGGGTTCGAGCTCAACGCTCCGGCTTACAACCAAAGGATACTCAGGGAAGCGGAAAGGAAGGGAGTCGAGATAAGGGACATGACGACAGCGTCTAAGCCGATCTACTCCGACGGCTTCGTGAGGGGGGCTGTGCTAGTCGACAGGAGGACTAACAGGGAGTACACGGTTTTGGCTAAGGTAGTGGTCGAGGCGACGGGCTACAGCATGAGCGTCAGGTCGAAACTGCCTCAAGGCCACGTCTTAGCGGAACCCTTGGACGACAAGGACACGGACGTCGCTTATAGGGAAGTGGGCTTCACCGCGAGCGACGTGGAGGAGCCAGAGTATCTGAGGATCTTCATTTCGCAGGAGGCGAGTCCGGGAGGCTATTGGTGGTACTTCCCCAAGGGGAAGGACAAGGTGAACGTCGGGCTCGGCATTCAGGGAGGGATGAACTACGGTAGCATACACGAGTACTACAAGAAGTACTTGAACAAGTACGCCCCTGACCTAAAGCAGGTCATAATCAGGGGCGGAGCGCTCGTCCCTACAAGGAGGCCCATATCCACTCTGGTGTGGAACGGCATGACAGTCGTAGGGGACTCAGCCTTCACCGTGAACCCAGTTCACGGGGGAGGCAAGGGCTCGGCGATGATTTCAGGCTACTGTGTTGCCAAGGCGATCTCCAACGCCTTCGAGGTCGGATCGTTCGACGCTAAGACCCTGTGGGAGGCCAACAAGTGCTACCTGGAGATGTACGGCGCCAAGCAGGCCAGCCTCGAGGTCTTCAGGAGGTTCCTACAGAAGCTCTCCGACGCGGACATCAATTACGGTATGGAGAAAAGGGTGATTAAGGAGGAAGACCTCCTTGAGGCGAGCGTTACAGGAGACCTCCACCTCTCCGTCGCGGAGAAAGCCATGAGGGTTCTAGCCGGTCTCGGGAGGCCGAGCCTTCTGGTGAAGCTGAAGACCGTGGCGTCGTTCATGAAGGAGATGAAGGATCTCTACAGGAGCTACCCAGACGCCCCTGATGGTTTAGAGAGGTGGAAGGCGGAAGTCAAGGAGCTCCTAGATAGGTTTGAATCAGTAATGCGATGAGGAGAGAGAAGAAGGGGAAGATTAAAGGCATCCAATAGGTCTTTTTAACGAAGGCGCCGACGAACTCGAGCGACGTAAGTAGCTGGGATACCGTCTCTCCCAAAACCCTAACGCCGCTGACTTTAACCATGCCGAACTGTACGTTAGTTGGTCTGAGGTCGCTAAGGGCCTCCCTCAACAACGACTTTGTGACACCGACCAACTCATCACACTTCACAGCGGGGTTGTAAAGGGATCCTATCAGCGTTCCTGTACAAGTGTGATCGTCGGGCGTCACTAAAACCACCTCATCGTACCCCTCCACGTCCTTCAAGGCCCTGCCCAAGTCCTCGTGAGAGTTGTTGGCGTAGATGTACACCACGCCGATCCTCTTGCGCCCGTCGGAGAAGGCGAAAACCCTGACCCTCCTATCGCATAACCCCTCACATTTGGCACTTACTAGTCCCTCCTTGTAAGCGAAAAAGAGTGGCCTCTCTTCGGTCGCTTTGATTTCCTCAAGCGCCTTCTTTATGTCCTTCACGTCTTCAAACGTGATGTCGTCCTTCAGCCTTTCGCTGTGGGTGTCTATCAAGAAGTCTCCGGTTCCGTAGCTGTAGTCCCACAGCGTCTCTGGCAGGTCGTCTATTCCCCAGCCCGGCCTCGTTAGAAAAGTCAGGGTCCTGCCCTGGAACAGTAAAGTTATGCCCTTCATCCTCCCCTTCTGCCATATTTCTATCCCGCGAAATCTCTCGTCCTTCCAGTTCCCAGACGCCACGTAGTCCGCGACCGCCCTGACGACTTTCATCGACTCATCTCTTGTTACGGCGTCGAGCTCATGGCTTCCAGGACCGTGAAAGGAAACGCATTGAGGGCATGCCCTCTCCAGGTCGTAAGGGAACATGCTACTCCCTGCCTGTCCGAACAGGCCGTAATGGAGCTTCGGTATCACAAAGACCTTCTCACCTATCTTGAAGAGAGCAACAATCACGTCGACCCTCTTCCCTGTGAAACTCATTATCCTGTCGACTACTTCGTACTCCCTGTTCATTATCCCTTTCACGAATGGCCTGACTATCTCCAAGCTCTTGGTGCCGTGGAGCTCTAGTCCCATCCTGTTGATCATGTGTACGTACACCGCGAAGAACGCCACTATCGAACCTATGTAACCCACGTATATCGGGAGGAAGCCGAAGAATAGCGACGGAACGATTCCTTGAGCGGTCATTACGAGATAAACGTAAACTTCCCTCGTGTAAGCGATCAGTACGTAACCAGTCAAAGGCAGGAGTAGTCCAAGCGCGTAAATCGGCTGTATGGGCGTAAACGAGAAAAACAGGTAGAGGAACGCCGTCGTGTCGTAAACGAAAATAGCGAACTTCCAGTGCCTTAAGTACAGAGCCAAGCCTAGGATCAGGTATGTGATTATTGCCTCGAAGAACTGGACTCCCAGCTGAAGTCCTCTCAGAAACGCTAGAGCCGTCTCTACTGCTCCCAGTCCAGCAACTACCTTGAAGCTGGGCAACCGCTTAAGCCTTGAGTAATAGTCCCGAACCAACTGTTCCTTGTTATCCAAGTTAATTACCTCGCCAGCAGACCAGTTCCTCGTGTGGGACAGTAAGGATTTAGGAGTTGATAAATTGATCCATGAAGAGAGGGACGACTGCGACTTCTACTTAGCGGAAATAGGCCAAAACGTCTACTTGATCGCGGTCTACACGGGAAAGAACGCCATCTATGCAAGAATATCTACACCGTACGTAGGTGAGTGGGACTGCCGGTGGGTGATGTATTCGCCAGCGGGCCTGTTCGCGTTCGCCAGGAGCGAGGAGGAACTTAAATCGGCGGTTAGGTCAAAGCTGATGAAGCTTCATGAGGTCGTTACTGGAAAGCTACGACCTTATTATAAGTGACGTCGACGGCGTCATTCTGAGGGAGGACGTCCCGATAAAGGAGAACTTGGAGGCTCTTAAGGAGCTGAAGGCCAGAGGGAAGAAGGTAGTCCTCATCACGAACAACTCAGGCTTCAGCAGGCTCCTTCTCTCGAGGCAACTAAGGTACCTAGGCCTAGACGTCTCGGTGAACGACATCGTTACCAGCGGGACTGCAACGGTGTACTACCTCAAGGAGAGGACGTCTGTTAGGACTGTTTTCGTCGTCGGCGAGGAGGGATTGGTTGAGGAGCTGAAGATGGCCGGGTTTCAAGTGCTCACACAAGGCGAGGCCGAGAAGGAGAGGCCAGACGCTGTCGTGCTCGGGCTAGACAGATTGGCCACCTACGATAAGCTCTCCACCGCGATGAGGTGCGTGGCTTCCGGATCTCTCTTCGTAGTGACCAACATGGACAGGCTTTGGCCTTCCAGAGACGGTTTAAGGCTGGGCGCCGGGGCCCTAGCATCTGCGATAGTTTACGCTCTTAGGAGGGAGCCCGACTTCGTGGCTGGCAAACCGCACGAGTGGATACTCGAGGTAGCTAGGAAAGTGGCCGGAATGCCCGACACCAAGAACGTCGTAGTAATCGGAGACCAATTGGAGACCGACATAAGGATGGGGATTTCAATTGGGTTCGACACGGTTCTAGTCTTGACGGGGATTTCCAAGAGAGAGGACGTAGAAAGGCTGGGAATAAAGCCGACCTATGTGGTGAACAATTTGAAGGAACTCTTATGAGCTAGGAAGTTAATCAGTAATACGCGGCCATGTCCAGCTGACGCCCACGCAGTTGGGAGGATGAGGCTGGGGCCTCCTCCCTTTGATCTAGGCTGAAAACTCCCAATGAGACTAGACCTCTACGACCTTCAGCAAGTCGCCGTGATCCAGCTTATAAACGGCCAAATACACGTCGGAAACCCTCCTCAAGTCAGCGTTCTCGCCCCTTATCATGACGCTTATCAGGGTAGAGTTGGCCTCCCTCAACGACCTTCTTACGGTTGTTTCGGCGATCTTGTCCTCACCGTCAGTGAGGATTATTATGTCGCTGACGCCCTTCACGTGGCCCTCCTTGATGTCCTCAGTCGCAGTTATGATGGCTCTGCTTATGTCCGTTCCGCCTCCGCCCCTTACCTTACTGATGTACTCGATCATCTTTACGACTTCCTTGGCCTTAGCGTTCTTGGAGACCTTCACCAGAGGGTAAGGAATGTTGTCGAAGAACCTCAGGTAGAAGTCCCTGTTCTCCCTGCGGGCCCTGTTGTAAAGGGCAAGAGCGACGGCCTTAGCCCAGAGTATCTTTTCCCCGTCCATGCTCCCCGACTTGTCCAGGAGCAGGTAAAGGGGGCCTAAAGCCTCCTTGATCTCCTTCTGGTACAGCAGGAGTTCCCCTTCTGCGAACTTCACGTGGAACAGCTCCTCTGGCAAGGCCAACTCGCTCGGCACAATCCTCTCGAGGTCAGTTCCTTCCTCGTAGCCGTAGAGCTCACCCCTCACGTACTTCGTGCGTTTCTTCTTAGTGAACGCTCCTATCTTGGGCATGCCGCTGAGGAACTCGAGGATCTTCTTCATGTCGCTGTTCCTGGCGAGCTTCAGAACCTCGTAGATATCAGCGTCAGTGGTGAAGACAGACCCAGTGCCGGCGGACTGGCCTCCAACTATCTTCTGCAGGTTCTTCACGGCGTTCGCGTCCTCGACAGCCTTGGCGATGGCTCTCTCGTGAGCCTGCTTCATCACCTTCTTCATGGCCTCAGAGCTCTTCTGTGCCTGCCTCTCCGCGTTCCCAGAGGCCGAAGTTTCCCCTTCCTTCAACTCCCTCAGCATCTGTTCTGCGGCCTCCCTCTCTTCCTTAGACTGAGACGTCTTCGAAATCCTCTCCAGCTCCTCTATCAAGTTCTGGACGTAACTCACGGTGAAAGCCACGCTTATCGTCGAGTTGGCGACGGTGAAGTTCCTGCTCCTGTCGATCACGTCGCTCATAAGCATGGACTCTATAAAGGCGTACTCAACTGACTCGGCTTCGTCTATCTCGTCCTTAACCTTGAGAATCGGGAATGGCAAATAGTGGATGTAGTAAATATCTGTCAGGAAGGTCTTCTTGACGCCTACGTCCTTCCCCATGACCCTGGCCAGTATGGACTTTATCCTCTCTCCCCTGTAGGCCACTACGGGGTCGTTGTAGTCTATGCCTCTTAGTATTCCACTCACGAGTAAATCCCCAACTTCTTCGCTATTTTCTCCAGGAGATTGTCTATTTCAGCCACTACTTCTTGAGCGTACCTCTCCACCTTATCGTCCCCCGATTCCCTGCCGAGCGAGATCACCCTCTCCCTCGCCATCTTGAACGACCTGATGAGCTCAATCAACCTAGGGTCGTTCTCGGGAGTGGACTCCACGAACTTCTGCGTCTCCTTGACGTTCGTTAGTATCTCGTTCAACTCCTTCATGTATCTAATCGGCGTCTTGAGCTCTTCGGACAACAGGGCGGCGACTTTCTCGAAGTCGTCCTGCTCCCTGGGGGCGATGTACTTAAGCACTATCAGGTCTTCCTCCTCAGCCCTCAGCCTACCGTTAAGCAACGCGTGGGCTGCAGCTAACTTCATAACCTTACCCTTCCTCCTGTCACTCAGGTGGATGCCCTTCTCCTCGAGCATCATAAAGAGCCTCAGCATCTTGTTCCTTATGGGGGCCATGTCGACCTTCGATAGGCTCGCGTAGACTAAGTCTAGGTCGCCTACCGTCATTATGGGCTCTTTCACTACCCACTTGGAAGTGAACTCCAGCTCCCACGCGGCCTGCACGAGTTCAGCCCATTTGTCCTCGCCCACAGGCTTAGTGAAGTGCCTCAGTAGCAGCCTGTCGTAAAGCGCCTCTAGCTCTGGCTCGTCTGGAACCCTGTTGCTCGCGGCGATCAACGTCCTTAAGGGCGTCTTGATCACGTTATAGCCGTCGTAGATTACGCGTTCGTTCAGGAGAGATAACAGGGCGTTAAGGATCGCGGAGTTGGCGTTGAATATCTCGTCCAGGAAGGCTATCTCGCTTTCCGGTAGCTTGTCCTTAGTGATCCTCCTGTAAACCCCTTGTTTTAACGCGTTTATATCGAGCGCGCCAAAGAGCTCCGCTGGCTCCGTGTACTTAGTTAGTAAGTACATGAAGAACTTCGCGTTCAGGAGCTCTGCCGCCCTCCTTACCAGGGCGGACTTAGCCGTTCCAGGTTCACCAATTAGAATGGCGTGCTCCTTCGTCATGAGGGCTAAGGCGACTATTTTCGCCTCTTCCTCCCTCCCCACGAAGGGCTCTTTCAGGGCCTCCACGAACCTCTTGGGCAGAGTTAGGACTTTGTTCTCTTCCGCCAACGGCGATCTGTGAGAATCATCGCGAGTTAACTTAATAAAAACACGTTAAGGCGGTCATGTCGTAGTAACGGCCCTGGTTTACGTAACCCGCCTCGTTCTCAACGCGATTTCATCTTGATTTATATACTAGTAATGAGAGGGGAGGCGGACAAATAGCTCGAGTCGAATCGGAATGTCGGAAGAAAAGGTAGGTAATCTAAAACCGAATCAAGACAACGTATCCGTAACCGTAAGGGTTTTAGAAGCCTCGGAGCCGAAGGTAATTCAGACGAAGTCCGGTCCGAGAACCATAAGCGAAGCGGTCGTTGGAGACGACACGGGCAGGGTTAAGTTAACGCTCTGGGGCCAACTCGCTGGTAAAGTCAGACAAGGAATGGTAGTGAAGATAGAGAACGCGTGGACGACTGCTTACAGAGGAAAGGTTCAGCTGAACGCAGGAAGCAGATCTAAGGTAACCGAGATGACTGACAGCGACGCCCCGAGCGCCGACCAAATACCAACGAACGAGCCAGAGGCGCCGAACACGCCACCCAGGAGGAACTTCGGCAGGAGGCCTTACAACAGGAGTTACGGCGGTTACGGTAGGAGGAGTGAAAGCGAGGAGGAAGAAGAATGAACTACGAAGAAATTAAGGGCAACAAGCCCGTCAAGAAGGGCCAAGTCGTGGACGTGCTAGAAGACCAGGACAGCTACGTTATTCAGCTCGACGAGGACAGGGTCTACCAGGTCGCTTCGATAGCGTACTACGTTTGGGAAATGTGCGACGGAACCAGGACGGTTCAGGACATAGTGGCCGAGATAAGCAAGGCGGCGAACCTGAGCGAGCAGGAGGTCAGCGGCCCCGTAACACAAATCCTCGAAGAGCTCAGCAAGGCTGAGCTCATAGCTATGTGAATTTTTGGAAAATAGCTGAACTTTTTTATCTAGGCTTAATCGCTCTCAGGAAATGAGGGTAATTTCGCCGTCCAGCTCCGCCAACCTAGGGTCAGGGTACGACGTTCTAGCAGTGGCTCACGATGCTTTCTTCGACGTCCTGGAAATAGAGGCTCGGCCGTCCACTGAGATCGACGTCGCGATCGAGTCGGAAGGGGTCCCGCTCGACGCTAGGAAGAACAGCGCATCTTACGCCGTCCTGAGGATGCTCGAGGAGCTGAACATAAAGCAGAAGGTGAAGATCAGGCTCTGGAAGGGAGTCCCCGCGGGCTTAGGCTTGGGCTCCAGCGGGGCCTCGGCGGCTGGAGCCGTGGTCGGCGTCAACGAGGCGTTGAAGCTGAACCTCTCGAAGGACGAGCTAGTGAAGTTCGCGTCTTACGGCGAGGAGGCCGCGGCGGGGTCAGCCCACCCCGACAACGTAGCCGCCAGCGTCGTCGGGGGCTTCGTCGCCGTGGTGAGCCAGTCCCCCCTCAAAGTAGTCAGCATCCCTCACAACGTAGACGTGGAGTTCGTGCTCTTCATCCCAGAAGTCAGGATCGAGCA
Organism: Thermoprotei archaeon; assembly: GCA_049973945.1. GTDB lineage: Archaea > Thermoproteota > Thermoprotei_A > Sulfolobales > Sulfolobaceae > Acd1. Next base: position 17,546 of record JBMFJH010000010.1, read on the forward strand.
GAAAACGATGAAGGCCAGGGAGTTAGTCCCCAAGGAGATCCCCACGAAGAAGTACGTGGAGAACCTGAGGTTTGCCACCGCCTTGATCGTGGGCCTTCAGAAGGGGGACAGGGATCTCATAAGGCTGGGACTTAACGACGAGATAGTGGAGAAGGCTAGGGAGCCGCTGTTCCCCTACTACCCCAGGCTCAAAGAGATGGCGCTGAAGCACAACGCAGTCGGGGCGTGCGTCAGCGGAGCTGGGCCGAGCGTGCTTGTCTTCGTAGACGACAAGACGGACAAGGACGGGCTGATCAAGGACGGGCTGAACGTGTGCGAGGCCTTCGGGATAAGGTGTAAAGTTAAATTAGCTAGAGCGACACACGGTGCGAGAGTTGAGGGAAGCGACTAGGATCGCGAGGGAAACCATCGACGAGAAGACCGGTGCGATCACGACCCCTATTTATCAGACGGCCGCCTTCGACTTCCCTCAAGGAGAGAAGTACAGGTACTCAAGGGAGTTGAACCCCACCGTAGAGGAGCTCAACAGGAAGATAGCCGAGGCCGAGAAGACGGAGATGGGAGTGTCGTTCTCGTCGGGCATGGGCGCCATTTCGTCGACCGCGTTCGCCCTCCTCAAGCCCGGAGGGAGGGTTCTGATTCACGTGGACGTCTTCGCCAGGACCCTCAGGTTTTTCAAAGACCTCCTCGGCAGGTTCGGGGTGCAAACGGTAGTCACCCCGCCGGGGAACGAGAAGTTCCTGGAGTTCCTCAACTCGGGGAACTTCGACTTGGTCTTCGTGGAGTCGATCTCGAACCCGTTGCTGCGCGTTATGGACGTCGAGACGATCAGCAAAGTGGTGAGCGAGAAAGGGGGGATCCTGGCCGTAGACAACACGATCGCGACCCCGATAAACGAGAACCCCGCCGACTTCGGAGCTCACGTGATAATCCACAGCGCCTCAAAGTTCATTTCAGGACATAACGACGTGATCGCCGGACTTGCCGCGGGTAAGAAGGACCTCATGGAGAAGATCGACATGACCCGCAGGACTTTGGGCACCTCGCTCGACCCGCACGCGGCTTACCTCGTGATCAGGGGCTTCAAGACCCTGAAGGTCAGAATGGAGGCGATACACAGGAACGCCATGGCGATCGCGGAATTCCTCTCGGAGCACCCCAAGGTCAAGAAGGTGTACTACCCTGGCCTCCCCTCCCACGAGGACCACTCGCTCGCCCGCAGGCTGTTGAGGGGCTTCGGCGGAGTGCTGAGCTTCGAGATCAAAGGGGGCAGGGAAGAAGTGTACAAGCTAATGAGGAACCTGAAGGTGATTTTAAGAGCTCAAACGATCGGGGGGATCAATTCGACCATTTCCCACCCTCTAACCATGTCGCACAGAACCTTAACGAAGGACGAGGCTGAAATAGCGGGAATAAGCGAGTCGTTGGTCAGACTCTCGGTTGGGATCGAGGATCAGAACGACCTCATTGAGGACTTAGACAACTCGCTCAGGTCTTTGTAAAACCCTTCAGCCTGTTCCTTATTTCGCTCTCCAGGATCGTTTTGATCTCGCCCCTGTGCAACCTAGTCAAGTGAAGGAACATCCCCTTCTTTGTGAAGGGCCCTTTACTGCACAGCTTACAAAACAGCAGACCGTTCGAGTCTTGAACTACCTGGCTCGCGGTCGCTACTACGGAGGCCTTGGCTATCTCGAGTAAGCCTATGCTGACGAGCCTCTCGAACTCTTCGTCATCGACGTGCATCCTCGAGGCGACTTTCGCGGTTAGCTCTACGAGCTTCTCGGCGGTTACCGAAACGGAGGACTGCAACCTCATCCCCTGGAGATCACGATGGCTAGGGCCGTGGCTATTACGGCAATTAAACTAGAGAGAGTCGACCGAGGGTCGGTGAAGTCGATGTAGTCCTTCAGCTCGGTGACGTCTACTCCCAACCCGTCAAGGAGCTTCACGACGTAGTAGAACACTTCCTTGACATCGTTGGTCTCTACCGAGTCGGAAACCTTCAACCTGCTCACGGCGTCCAATAGGGAGGCCAGCTCGCCCTCCGTCATTCTCTGGAATATAGACGTTATGTCGCCCTTGATCCTATCCCCCAAGACCTCTGCCAGGCCTGAAGTGTACATTATCGGCGTTACGGTCTCCAGCCATGCGTCAAAGTGCTTCAGGAGCGCGTCCTTTGCCACGTCGTCGAACTCGCCCAACTCTTTGAGGAGCGATGCCGTGCTTATGGCGGAGGCCAACTCGGAGCCGTAGGAAACCTCTGGTTCGGGTGCTTCCGTGAAAGTTACGCTCTCGAGGAGCTCCTCCGTCCAGTCCATCGAATATAATGGCTAAGGGGTGTTTCTCTTAAACAGGGTAGGGATCTAATACTTCAAGAGACTCGCATAATACTTTATCCTGAAAAAGCCTTTGAAGGTTCCAAGCGTAGAGGCGTAAGAGGTTTTAACTTTGGCGAAGAGGGCGCTTGTTCTCGGGATAGGCGGAGGAGGTGACGCGGTCTCTGGGATAGTTGTCAAGAAGTACCTCGAACGCATGGGCTATGACGTGATCTTAGGGGCCGTCATTTGGGAGAGGTTCGTCGTGGACCCCATCCCTGGCCCGGTTTGCGCGGAAGACCTGATCAATTACAAGCCGTACTCTAGATCCCTTTACTGGGTCAACGGGGACACTGAAGCGGTTAGGGGTGAGAAGGCGCGAGCTATAGTGCCCCAGCTTTCGAGAGTCCTCAAGGTCTTGGGAGAGAGAGGGCTGGGAGTGTGCGTCCGCTGGGCCCCGCAGTCCCTGGCAGAGGAGCTCAGGCAGTTCGCTGAAGATTACCGGGTAGAGAAAATCGTGGGAGTGGACGCAGGGGGCGACGTGCTGGCCAAAGGCTGTGAGCCGACTCTAGGGAGTCCCCTGATCGATTTCGCGATGCTCTTGACGCTGGAGGCCTTAGAGAGGGACTTGAACGCTGAACTGGCGGTCATGGGGTTGGGTAGCGACGGGGAGCTGGACCCTAACTACCTCTTGGAAAGGGTCTCGGAAGTGGCCTCGAAGGGCGGACTCACGGACATTAAGGGATACGACGAGGAGAGCTACATGACGGTCGGTAAAGTCCTCGAATTGACAGAAACCGAGGCCTCTAAGCTCCCCTGGCTAGCCTTCAAAGGGTTCTACGGCCCCTACACGCTGAGGGGAGGCCTGAGGAAAGTCAACGTGAGTCCGCTGATGGCGATCGCGTTCTTCATGAAGCCCTCAGTTGTAGGGAGCACCTCCCCGCTGTACCAGGCGCTGAAAGGATCGAGAGATTTAGAGGAAGTGAGGAAGAAAATGAACGAACTCGGGATCTTCACGGAGTACGACCTCGAGATCGAGTTGTTCAGATTAACGAACTACGGTAGGAGGAAGGCGAATTGGAACGACGTGATAAAGGCCAGGGAGATAGGGAGGAATAGACTCGGGCCGCTGAAGCTGAAGTGCGCAGATTAGAACTGTTTATTAATTCTGTTAGAGAAATACACGCGGGTTGGGCGTACTCGAAGAGCTAATGGAACAGTACGGCTTGACCGAAGAGGACTTGGACTTCGCGCTGAGGAGGGCTAAGGGCATCCTCTTGGGCTACGCCATGGAGCACAAGGCTTTCAGGGTACTGACGAGCCTCGACTTTCAGGACGTGAGGTTCGTGGATAAGCCCACCCACGACTTCGAGGCCGTGAAGGGCGGCGATAAGTACTACATTGAAGTGAAGGCCACGAAGAGGTCGCCGACGAAGGAGTACAGCGCTCACAAGCTCGCGATGATTGCGACTTTGGACGGAATTCACGCCACCCTCATTATGAAGCCCGAGCCCAAGCTCTACGTGACCGAGGAGATATTGAGCGAGCCCAAGCGCATACTTCTCAGGTTCTTCAGGGAGCTTTACAAGGGGGATCAGGAAAGCCTGAAGGTCTTCCTTTCCGACGAAAAAGTGCTAGCGACGCTCGCGAACTACAAGAGGGTTTTGCAGCAGTATAAGGTAAGCCTCGACGCGTTAGGGGATCAGGAGGAGCGCGTCCTGTAGGACAGTTCGGCTTTGTCGAGGTACTCGTAAACAGTCTTGTGCTGTCTTCCCTCCAACAACATCTCTACCGCTTTCCTCGCTATCTCTACCTGATCCGAAAGCCCTAAGATCGCTATCGCGTTGTCCGTTATCACAAGGCTGACCCCCGTGTACTCCTGGATTATCTTCTTGGTCTTCCCCTTTTCCCCGATCACCCTGCCCTTCAACCTCCTGGCGTCTTCTGCCCCGCTCGCGTAGTCCTTCAACTCTATCACGTGGAGAGCGTAGTCGTCGGACAGGAGCTTCATCGCGTCCCCTATGCTGAAGCCGTAAGCCAAGGCCTTGAACGCGTTTATGGCCTTGAAGGCGGTGTAGGGGTCAGACTCGCCAGGGGAGATCTTAATCGCCTTCGTCCTCTCGTCAATTTCGACCTTGATTCCGAGCTTCTTCTGAAGCGCGTCAGCGAGCTTCTTTGCTTCCTCCATCCTCTCGTCGGGAACTGAAACGTAGTACAAGGCTTCAGAACCCTTGAGCTATTTTCTCCCAAAGATCTCTAAAAACGCTTTCTGGATCCTCCACTTCCACGCCCTTCGACTCGAAGAACCTCGTTACGTTTCGGAGGTCCCTCAGGAGCAGTTCGTTTGCGTTCTGATGAGTAACCGTAACCGCCTGGCTCACGTCTATGATGTAGCACTTGCCGTCGTACACCATGATGTTGTACTCGCTGAGGTCGCCGTGGACGAGCCTCGCTTTCAGTACCATGTTTCGGATCTGTAGCATGACGTCGTCGTAGAGGCCCTTGGTTATTTCTTCATCCGGCAGTTCCCTTAATAGAGGAGCCCTCACCCCGTCCTCCCCGATGAACTCCATCGCGAGCACGTTTTCGTAAACGAGCAAGGGCTTGGGTACCCTCACGTCGTTGTTGTACATCTTCTCGAGGTTGCCGAACTCCTTCCTAGCCCAGACGGTTAAGAGTTGCCTAGTGTTCGATACCTTGACGCCCTCGAACCTCGGGTCGCCAAAGGTGTACCTCTCTATGGCCTTCTTGCTCTGAGCCGTGGAGACGTAGTAGATTTTCAGCGCGATCCATTGGCCGTCGTAAGTGACGGCAGGGTAAACTTTAGCCTCTTTACCCGAGGAAATCGCTCCAAAAACGTTCTTTATTTTTAGTCTCCTGCTTACCTGGATGATATTCAGATAAGTTCTAGGATCTATCGTGCTGTCTACGACCTTGAAGAGGTCTTCGTCCTTACGCCTCTTCTCCTCCTTCCTCTTTCTCTCCAAACCTCATCCTCTTAACTGCTCGAGCACGTCCTTGTCGACGACCCCTTCCTCAATCAGCTTCCTCAGCTCCGACTCCTCGTAACGGTAGACTATGTCGCACTTGGTGGGCTGGAAGTCCCAAGGCTGGGCTATAACGACGTCGCCCTCCCTGATCCACATCCTCTTCTTGTACTTGCCCGGGATCCTCCCCATCCTTTCTTTGCCGTCTAAGCAAACGACCTGTACGTGCTCCGCCCCGAGCATTTTCTTGACTACGCAGATCACCTCGTAGGACTCGGGTTTCCTCAGTTCCTTAACCTGCGGCTGTTCCGTCTTCTTTCTAGCCAACTAGAACATCACCAGTTTGGTCTCTTCAAAGAACCTTGAGCTAAAAAGTTAAAGAGGTCTGAGGAGCTCAACCGCGACGGCGGTAGCCCCACCTGTTCCGTGGCAGAGGCTGGCTATCCCCAGCCTTCCCTTCATCGTCGAGAGGACGTTCAGCAAAGTGACGATTATCCTGGCTCCAGAGGCCCCGATTGGGTGACCTAACGCTATCGCGCCTCCGAACACGTTCAGCCTGTCGTACGGTATTCCCAAGTACCTGTTCACCAACACGCTGTTAACCGCGAACGCCTCGTTGTTCTCGAAGTAGTCTACCTTGTCGACGCTGAGGTTTAGCTTCTCCAACAGCTTCTTTATCGCGGGGATAGGGGCTTCCGTGAACCTCCAGCTCTCTATGCCAGCCCAACTGTAGCCAATGATCTTCGCTATGGGCTCTACTCCGTACTCTTTAACCGCCTTCTCGCTCATGAGGACTAGGGCAGCCGCCCCATCCGAGATTTGAGAGGAGTTCCCCGCAGTGTGATAGCCGTCAGGAGTGAAGGCGGGCTTCAGGGCAGCGAGCTTCTCCGGGCTAGTGTCCCTCCTTATGCCCTCGTCGTAGTTCAGCACTTTCCCGTCGGGTAGCTGAACGGGGACGATCTCCTTGAGGAAGTAGCCTTTGTCGGTCGCCTCGGCGGCCCTCTTGTGGCTCATATAGGCCACTTCGTCGAGCTCCTTCCTGGTTATGTTGTGGGCCTTAGCCACCATGTCGGCCTCCATTCCCATCAGCTTCATGTTAAACGGGTCTGTCAGGCCGTCCATGAGCATGGTGTCGATGAAGTTCAAGCTCCTGCCGAACAGCATCTTTATTCCCCACCTCACGTCTGGGTCTACCGCGAGCCTCGCCCTGCTCATGCTCTCCATCCCTCCCGCGACCACGATGTCGGCGTCGCCAGACTTGATCATCTGGGCGGCGTTCATGACGCTCATCATGCCGCTGGAGCAGACCATGTCCACGCAGTAGCCGTCGACCTCCATCGGGATTCCCGCCTTCACGGCGGCCTGCTTGGCCAAGTCCTGGCCGTAGCCCGCCCTTAGGATGTTGCCCATTATGGTTATGTCGACCTTCTCTGGGGGAACGCTCGCCCTCTTGAGGGCCTCCTTGATCGCAATAGCTCCCAAGTCGGTCGGGTTAACGTCTTTCAGGGAACCTCCGAACTTGCCTATCGGAGTCCTCACCGCTGAGACTATATAAACGTCCACGCCTCGCTTTGTCGAGTTAGCTGAAAATAAACTTTACTAACGAGTTTAAACCCGTTTTAACTCACCCTAGACCCCCTCAAGTCGTAGAAGGAGGCCTCCTCGATCCTCACCTTCACCCAGGAGCCCAATTGGCTTTCGTTCCTGATCACGACGGGGATGTAGTTCTTCAGCCTGCCTATCACCGAGCCCTTTCTACCGTACTCGGTCGTCAACGCCTCCAGGGTTCTCCCGACGTATTGGCCGTGAACCTCCAAGGCCAAGGTCTCGTAAAGCTTCATGGCCACGTTCATCCTCTCCTTCTTTACCTTGTCCGGGACTTGGGGCATCCTGGCGCTGGGCGTGTTGGGCCTCACGGAATACATGGCCAAGTGGACCCTCTCGAACCTCATTTCCCTCATTAGGCTGAGGGTCTCCTCAAAGTCCTCCTCTTCCTCCCCCGGATGCCCTACGATTATGTCGGTGGCAACGCTCACGCCCGGAACTTTGGCCCTTATCTCCTTCACCAGAGCCCTGTACTCGTCGATAGTGTACTTCCTGTTCATGAGCTTCAGGACTTTATCGCTTCCTGACTGGACAGGAAGATGGACGAACTTGTAGACCTTGTCGAGCTTCAAAGCCTCTATGAGGCCGTCGATGACAGTCATGGCCTGCTCTGGAGTCATCATGCCTACCCTGACCATGAAGTCGCCCTCCACTCCTGCAACTTCCCTAACGAGGTCTGGGAGCCTCACCGTGCCGCCGAAGTCGAGGCCGTATGCTGCGGTGTCCTGTGCCGTAAGCTCGATTTCCACCGCGCCCTTTGCTACAGCTTCCCTCACTGCGTTAACTATCTCCCTCAAGGGGTAGCTCCTCAGTTTCCTTCTAGCGACCTTGGTAATACAGAAGTTGCACTCTCCGGCACAGCCGTCGGCTATCGGCACTATGAATATCTTGCCGTCGAGAACCCTCGGGACTTTAGTGGCCTTAGACCCCTCGATAGCGACCTTCCTCTCGTTGGACTCGACCACCTCGACAACCTTCTCGACCGCCTGGGGGCCCAGGAGGGAAGCCTGCGGAGCTATGGAAGAAACGGTGGCGGGCAGAGCGCCGGCGAGGCAACCGGCAACGATCAGCTTCTTTCCAGATCGGCTCAGCTCGCGGATCCTCTGCTTCATCCTCTCCTCGGTCTCGAGCCTAACGGCGCAGGTGTTCAAAATTACGGCGTCGGCGTCGTTAAGTTCGTTGACTATGACGTGCCCGCTCTCGGTTAGTAAGGTCGCCATTATGGCGCTGTCTCCTCTGTTCAAGGCACAGCCGTAGGTCTCTATGTAAACCCTCATCGACAGAAGCAAATATTAGACGATGCTAAAAAGGGAACTCGTGGCACAGACAGAAGAGGAGTACCTGAAGCTTCTAGATAGGGCGATGCAGGAAATCCCTCAGAAGGCCAAGAAAGTGGGGACGCAGGTAATCCCTAACCTAGTGATATTCAACGTAGGTACGAGCACGGTGATCAAGAACTTCAGGGAGTACTGCGACAGGATAAGGAGGGACGAGAAGATCGTCATGAAGTACCTGTTGAAGGAACTGGGAGCCCCCGGTTCAATCAACGAGAACGGCCAGCTGGTCATTCAGGGCAAGTTCTCGTCGTCGTCGATCAACAGTCTCATGGACAGGTTCCTGAAGATTTACGTCCGCTGTAGCACGTGTGGCTCCTACGACACGGTGTTGAAGAGGGAGGGCAAGGTCTGGTACGTGTCCTGCCTGGCCTGCGGAGCTCAGACCCCGGTGAAGCCGATATGATGGTGAGCCTCACCGTCAGGAAGACGGAGGGCATGAAGTTCGTAGGAGTCGTGGATCCCTCCCTTTTGGGTAAAGTGTACAGGAGCGGGATCAAGGTTCTGGACGTGAGCGAGGACTACTACTCGGGGGAAGTAGTCGACTTAATTACTGCCATGGACGAGGCAAGAACCGCGACGATCGCGATCTTCATAGGGAACGAGGTGGTGGAGGAAGCGATGAGGCAGGGCTTAATAGACACCTACGATGAAATTGACGGAGTGAAGTACGCCCAAATGTACAACTTGTGAAGGCCATGAGGGGGAAGTTCTGCGTAAGTTGCGGCAGGATCGACCTGCCGCTTGTGGACGGCAAGCTCTGCCCAGAGTGCTACGCGAAGCACCGCGATCTAGTCGAGGCACCTAAGGAAGTGAGGGGCAAGCTCTGCAAGCTGTGCGGGGCCATGTGGATCTCGGGGAGGTGGGTGAAGCCGACCACGGACGACCCGTTCAGGGAGTACGTTTGGAAGCTAGTTGTCCCCAAGCTGAAGGTGGATCCCAACGTTAAGGGGTTCGAAGTGACGCTAGAACGCACTTGGAGGGACGTCGGGAACAGGACTTACGCAACCGTGCTGATCGTTGGTGACATAAGCGGTTACCGCTTTGAGGCTAGAAAAGACGTGCTCCTGGACGTAGCGAAAACGCTATGCGACGACTGCATGAGGAAGAAGACAGGCTATTACGAGGCAAAGATCCAGTTGAGGTTCAAGGAAGGTAGGATGGAAGAGGGCAAGAGGCAGTTCTTCGAGTCCTTCTTCAACAGGTCTGCGCTCAACTCGCTTACTAACGTCGTGGAAGGGGTCGAAGGGGTCGATTACTACTTGGCTTCGAAGAGCGTCGCTAAGTCGCTGATCGTGAACTTCCTTTCCGTGTACCCTGAGGCGGAAGTAAAAGAGACTTTCGAGAACGAGAAGGTGAAGGACGGAAAGAAGACGGCCAAACTCGTTATCTCGATCAGGCTATGATAATAGGTTGCGACGAGGCCGGAAGGGGCCCGCTCATAGGGCCCATGGTGGTGGCATGCGTAGGCTTTGAGAGGGATTTGCTGGGATCCTTAGAGGAAATCGGCGTGACGGACAGCAAACAGCTCACCCCTCAGAGAAGGAGCGAGCTCTTCCCGCGAATCGTTCAGGCCTCGAAGGCAGTGGCGGTGACCTTCGTCCCCCCAGAGATCATCGACAAGCAAAACCTCAACTCGCTAACGTACCAGATCCTCGAAGGGATGGTCTCGTCGTTGAACTCTATCGAGAGGGCGGAAGCCGTCTTCGTCGATAAGGTCGGGAGTGCTTCTCCCCTCGTCACTTACCTCAGGTTCTGGCTGGGGATTCCAGAGGTGGTTATCGAGGAAAAGGCAGACGCAAAGTACGTCGTCGTGGGGGCGGCTAGCATAGTGGCCAAGGTTTTGAGGGACGCAGTGATCGAGGAACTTAAAGTGAAGTACGGGGACTTCGGGTCTGGTTACCCTTCAGACGAGAGGACAAGGCAGTGGGTAGTTGATTACTTCAGGTCGAACGGTTATTTGCCGCCCATCGTTAGGAAATCATGGAAGTCCCTGAAAGACTTGGTTCCTGCCGAGTACAAGAAGAAAGGGTGAACCCCAATGGTAACGAACTTACCGGCCGAGGCTAAGGCGAAGTGGCTCAAGTACATGGAAGCCAGGACGACGGAGGAGAAGATCAAGGCCTTAGAGGAGTTCCTCAGCGCCGTTCCGAAGCACAAGGGCACTGAGAACTTAGTTTACTGGGCGAAGAGGAGGTTGGCCGAGCTAAGGGAAGAGGCCGAACTGGAGAGACGAAAGTCCAGGTCGTCGGGGAAGGGGATCCAGTTCCTCGTCGAGAAGGAAGGGGCGGGCCAGGTTCTGCTCGTCGGGGATTACGGGTTAAGGAAGGAGCTGATGACGAAACTGACCAACGTAACGCAAGAGCCCGAGTTCCTGCCCGTCCCGGGGATGACTTACTACGAGGACGCGCCTATCCAGCTCGTCAACCCCCCACCGTTCAGCCTGGAGTCCAGGGCCTGGCAGACGAGGCTAATAGCTTTGGCGAGGAACGCTGACGCAGTCTTGTTCGCTGTGAACAACGAACAGGAGTTCCATAAGCTCATCGAGTTCTTCGAGGGGAACAACGTGCTGTTCAGAAAACCTAAGGGCAAAGTAGTGATAGAGAGGAACAGGTACGGGAAGACCCTGAACTTGGTCGTCATGGGGAAATTAATTGACACCGACGAGAGGGGGTTGAGGGAGTTCCTGATCAGCTACGGAATAAGGTCTGGGACGGTCAAGATCTACGGTGAGGTGACGTTAGACGACGTAGAGAAGGCCGTGTTCGAGTCGGTGGTCTACAAGAACCCCGTTTTAGTGAGCGTTGAGCCCTTTGAGTACAACGGTATCAAGTCGATCGACCCCAGGGACTTGAACGCGATAAAGGAGGCGTGTTTCAGGGCCCTCGAAGTGATAAGGGTTTACACGAAAGAGCCGGGCGAAAAGCCCTCCCCCGAGCCCCTGTTCGTCAAGCGGGGATCTACAGTTCTAGACGTCGCTAAGAAGCTACACAAGGACTTAGCGGAGAACTTCAAGTACGCGAGGGTCTGGGGGAAGAGCGTCAACTACCCTGGTGAAAAGGTGGGCCAAGACCACGTCCTGGAGGACAAGGACGTCGTGGAGATTCACGTGAAGTAGACGGTTCTGGTAAGAAAGTTTTAATCGGATCCGCAACTACTAATGCCCGTGGACACAGAGGTAAGGAGGAAGCTTAGGGAGTACTTCAGGGAACCGACGGCATTCGAGATGTTCTTCCTGGGAGCACTGAGAGGTTCCGCCAGGAAACTCGTCGTTTCGATGGAAAGGAAGCTTAAGCTGGCGGGAAGTCCGAGGAACCCCGCCCTGGTGGCTAGCAGCTACATCGCTTCCCTGAGCATCGGCGTGCTCATCGGTCTCGTAGTGCTTATCGTAGGGATCCAAGGGTTAAACGGGTACTTCCTTACTAAAAGTCAGTCGCTACTGATCCTCGGAATGGTGGGAACTATGTTCGGGTTGTTGATACCTGTCGTAACTTACATCATGCTTAACCTCGGCTACTCCAACGAGATTGATAAGAGGAGGGTGGGGTTCGACTCGGAAGTCCTCCCCTTCTCGGCCCTATTCGTGATTTACCTCAGGACGAGCTTCTCGCCGAGAGTAATGTTCGAGAGCCTGGGCAAGGTCAGGGCGTTCGCGTTCATCTCGCAGTTCACCAGCTACGTTGCTAACAGGATTAGGTACTTTGGGGAGAGCGTGGAACAGGCTATCCTGAAGTCATTAGAGACCGTGCCCTCTAAGGTGTTCTACGACTTAATGAGTACTTACGTGGCGGCTGTGAGGACTGGCGCGCCTGTCATCGAAACGATCAAGACCAAGATGAACGACATTTTAGACCAGTTCAAATTGAGGGCCAACTCGGCCGCAAACACCCTGAGCGGTTTGGGCGAGACTTACGTCATATGGCTCGCCTCAGGATTCATTACGATATTCCTGATAGTCATCCTCTCTGCCATATTGCCTAGCTTAATAAGCGTTCCCCTAGGGGTGGTTTACCTTATGGCCTTGGTCTTAGTTCCAGCGATGAACTTGGTCTTCGTCCTAATGGTCGAGCAGGCCCAGATGAGGTTCCCTGAGAGAAGCCTAACGGCCAACAAGCTGGGGATGATAATGGTCGGATTGGCTTTCGTCCTTATGATCGTGTTCCTAATAATAGCCGGCTATATCGTACATTCTAGGGACCCGTTTACGGCTCCTTCACCTTATTCTCTAGTAATCGACCTTTTCACGGCCAATGGCACGGCAGGAGCGATTGTGCCGACGGTTATTGCTATATCAGCTGCTTTTATAGTCACGTCGATTCCACCTTATATAAAGGCTAGAAGAGAGCTAAAGGAGGGTACTGGGTACGACGAGCACCTCGTCAAGTTCCTTTATTCTTTAGCTGAGGGTATAAGATCCGGACTTCCGCCAGAGACCTTAGTTAGGAACCTTTCGAACTCGAAGGAGCTCGGGAAGATCGCATCTGTGCTTAGGATCATCGACGCCTACACGAAACTCGGAGTCCCAATTAAGGACGCCTTTAGAAAGGGCGCAGAGAAGATCATTGACTTCTCCTCTAGAATAGCGCTGAGTACTCTAGCTGACATGATAGAGATAGGAAACTTGACTCCAGAAATAATCCAGACCCTGGCGAACATGTTAGACACTCAGATCAAAATAAGGAGGGACTACTACAGCAAAATCAGGATCCTCATTGCAATGCCCTACGTAGGGATCGTAATAGCAATCCTGGCCACGCTACTAATGTCGGTGTCGATTCAATCCATTCTATTTTCCTCGCAAAACGCGCTCTACGGGCCTCTAGCTCAGGCGACTGTCCTAATCCCCAAAGCGATGTACTTAATTTCGATTAGCGCAGTATTCAACGCGTACACGGCGGGTTTCCTAGTTGGCAAGCTTCAGACTGGAAAAATCGCCACTGGGTTCCTGCACAGCATAATCTTGGTAGCGATAACATCAGCCATGGTGATCATCTCGCTCGAAATGCACATCACCTTAGGCGGTGCACCTTCTAATTTAACCCTGTAATTAATTTCAAACTTTTTAGCTGAACCCGTAGTCACCCACCACAGAGCTCGACAACGCTAGCCCAGTCAAAAATTAATATATTACGAAAGACTCTGGTTAACGTAGGCCTCTCATGGCTCTGCCCAAGTTAAAGTTACCTAGCGTGAAGTTGCCCGCTCCCGCGTTGAAGACTTCAGCTAGGGAATCTAAGGAAGAGGAGAGCGAAATAGTAGAACGATTGAAGTCGCTATCCGTGTCCCTCTTACCCATCTCGACAGAGCCGATAGTCCCCCAGGGAGAGATTTACGCTAACTACGAGATCGACATGATGAACGCCGTCCCAGGCGAGATTAAGGACAGCTTCAAAAACGCTGGAATCCTGTTCAACGTTCCCAACCCCCAGGTTTTGATAGTTTACGATGACGAGAAGGGTATATACAGGTATTACCTCACGGAGCCGCCTATAGATAAGCTCAAGCTCTACCTGTACCTGAAGCTTATCGAGGAAGTCGAGAGGTATCTAATGACGGGCGCCCAGACGATTGACCTGGGTTCGATATTACTGCAAATGAACAAAATCTACAGAAACTTACCCATATTCTTAGGAGAGAGGGCTGGCCTGAAGGAACTTACAGTCGACATGAAAGTCAGTCTGTATTACCTGCTGAGGAACATGTTCGGCTACAACGTAATCACCCCGTTCCTGTTGGACCCGAAGATTGAGGACATATCGGTGTCGGGTGTCAACTTACCGGTCTACGTGTACCAGAAGGACTTCGAGTACACGCCGACCAACCTGGTGCTGAGGACGGAAATGAAAGTCCTCGGCTATACAGTCCCAGGAGAGGACATACTGGACGAACTCGTGCTGAGGTTCATCTCGTTGGCGAACAGGACTATCTCGCTGGCTAACCCTATAGCGGACGGAATACTCCCCAACGGCTACAGGATCGCGGCGACGTTCAGGAGAGAGGTCTCTGCCTCAGGCTCTTCGTTCGTGATCAGGAAGTTCGCGGAGAGCCCCATCACCATACTAGACCTCATCAACAGCGGAGTGCTCAGCGCGGAAGTAGCCGCGTACCTTTGGTACGCTATAGACATGAAGATGTCGTTCATGGTCATCGGAGTGACTGGAGCCGGAAAGACCACAGTGATGACGGCTATCCTGAACCTGGTCAGGGAAAACATGAAGATAGTCTCGATCGAGGACATCCCAGAGATCAAGCTTGCCCAGGACAACTGGGTCGCGCTAGTGGCCAGACCGGCGTACGGCGAGGGCGCGAAGGAGATTTCGCTGATGGACTTGCTGAAGCTGTCGCTGAGATATAGGCCGGACGTGATAGTCGTTGGAGAGATAAGAGGGCAAGAGGCGTACGTGTTGTTCCAGGCCATATCCACCGGACACGGCGGAGCTACGACGTTCCACGCCTACGACAGCGAGAGCGCAATTAGGAGGCTGATGAACGAACCGATAAACATACCGAACGAGTGGATACCGATGATGAACCTCATAATAACTGTTAGAAGGCTTCCGTTGTATACAGGCGACAAGATAATACTGAGGAGAAGGGTTGTGGCGATCGACGAGATAGTGAGCTACAACGACCTGAGGAGAACCGTGAGATGGATACCGACGAACGACACTCATGCGTTCGACTTCGACGCCGCGAGGATCCTGAGGGAGAGGATTGAGGAGGCCGGCAAGAGCTACGACGAGGTTAGGGCGGAGATCGAGAGGAGAGCCATGTACCTGAAGCTCTTGGCCTCGAGCAAGGAAATCGTGCTACATCCGGAGAGCTACAAGCTAGTCAAGAAGTACATCATTAAGTACGCCATAAGGCCGGACGAAGCTATAAGGGAAGTTCAAAGCATGGCCAGCACGGGCATATTGTCCTGACCCAAGTCTTTATGAAGGAAAAAATATTGCAACTGTTTTAATTTCCATAACCTTTACTTCTTCGATTTCGCCCTTTCGATAGCCTGTCTTATCCTCTCCTTTGCCTGATCGGCGTTACCCCAACCGGAGATCTTGACCCACTTGCCCGGTTCCAGCTCCTTGTAGTGCTCGAAGAAGTGCACTATCTTGTTCTTGATGGCCTCCGGGATGTCGTTCACGTCTTTTATGTTCGAATAGGTGGGGTCGACCTTGTCCTTGGGCACAGCTATTATCTTTGCGTCCTCGCCTTCCTCGTCTTTCATGAAGACGATGCCCACAGGCCTGACCTCTATAACGCTCCCGGGCATCAGGGCGTAATTGCTTATGATGAGGACATCTATCGGGTCGCCGTCCTCTTCTAGGGTTCCCGGCACGAAGCCGTAGTTAAACGGGTAGAACATCGCCGTGTATAGTACCCTGTCTACCTTGATGACGTTCTCATCCTCGTCGTACTCGTACTTGATGTTAGAACCCATGGGGATCTCTATCAAGACATTAACTAGATCTGGAGCTTTCTCACCTGGACCTAACGCCATGTGTGGTCAATTTCCATTTCACAGGCTTTTTATATCGTTTACTAGTTTCTCCACGATTGGTCTCACATCAGGGAGGTCGGATAGTATCCTCTCTACTTCCTCTTGGTAGCTCTCGATTATCTCGCTTACGTCGAAGCCCATCTTACGGTACCTGTAGGCCTGGAGAAGCGTCGAAAGCCTGTCGCTCAGCCTAGCTATTTTGGCCTCAATCGTCTCTTGGGACTTGTACTCCGAGAATATTTGGCCCGTCCCCAGGAGCTCGTTCGCCTCTACCTCTGCCTTCCTCTTGTCGGAGAGCCTCTCTGTGGCCCACTTCGGCAAGTCACCTAAAATCGCCTCCCCAGCGTCGTGGAAGAGGGCTAACACAGCCGCTTTGTTCGGATCCGCTTTAATGCCAAGGGAGGAAAGGGCTGTAGAGAGGTAGTAAGCAATGACCGCAGCCTCGAACGAGTGCTCGGCCACTGTCTCCCCCAACGACGGGGGGATGCCCCTCTGCATCCACCCCGTCCTCACCAGGTTTTTCAGGGCGGTGACTAACCTGTTGACGTCCACAAGCGTAAGGCTGATGCCCACCCTTTAGCTTTTCCTAAGCAAGTATTCGAAAACCGAGAGTAGTTCGTCGACGTCGCTGACCAACAGCCTGATCATAGCTTCCTTGCCCTTCGTGCCCCGGTCGAATATCACGTGCGGGACCATGTTACTGTTAGCCTGCATCGCCCTGGTCACGACCCACTCCATGGACTTTCCCTCTACTCCTTTCTCCTCCGCGGGCTCTTCGTCCCTGTTAACCTCAACTACGTCGCTGTAGTACGCCCTCAGTACCCTTAACGCCCTTTCCGAGAACCTGATGTTGACCGCGAACGTGTAGTCCGAGCCCTTTGATATCGCGGAAAGCAGTAGCCTGGCGGTGTGAGTCGGTTTCCCGAACACCACGGGGTAGCCGACCCTCACCCTGTTGTCCCAAGTCTTGGTTATCCTGTCCCTGAACGTCGCGACGTCCTCAAGTCCTCTCACGAGCTCCGGTTCGACGGAGTGAGCCACGTTCATTTGAACCTCCGGGATCAGTTCGTGAAACCCCTCAGCGCTTTCGATGAAAGTGCCGACCTTCAACATATCTTGAACTGCTCTAAACCTCTGCGACTCGACCCAAAGAGAGGCCAGGAGGTTAACCGGGCCGGCCCCTTTACCGACCCTCAACGACCGCTTGACCGATTCCTTTACCAGGGCTACTGTACGTTCGAATGCCGTAACGTGATCCTCCCCCCGAGCGAGCAAGGCGGCGAAGAAGCTAGCGAAAGCACTACCCGTCCCGTGGGTGTCCTTAGTCGGGTAGATCTCCCCCTTTATAATCACCCTCTCCCCCTGAAAGCACCCAACGTCGTAACCGCTCAGGTGGCCGCCCTTAACGACGACGTTCTGTACGCCGTATTTCCTCGAAATGGACTCGCATGCCTCTATCTGATCCTTTAGCGTGACGATCTTGGTACCGCTCAACGCCTCGGCCTCCGGGACATTGGGGGTCACCGTGTTCGCTACGCGCAGTAGCTCCCCGAACTCCTCGGTGTCCGGAATTAGGGCGGTTCCGTCCTTAGCCCTCAGCACGGGGTCGACTACTGCGGTTATGTCGTGGGACTTCACGAATTCTTTTACGACCCTCGCCTGTCCCTTCCAGATCATCCCGGTCTTCGCTACCCTGAACTCGAAGTCCTCGTACAGCCTCTCCAAAGTCTCCCCGAGAACGCTGGGGTCGATCGGCAAGACTTTGAAAATCCCGAGCGTGGTCTGCACTGTAACGGCCGTAGGGGCGAGCACCCCGTGAACGCCGACAGCCCCCATCGCTCTCACGTCGCTCTCTACTCCCGCCCCGTTGCCCGTGTCTATCCCTCCGACAGCGAGAGCTGTCGGAACCTTCACTCCTTCCTCACCCTCGTGTCGCCCGCGACTACCCAGTACTCGCCGTCGTCCCTGACTTCCAACTTCCATATCCCAGTCGTGTGTTTGACGAGCTCCACCGCCTCCTTGACCGCCTCTATCCCGTCTTTCCTCCCGCGGCTAAGGGCCATCACGACGAATACGACCTGTCCAGGCCTGAACGTCGCGATCCCGTGAATGATTTCGATGTCAACGAGGCCGGGGTATTTCTTTTTTAGGTAGTCCTTGATCTCAGCGAACCTCTTCAGGGTGTATTCTTTGTAGGCCTCGTACCTCAGCTCTTTTACCTCGTGGCCCTCCACTCTCCCTTTGACTATTCCGGCGTAGACCACCAGAGACCCAACTTCGTCGTTCCACTTCGAAAGGAAGGCTCCGACGGCGGAGAGCAAGTCCACTGCACCGTCTACGACTTCACCGCCAGCCGGTGGCGGGAAGACGGCGACCTCAGAGCCCTCCTTTAGCGACCTCGACTCCGCCGAGCCGTCGACCAGAACCACGACCCTGACCCCTCCCCTGCCCTTCTCCAACAGCTCAGAGAACTCCTTCCCGTACTTGCTCTTCAGCTGATCCAGCAAACAATCTACGTCATGACAATCTGTTTCTATCAGCTCCTCCGAGACTCCGGTGACGTCCTTGACGAAGGCGAAATACCTAACCCTAACTTTCATTCTGGGGACACCTTGCTTTATAGTGACAACGTAGTTCGTGGATGACTTAATAGAGGCCATATTTAAAGGGGCCGAGAGGCCCTCCAGGAACAACGACGAAATTCTGAAGGAGCTCCAAACGATCAGGTCGATGTTACAGGAGCTGTTAAGGGGCGACAGAGCGAGGAACTTCGACGAGCTCTGCTCTGAGCTGATGGGCAAGGCTTACGTAATAACTAGGTCTGACCCGACTAAGACGAGGCCTATGCTTGTTGCCATCCCTTTGTCGGAGAATAGGTTCCTGGTCACCCACAAGGACACGCTTGAGGCCCTCAAAGCTTACTTCGAGCTGTATAGGTCGGAGGAGGAGTTGGAGAGCCGCTTACCCCCTCACTTGAGACAACTGTTCCTATGGATGAAGCGGGAAGGGATCATCTACTACGACGCGACCACAAAGAAGTACGAGTTCGTTTAGGGAGCCATTGTCGTAATTTCTCTTAATATCGCTGTCGTCGTTCTTTCAGTTATCGCACCTTTTATAATGCGCTTGAGAGCGGTAACCATCTCGTCGCTCTGGACGTATGGCTTTAAGTTGAAGTCGAGCAAGGTCGACTTCAGGATCGATTGCCTCAGCGAGTTGGCCAAGTTTTCTACATTGAGGGCGGACAGCGAGGACGTCAGTAGGCTGGTCAGGTTAGAGAACCTCGCGGTGTCCCTGCTGACGTCCCTTAAGTAGGACGAAATCTCGCTGAACTCCGTCTTCTTGGCCAGGTACTTGGGCACCTCTTTTATGACCCTGCTCACGAGCAAGGGCGTCGCTATCGCGACGAAGAACTCGTACCCGCCGGTACTTATCGCTCTGACGTTTGGGGCCAGGGCGTCGCCCGAGTTAGACACCACCGACTCGAAGGCCTCGACAACCGAGTTCACGAGATTGCTGACCAGCGAGCCCTCCTCGTACCTCGCCTTCCTCGCCTCCTCTTCGAACGTTAAGGCCATCCCGCTGGTCTTCAACATCTGGTAAACGGATGAAGTCAGGAACCTCCAAGAGGCTATAGGACAGACCGTAACGTAGTCCCTGTGCTCGTTGACCACGGGCGAACCCTTGTAGCTGGGCGCGCCCAGCCCCGCACACTCTTGAACTTTGCCAGGCAAGCCCAGCTTCTTACCCCAACAGCCCACATGGATTTTGTCCTCGCCGACGTTGACGAAGTCCTTGATCGCTTCGTAAACCAGGACTCCGTTGGTTCCACCGAAGCGGTTGTAAACGTAAAGGCCTTCTGGGCAGAAGAAGTAGACGCCCGAGGCCCCAATCACTTCCTTCTGCCTCACTATCTCAGCCACGACCCTCTGAGCGGCTTCGTGATCCCCTTTTATGAAGTCTCTAAAGCCACAGCACATGCCGTCGATGATCTTGACACGCGGGGAGTATCTCGTCAACTTCTCCCCTTCCTCTAGAAAGAACCTCAACAGGTTCTCGACGCCACTTGGATCGTATTTGTAAGCGCAGCCCACAAAAAGTATGTACGGCGGCCTGTTCCTGTACTTCTCGTCGAGTTTCACCTCCACCGTCTTCATTTGCGGGGGCAAAGGCACCACTTCGACTTTCGCTACGTCTTCTTTCGCGATCCTGTTGATCATCTCGATAACGATGTCGCTTATCTTCACGCCCGCAGGACATGCCTCTTCGTCCGTAACGCACGCGAAACAAGCCTCGAGAGCGTCTCGAGTCAAAACCCTTGAGAACTTCAAAGGCGGGGCGTAGAGGGCGTTTTTCGTTACGGAAAAGGCCTTACACGCGTCAATACAGGCTCCACAACTGATACATTTACTGGATTCTAGATAGAGATTCGAAAACTGTCGATACTCGTTAGGGACGAGAATTCTTGTCTCCCTCCTGTACCTCTTCATAATCTCCATGTGCAAACTCGAATACTCGCGGAACGAGAGGTACGGTTTTACGTTCGGGTCGCTTCTAACCACCGCGAAGTAATCGTCAAGCCTGTCCTTAGGGAAGTAACCTATTACCGCGACCTGTTTGGAGGGCGAGTTCGTGTTGATCATGAAAGCGTAGTACTCCTCAAAAACGTTCAGTTTCTCCTTAAAGCCCTCGAACTTGTCGAACGGGAGCCTCAAAGCCGCAACGTACTTCTCCGGTTTAATGAAGGAGAAGACCTTAGAGCTGATCTCGTTGATGAGGTCGAACGCGCTGATCTTTTTGATTGCCTCCTTGGACACTAGATCCTCGTAAGTTTCTGGAACGTAATACGTGAACTTACCGTCCTTCAACTCAGCGTGCCAGGCGAGAGGGCTTTCCGAACTTATTTCAATCAAATTGGCTACTTTCGACGCTTTCACGACGACTTCTTCGCCCTTTAACTCGTGAACGGGCTTCACGTACCTCACGAACCCGAATTTATAGCTCCCGATGCCGCAGCCGTTCGTGAACACGAAACCTCCCACGGTTCCTTTGAGGTACGTCGGGAGTAAGGCGGGATAAGCGCCCTCGGCCTTCATCAGCTCCAATAACCTTTCGAAAGTTACGCCGGGAGCTACCTTGTAAGTCGCGTACAGCTTTCCAGACGCGTCAAGTTCTATCTCCTTCCCGCTAGGGAGCTTGGTGGGGCTTGGTACCACGTTTTCGGCATTGACCTCAACTAAGTAGCCGTCGAGATTTGTGGCCCTACCTATTGTGACAGTGGTTCTCTTATCAATGTACTTGGTGGCCCAGCTGGTTCCTAAGTACCAAAGGGCCCTAGCGAAGGGTGAAGCGTCCAGCAACTGCATAATTGGGTCTACATATCTGGATCGAAACTTTAACTCTTCTTATTCTACTTTTTGTGTTTTATTTTATTTTGGAGTTCTCAATCCCAGGCTAAGGAAGCTGCGAGGAATTCTACGGTAAAGTCAAGCTAGCTTTCGACTATCAAGTAAAATCCATCAGAATTCTATGTTGTTCGTTACTAGTAGCCGGTGCGAAGGCAGCGTCAGACCCGAGCGATTTAATTAATCTTTGGTTGATAGTTCCTTCTGTACGCAATTGGACTGTGTAGAGGTCGTGGTTCCGCTAAACGTGTCCGGCGTGTGGTACCCAGTGGTCGAACCCGAGATCCGAACCTCTGGATCTATAGGGATTAGCCTAACGTTGGAACCTCCCCTAACAGCCGAGGCGTGCAAATCGGAAAAGCCTTCGATCGTTTACAACAACATGGAAATCGACTTACCGCACCTAGGGCGACTGAGGAGGCTGGGTAATCTCAGACTAGTCGTCGATGCCGTCGTCGGACTCGGTTACGGCTACGGCCTGAGCGGTGCAGTCTCGTTAGCTTACGCCCTAGCTGCGGCAGAACTCTACGGCTTACCCGAAGAGGTCGCCCTTGACGCTGCGCATGAGGCAGAAGTGATAAACGGGACGGGTCTGGGTGACGTGGCCTCGGAGTACTTCGGCGGCGGCCTTATTTACAGAGAGAGCCCCGGGTCACCGACAGTAGCGAAAGTGAGGACTTTCCCTGTTGAGGGCACGGTATGCTCGAAGCCCGTTGAAGTCGTTCCGACTACCAGGATAATAGCGAGAAAGGAGTGCGCACTCCTTCTTATCCACGAGTTCTTGAGGAGTCCTTCCTTGTCCAAGTTCTTCGAGGTGTCCAAGGAGTTCTCCCGAGAGTTCGGCTACGAGTACTTCCGAGACAGGACGTTCCGAAAGAAAGGCTTAATTCTGTCCATGGACAGGTGTACCGACGGATGGATAAGCCACACGATAGCAAGGTATGGAGCGTACGTTCGTTGATCCCCGAGAACCACCCGAGGAAGGAAAGCCTGCTGGTCAGGGAGAGGCTCATAGAGTACATGGAGAGGGGTGCAGTAGTCCCGCAGGGTCTGATAGCCCACGGAAGGGGCGAGTGCTTTGATTACCTAATAGGGGAAGCCACAAGGGAGTTCGCTGAGAAGGCGATGAGGGCGGCCGTGGCCAGGCTGTTGACGTCGAACCATCCAGTAATCTCGGTCAACGGGAACATGGCGGCCCTAGTCGCTAAGGATCTAGTCGCGTTGGCGGAAAAAGTCAACGCCAAGCTCGAGGTGAACCTCTTCTACAGGAGCTACGAGAGGGAGAAGGCGATCGCTGACGTCCTCTACGAGGCGGGGGCAAAAGAAGTCCTCGGGGTGGGTGAGGACGCGAGCGCGACGATTCCTGAGCTTTTCAGCGAGAGGAGGAGGGTGAGCCCGAGGGGGATACTCAAGGCCGACACCGTGCTTTTGGGGCTAGAGGACGGCGACAGGACTGAGGCCCTCGTGAAGTTGGGTAAGTACGTCATCGCCATAGACCTGAACCCGTTGTCGAGGACCGCACAGAAGGCCACTCTGACTATCGTCGACAACGTCATTAGGGCGGTGCCGAGAATGGTTGAGCTCGCGGACGAGATGTCGAAGCTGAATAGGGACGACCTAGTCCGGACGTGGAAGGACTTCGACAACAGGAAGAATTTGGGTGAAGCGCTCAAGTTCATAGCAGAGAGGCTGACTCAGCTCTCTGAGACTTTATAGTGCTCTTTCGACGGGAAAGTGCCGTCTAAAACCTCATTGGCGTACTCACTCACCGCGTCCTTTATTACCGTCCACAGGTCGGCGTAAGCCTTAGCGAAGTACGGCCTGGATTCTGACAGGCCGAGCACGTCGTGAAGTACAAGGACTTGGCCGTCGCAGTGGGGGCCAGCCCCTATGCAGATACTCGGAACTGAGAGTCTTTCCGTAATCTCCTTCGCCAGATCGGCGTAAGTGTTCTCGATGACCACGCTGAAGACCCCGGCGTTTTCCAAGGACTCCGCGTCCCTCAGGAGCTGTTCCCTTTCGTTCTGCCTCTTGCCGATTACCCTGAAACCTCCGAGCCTTAGGAACCTCTGGGGGGTCATCCCTATGTGCCCCATTACTGGTATTCCCGCCCTTACTATCGCCCTAATCACGTCGGCCATCTCCTCGCCCCCTTCTAGCTTCACCGCGTCCGCCCCAGCTCTAACCAAATCTCCCGCGTTGAGCACTGCGTCTCTAGTGCTGGTTTCGTAGCTCATGAAAGGCATGTCCGACACGATCAGCTGAGGGGGCTTAGCCCTGGCCACCGCTTGAGTGTGCCTGACCATCATCTCCATCGTTACGCCTAGGGTGTTGGGCAAGCCGTAAACTACCATGCCTAAGGAGTCGCCGACCAAAATCGCGTCTACAGCGTCGATCTCAGACACTACTTTCGCCGTCGGGTAGTCGTAGGACGTTATCATAACTATTCTTTTCTGTCCCTTCATGCGTACGAACTCTCGTACCGTTACCTTTGCCCGAGACACGCTTCCCGATTTCGTAGGCCAGGCTAATTATCGCTTTCAGCTCGGAGGCCACGTCCTCAGTCTCGGGGTACTGGGAGGCCTCCTCCAGGAGCGACACTATGTCGCTTAGCTCGTTGAAGGAGAACCTCCTGAACTCGCGCTTGTCTGCCTCAGTCAGAACGGGCTTCCTGAGCATGAATTCCAGCCGCTTCCTGAGGTTCGCCAAGTCGAGCGAGGCGGCCTTTATCCTGATAGCGATCAGCCTGGGATCCTCGAGGCCTGTGTACCTATCGTTATCGCTCAGTATTTCCGGCGCTTTGACCTTCCACCAGCGTTGATTGGAAGTCCTGAACGAGGTCTCTATCAGCCCGTAGTCCTTTTCCATTATCCTCAGTAGGTTCCTAGGGTCGAAGTTGTACCCCTTCCTCTCCAGCACTTCCTGGACTTGCCTGTAGCTGAAGTCGCCGGCCTCCTTGTTGTCGTTGAGGGAGTAGGCCTCCCTGATGGCCTCCAAAAGGGCACTGGCCTTCTCGCCGTACTTCAGCAGGAACTCAGATAGCCTGGCCTTGGCAACATCCATTTAATTCCGTTTTCAATTTCCCTTAATTTATCGGGAACTATGGACGGCCAAGGTACTACCGCTGGCAGAGTCGCAGTGAGTGTTAGGGATTTACGGAAGGAGGTAGACGGTAAGGCGATCCTGAGCGGGGTCACATTCGACGTCCTTGAGGGCGAGGTCTTCGGCGTCATAGGGCCCAACGGGGCCGGGAAGACGACGACCCTCAGGATAATCTCGGGCATCATAACCTCTTACCGCGGGGACGTGAGGGTTTTCGGGCTTTCGCCCCAGGAGGCCAAGCTGAGGGGGCTCGTCTCGTACATGCCAGAGGACTCCTTCCCCTACGAGAAGCTCACGGGGGAGGAGAACCTGAGGTTCTTCGCCATGATTTACGCTAGGGGCGACAAGAAACTGGCCGAGGAGTACCTTGAGACCGGGATAAGGATAGCTGCACTGGGGGACAGGATGTACGAGAAAGTGGCGAACTACAGCAGAGGCATGAAGAGGAGGTTGATGATAGCCAGAACCCTGATGGTGAAACCGAGGCTCGCGATACTCGACGAGCCCACTTCCGCACTCGACGTCAGCTCGGCCGTAAAGGTCAGAGAAACAATCAAAGAGTTCTCCAAGCGAGAGGGCACTACCGTGCTCTTATCGTCACACAACATGTTAGAGGTAGACTACCTCTGCGACAGGATCGTCCTAATAAACGCCGGAAAGAGCGTGATTCAGGGCACGCCCAAAGAGATAGTCGCGCGGACGGGAACCTCCAACTTGGAGGAGGCTTTCCTCAAGGTGACCGGCCTTGCTTAGGGTGTATCTGTGGAAGGAGACCCTAGAACTGAAGAGGGACAAGAAAGTGGTCTTGGCAGGCGTGCTCTTGCCGTTGATCGTGTTCCCCATCATCGGCCTAGTGATATTCGCCACACAGTCGGCAACGCCCGTGTTCGCCCTGGTTGTGCAGGACCCTAACGCCTCGCGTTTCGCGCAAATGGCAGCGGCCGTGATCGTCAAGGGCGGCGGGGAAGCGGTCTTTGGTAACTCTTCCTCAGCTCAGGCAATAATCGTTTTCCCACCTGGTTTTTCGCAGAACGTCACGAACCTTTCAATCCCCGTAAGTCTCAAGGTAGTGACGTTGGTGTCAATTGGCGGGAAGGCTAACGAGATTCTCAACGACGTACTTTACAACTTAACGCTCGCGGTCTCCTATATCAGGATCGAGGAATTGGCAGAGAGGGCTAATACTACCGTGAACCCTGCCCTCGTCTGGAACCCCCTGAAGGTCGAGAGGGGGTTCATCACTATAGAGCACCAGGTAGCCAAGCCCTCTTCAGCGTTGTTAGCTGACGTCGCCAGGCTCACGGCGTTCCTAGTGTTCCCAGGGTCTACGCCTGTAGTGTTCTACGTCGTTGAGGGAATCCTAGGGGAGAGGGACAGGAGGACCCTGGAAGCGCTCCTGTCTACCCCCAGCAAGCTGAGCAACATAATCTACTCGAAGCTGATAATCGCCATATTCCTCGGCCTCCTTTCGTCGATTGGGGACCTGCTGGGCATAGGTGCCCTCCTATTCCTCCTCAACCTGTCCTCAGGGGTCAGCCCGGTGCAAGTATTGGGCCTAGTGGCCTTCATCGTGGGAGTAAGCGTAGCCAACTTGCTCACTGCGTCGCTCATAACCTTGGTGGGCATGTATCTAGTAGGAGGCTCCTCCAAGTCCTTTCAGTTGATCAGCCTGATAGTGACGTCCCTCGGCCTTCTAGCGTCTTTCTACGCACTGGCGTTTAACCCATCGTTCCTGAACTTCCCTAGTTCCGTCGTCTTGGTCGTGCCTTTCGTCCAGTTCTCGGCGTCACTGATGATTTACGCCCTGGGCAATGCGACGGCCTCTCTCGAGATCTTTTTCGTAAGCCTGCTGGTGGTGCTTCTACTGATACTCTTCGTGACGTCTAAGTTCACTAGTGAAAGGCTTTTACTGAAGTAACCGCGCGAATTATTTTTATTGTGAATCATCAGATTAAACAGTAATGCCGGTGAAGGCGTACGTCCTACTCGTGACCACGGTTGGTAAGGAACAAGACGTAGCTCAGGCCGTTAAGGGAATAAAGGGTGTGGTAGACGCTAATCCCGTTTACGGAGAGTACGACGTCGTTGTAGAAGTGGTGGCGGACAGCCTGGAACACATGAACAAGGTCATTGGAGAAATAAGGAGGAACCCGAACGTCCTGAGAACAGTGACGTTGATTGCTATGTAATTTTTTACCGGTATCGTCTTTAATGATCATCACCGAGACGCTCAGGACGTCCCTGCGACATCACCTTTCAGTCTAATTTACGAACGGGCCTGGGAGTAAATATGTTGTGAGCGTCCCGAACCTGCCTAATTCAGGGGGACCCACCTACACTCATTAACCCTAGGGACACTAGGGATTCGTGTAGGCCCTTGTTAAACCACATCTCACTCTGAAATTTCAAGCTTTTCGATTTCGGGCTCTTTCAGCTTCTTTAAGACTTCTGCCACCATTGCGCTGAGCTGGTTGTACATCGCCATGAGATAGAGAACGTTCTCTTCAAGGATCTCTATCCTCTGGTCTCTGTCCTTCCTTTCGACAGATTGTACAGAGCCCTGGAGCCCCTGCTTGATGTAGATTTTAATCAAATCAGTCACCTGAATTCCCATGTCTTCAGCAATGCTCTTGAGCTGTTCGTACAGCGGCTCTGGTAGGGATAAGTGCACTGTAGGCATCTGTATTCCCTTTCCTAAAGGAATACACGTCCTACCCTATATTTTAATATTTCCCTAGTAGTCCGACTTCAGTACTACTCTTGCGATAAGAATACTGAAATACCGCTCCTGATTATATTTAAGCGTTCCCGAGAGTAGAGTATTTTCGATCGGCATGAGAGTGGTAACATTCAAGGTCGAAGAGGAATTACTCGAATTGCTGGACAGGTACGCAATCAAACATAATCTCAACAGGAGTGAGGCTATAAGGAAAGCGATCGAGAACCTCGTGAAAGACGAGTTGGAAAAGGAAACTATTCCGGTAGCCAGGATCGAGAAAATTAAGCTGTAAATAACGAAGAGGAATAGGATTTTTCGTCGATCTCGCTCGAATTCATATTCACTATCTTCCAACTGACGGCTTTTTTCAGGAACTCGTCTATCGGGTCAATTGGCATGTAATGGCCTTTGACCCAATAATGGATGGGTAAGACGTTTTTCGGGCCTATTCGGTTTATCAAGTTGAGCGCCTCGTCCGCACCTATCGTAATTACGCCGCCCACTGGGATCGCCAGCAGATCAGCCCCTCTCAACTCCCTAACTTGCTCGTCCTTCAAGTCGTGGCCTAGATCGCCCAGATGAACTATTTTCCGACCGTCTGGGGTCGTTATTACATATATCATGTTCTTCCCACGCTCTTTGCCCTTCCTCTTATCGTGGTATGTGAGCAGTCCTCTCACGTTGTAACCCGAGTAATCGGTGGATTCAACGAAGGTCATACACCTGGCGTTGAAGAGCTCGCAGGCATTGTGGTCGTAGTGGTTGTGTGAAACTAACACCAGTTCTGGCCTCGCCTGTATCCTAGGTAAACCGATACTGACCCCGTCGTGCGGGTCTACGAGGATTCTCCCGTCTAAAAGGAGGGCTGAGTGCAAGAAATACTTGAACATGTAGCTTCAAGCGGTTTGCTTTGCCTTTAGTTTTAACGCCAGTTCTTTGGCGTCCTCTGGGGATATCCTCTTGCCCATGTCGGCCATCCTCTTCAGTTGGTTGAGAACCTCCCTCAGTTCGCCCTCCGAGAGGAATATCCCCTGATCCTCGAGAATCCTCTTCAGGCCGTGTATACCGCTGTGTTTGCCCAACGCGAGCCTCCTGAAGTTGCCGACCTCCTCGGGGCTCATCGGCTCATAAGTGAACGGGTTCTCGAGGACTCCGTGGACATGGATGCCAGACTCGTGGCCGAAGGCGTTGTCTCCCACTATTGGCTTGAAGTAAGGTACAGGGACTCCCGTGAGCTCGGACACGAGCCTGCTCGTCTCGTAGAGCAAGTAGGTCTTCACGTTAACTTCGTAGCCCATCAGCTTCTTCAAGGCCATAACGACCTCTTCGAGTGAAGCGTTACCCGCCCTCTCCCCGATGCCGTTTACGGTCACGTGTACCTGCCTCGCCCCTGCGAAGACCCCAGCTATGCTGTTTGCTGTGGCTAACCCGAAGTCGTTGTGGCAGTGGACGCTGACTATCTTGCTGCCCGCCACGGAAACCACCTTCGACACGAGGTCGTAGAACTTGAACGGATGCATCACGCCAACCGTGTCTGGGATGTTGATCCTGTCGGCCCCCGCTTCCAAGGCGGTTTTGACAGCGGTCAGCAGGAAGTCCTCCTCCGTCCTCGTCGCGTCCTCTGGGGAGAACTCGACTATCAGGCCGTGATCCTTAGCGTACCTTACCGATTCGTATATCCTGTCCAAGACCTGCTCTCTGGTCATCTTCAGTTTGTACTTCAAGTGTATGTCCGACGTCGCTATGAAGAGGTGAACGCTAGAGAGGCCGGTGTCTATTGTCTTGTCTATGTCCTGCTTCACCGACCTGGATAGGCCTATGACTTCCACCTGGTCTCCGACTTCCGCTAATATCTTCTTAGTAGCCTCGAACTCGCCTTCGGATGACGCTGGGAAGCCCGCTTCGATAACGTCGACACCTAACTTGGCCAACTGCTTCGCCACCTTAATCTTCTGCTCCACTGTCAGGTCTATTCCTGGAGCTTGTTCTCCGTCCCTTAGCGTAGTGTCGAATATCCTTATCTTTGCGCCCGGGTTCTTTTGCTCAACGAAGAAAACGCATCCCAAGAAAGAGAGCGAACCCGTCTAATATTAATATTTTGGTACAAGCCGTTCCAAACTAACTAGGAGTGAGTCAACAGGAAGTCCACAATCCTTTCGGCCCAAGCGAGTTTCCTCATTTTCTCCTTCAGGAGCAGGGGATAGTCAGAGGGCTTCGAGTACTCGCCTACCTCCGAAACGTCGAAGTTCAACAGCTTTACTTCCCTGGCACCGTATTTCATCGCTAGGGCCAGTGCCCTGTCACCGTCGGTGAAACCTCCCGTAAACAACAAACTGCCCTTAGGGAAGACCTGAGTCGCGAAGACGACCTTCTCCATTTCGTACACTTTATAGAGGTACTTCAGATTGTCGCCGTGTAGCAGGACGACGTAAACTGGCTCCTTAGGGATAACCTCAAGCCCGTCCAGATCTGTGACGACAACTTGCGGGACTATCCCCTTTCTAACGAGCCAAGCGGTGGCTCCGTCTACTGAGATCAGGGTCTCATCGCTTAGGTTCATAGTACGTGGCATTACTCTGCCCGGGAAAAGTATCGCGATCCTCTTGTCCCTAATTAGGTTGTGAAGCTCCTGTTCCCACTCTCCGAACCCTTTGGCCATTTCCTGGGCGATCTCGGAGGCCCTCCAGTCCCTCCTAGGGTCGTACCTCAGGTCTTCCCTAACTAGCTCTATGAGGTGGAGTAACTTCATTGTTTCAGGAAGTAAAGCGTATCGCCCTCCGAGCTGAGGAACTTAACGTCCTTTCTGACCCTCAAAATTTCGAGGAAAGGACTGTCCTTTCTGACCTTGAAGATCGTTCCCTTCTCGGCGAAGCCTATGGTCTCCGCTGGGTCGCTCGAACACGTAACTTGGTCGAGGTCAAAGATGATATTCGTCGTAAATCTGGTAGGCCTCTTCGACAAGGGATCTCAACTCCTCTTTGAGCTCTTTTACTTCGGCCCCTCTTATGTTAACCGAACCTATTAACGACGACTCTTCTGCGTGGTACGAGAAGTAGAGCTTCCTGTACATCGTTATCAACTTTGAGGCGAACTTCTCCTCCTTGGGGGAGCCGTCGATCAGCACTAAATAGTTGGGGGCCTCGTCCTCTGCGACGTAATGCCCGTGAAGCACTAGTAGGAACTTCGAAAGGGTCTCAATCAACCTCATCGCCCTGATCACTACACCGAAATTGTCTCCCTCGTCGTAAGCCCTGGAGGCCTCCTCGGCCAACCTCATGGCTTGCAACAGCTTTTCCGACGCCATGTGGCTGTTGTTCAAACCTCCTTCACCTCGCCGCGCCTCTTTATGCCCATGCTGAAACCGTAATTGGTGGGCGTCAGGTGCTTAGAGAAGTACTCCGCCGACTTCTTCAGGTGGCCCTGTGGGTCGTAGACTATCCTGGCTCTCAGCAACAGGTTGGCCACGAAGGGTATGCCATACCTCGTCTCTTTGACGTCTATGGGTAGGAGGTGGATCGAGGGTGCCCTGCCGTAGGTCGAGACGTATTTCCTGTAGTTGTCCGTCAGGCTCAATTTCTTCAGGAAATACACGTTGAGCTCCCCCCTCGAATAGAAAGACACCTTCTCGAAGTTCTCGAAAACCGCTATGACGAAGGCCCTCCCGAGGTCGTTACCGAGGTCTCCCGAGATGGCTACGCCTTTCACCCTCCTGCCGTAGTGGGACACGACCAAGTATGAGAGCTCGCCCGCCAGCTTCAGTAGTAACGACACTTCGCTTAATACCCTGGACGATCGGTATAAATTATGAACCTCATAGAGCGGTACTTAAGCGACCCTCCCAAGGAGAAGTTAACCTATTTAGGTCTCGAAGTTCCTTGCGATTTGGACTGCCTCAAGAGTACCGAGTACAGAGACCTTACGGGGCTCCATGGGCTCTCGGAGTCCCTGGAGGTCTTCACGTACATGAAAATGCTGATCGAGGAGAGGACTAACGAGCTCACGAGGGAGGTCGGAGCGAGGCTTCAAGGCTTCGACGTCGATCCTAAGGCAGTTGCCTACGCGGTTTTCTGGTCCAGGAAGCTGGGGGACAGGTTCAGCCTCGGAGAGGGGCTGGCCTTCGACGGCTACAAGATCTTCGAAGGGACTTTCGAGGACAGCTACGCCCTTCTCCAGAGGATTCAGCAAATTTCCAGAGACCCGAACGTGGCGGATCTTTGCGCGGAGATCGATAATTTAACTGAGTCCTTGTGGACACACTTTGAGAAAAACGTCAGGAGGGCAGCTCATGAGGCTACGAATAGGGGTGGAGAACCTAACCATTGACTCGGCGCACTACACCCTTTCTTCGAGCCCGAACAGTCAAATCCACGGGCACACGTACAGGGTTAACGTGGAGGTAGAAGGGGACGTAGACCCGACGACGGGCTTCGTCATTGACTTCGACGAGCTGAAGGCGATCCTTAGGGAGATAGTGAAGAAGTGGGACCACAAGCTTATCGTACCGAGGAGCGATAGGGACAAGATAAGCCTCTCCGGCCCGTTCAGGACGGACTTAATCTTCATAGACGCCCCCTACCCGACAGTCGAGTACATAGGGATGGAGCTGGCTAGGGAAATTTACGAGAGGTTAGGAAGGAAGTTCAAGGTCACGGTGAAGATATACGAAGGCCTCGACTCTTATGCGGTCGTGGACTACCCTTAGAGAACGACTACCCTAAGACCCACGTTGTCAATCCATTTCCAACCCTCCCTTTTTCGCCTCGAGTAGCTCAAAACGGAGTCGCCGAGCTTCACACACCAAGAGTCGGCGTCTCCGTCTATCAACCCCGAGAGCTCGCCCAACGTCATAGACCTGCAGTTTTCACCCTCCTTGAAGCTAACATAGCCCTCCAGCTCCCGCCTTATCACGATCCTCCTTCTTTCTATGACGATACCTCCATATAGAGTGGCATAACACAGAGCGAAGTCCTCGCAGTCCTTCAGTCCAAGCATGGCCTTTAGGACCTCCTGGACGCCCTCGAACTTGTCGAAAGTGGCAAAGCGAAGGGGAGGAACGTAACTAATCAGAACCCTGAAGTCGCTGTGCCTTATATCCGCCACGGACGGCAAGGAGGCGCGAACGGGCATCCGTGAAGAGTGGCGCGTCTTGAGTATAATTCTTGTCTAGGGCCAGGGCTATCTCGGCCTTCGCTAGTTCGTAACCTATGTACACTGCATGCTCGGGCGAAGGATTCGCGGTTCTCACGAGTTCCCTCGCGAGGTAGAGGCCGTTCCTACCCCTGAGGGCTATCCTCTTGTCGCCCTCTATCCACTCTACTCCGATCTCGTCCTCCCCCTTATAGACCCTCACGTAACCCCTGTCCATGACGGGCTCAGACGATGTGACGGGCTTCGCGTCCACAGGGATCTGGTCGTACTTCCGCTTCTTGTCCTTCAGTACTAGGAGGTCAAGTCCGAGGTCTTTCAGATACGACTTACCGCCGCTAAGCGTCGCCATTTCTGCTGCTAGCCTGAGCTCAGCGGTAGACCACCTAGTCTTATTGCCCTCCCTCGTAAGGAGCACAGAGACGCCGAGCTCTAAAGCCATTGAGACCAGGAGCGCGTTGATGCCCGGACTGTCAGCGTCGATCAACTCCGTCACGTTGAGCGTCCCCATCATGAAGGGGAATTCCCTAAGCTCCTCTGTTAGCTTCAGGTAATTTGCCAAGCTCCTGACTAACCCGAACGGCGGAGGGGAGAGAATGGGGTCAACTATTATTCTCTCGAAGCCAAGCTCGGCCACCTTCCTGGCGAATTGAGGTAGGTGGATCGCGAACTCTGGATCCGCGGGGGCGACTACGAAGGCCGGATCCTTCTTTATTCGGCTCAACTTCTCGTAGTTTTCCTCCGTCAAATTAAGGACGACACCGGCGCCGGATCTGACGGCCTCTTCCAGGATTTCTGGGGAGTCGGAGTCTACCCCTACAAGCGGGAATTCCTCGAGTAACGCCTTCACGTGCGACTTTACCGCGTCTCTATCGCTGAACCCCGCTGGGTACCCCAAGACTGGAACGTCCACGAAGTCCTTAACCCTGTTCAGCTCCCGCTTGAAGTCCTTGGTCGCGTCTAGCTCCAAGAATATGAGGAAAGGCGGTGACCTTAGCGGAAACTTCAGGCCGTTGATTTCGAAAGCGACTTCGAAGCCCCTAAGATGCGAGGTTCGCGTTTTCTCGACACGGAGTACTATGTCTGCAGGCTCGGTCTCGCTGAGCTTTACCCCGTCGAGTATGGCTTTCACTGCAATTTCGAGGTCGTACGCGTCCTCGGTTCCCTTCCAAACTTTGGTCCCTACGACTTTCTCGATCTCGCGAGCGTCGCCCCAAGAAAGGCCGGGGATTAGAATCACGTCGTACTTGGACAAGTCCTTCGAGCTTGCCTTCCTCAATTCCTCCGCTATGTACCTCGAGGTCATCAGGGCGGCCACGGGGTAATTCAGTCTTATTACGTCGATCTGAACTCCGTATTTCTTCGATATTTCACTAGCGACTTCACTCACTATTCCGTAGGCAAGTTTGCCAGTTACAAGCAGAATCCTCACTAGCTTTCCCCTAAAGCTAAAATCTCACGGTATTAAACGCGTATTCATGAGCCTTATACCGAAGTCCCCTCCGATAAAGCCTGGAGACAAATACGATGTAATTATTGTAGGTCTAGGACCGGCCGCTTACAGCGCGGCACTTTATTCCGCGCGTTACGTGCTCAAGACTTTAGTCGTTGGAGAGACCCCCGGAGGGCAGCTCACGGAGGCAGGGGAGCTCGACGACTACCTGGGGCTGATAGGGATTCAGGCGATGGAGGCTATCAAGCTCTTCAACAAGCACATTGAAAAATACGGAGTCCACGTCCTTATGGACTACGTCGAGACCATAAGGAAGGAGGGAGACACTTTCGTCGTCAAGACGAGGAGGAAAGGGGAGTTCTACTCTGACGCAGTAATCGTGGCTATCGGGGTGAAGAGGAGGAAGCTAGGAGTGCCAGGAGAGGCGGAGTTCACGGGGAGGGGAGTGAGCTACTGCGCGATTTGTGATGCTGCGCTCTTCAAGAACAAGAGGGTCGTTGTAGTTGGCGGAGGGGACTCCGCGGTAGAAGGGGCGGAAATACTGTCGAGGTACGCGACTCACGTGTATTTAGTCCACAGGAGGGACGAGTTCAGGGCACAGCCGTACAACGTGTTGAGCGTGAAAGGCAAACCCAACGTTGAGTTCCTCCTGAGTCACGTGGTCAAGGAGATTAAGGGGGACAAAGTAGTCAGGCAGGTGGTGGTGCAGAACTTGAAGACGGGTGAACTCAAGACTTTGGACGTGGACGGTGTATTCATCGAAATAGGGCACGAGCCAGCCAAGGAGTGGGTTCAGAGGGTGGGACTGGAGACGGACGAGGAGGGGTACATAAAGGTCGACGAGTGGATGAGGACGAACATTCCGGGCGTCTTCGCTGCGGGGGACTGCATCGCGCAGCTTAAAGGGTTCAGGCAGGTGATAACGGCAGCGGCTCAGGGGGCGGTGGCGGCTCACTCCGCCTATAAATACATAGTGGAGAAGAGAACGAAAAAGGTCGGGTGAAAGTGAGGGCTCTAGTGGAGCGGATTGCGTTAGGGGCGGCTAAGGCCCTTGGAGAGAACTTCGGCAAAGAAGGAATAGACAGAGTCCTGGGATACCACGGGAGTGACTCGACCAGGCTGATAGACAAGATCTCAGAGGACTTGATAATTGAGTCGTTCGTGAAAGAGGGGATCAAGGCTACTTTCGTGTCGGAGGAGTCGGGAGTAATCGTCAGGGGTAACGAGTACCTCATACTTGTCGATCCTTTAGACGGAAGCACGAACTTCGTCAGCGGAGTGCCGTGGAGTTCAGTATCGATAGCCGTGTACAAGCCGGGAAGCGCTTTCCTGGACAGTTTGGCTGGGGCGGTAGTGAACGTGTTCACGAACGACGTCTACAGCTACGAGGGAGGGAAGTCTTTCCATAACGGCGAGGAAGTGGGGAGGCCCGACAAGTTCAGGAATGTGATGCTGATCTACATGAACAAGAGAGTGATCGATGCGATAGCTAAGTTCGTGAAGTCTTTGGACAGAGACTACAAACTTAGGAGCTACGGTTCCGCATCGCTAGACATGATCCTAGTTTGCACGGGGAAGGCGGCGCTCTACGCGGATATAAGGGGAAAGCTCAGGAACATAGACATAGCGGCGAGCGCGAACTTCTGCAACAACGTCAAGATTACCCCAGTTGACCTGGAAGGGAAGCCGTTAAACGACGTGAGCGTAAAGGAAGTGACAGAGGTAAAAGAAGTGGTTACTTCGCCTTACTCTGAGCTCCTTTCGACCTTTCTTCTATCTGCACGGAAGGTTTAACCATGGCCAAGGCGTCCAGTAGGTCCTCGTAGGTCAGCTCTCTGCCCACGTTGCCCCTTATGATCTCCTTGAGCACTTTTAGCTTCGCCTCTCTAGTCACAGCAGCAATGTCGGCCCCGCTGTAACCCTCCGTTAGCTCAGCCAGTTTGTCACAGTTCACCTTGACGCAAGTGTCCTTGCCTAAGTACTTCTCGAATATGTCCCTCCTTTCGTCCCTGTTCGGCAAAGGCATGAACACTATCTTGTCAAACCTGCCCGGTCTCAGCAAGGCTGGATCTACGTCCTCGATCCGATTCGTGGTTCCGATGACGATTACGTCCTTCAGAGTCCTGATGCCGTCCATCTCCGTCAATAACTGGTTGACCACTTTGTTACCCTCAGATCTATAGGCCTCCCTCCTGGGTGCAATGGCGTCGATCTCGTCGAGGAGGACTATGGAGGGTTTGTTCTCCCTGGCCCTGTTGAAGACCTCCTTCATAGCAGCAAGCGCTCCCTCGTACCCCCTGTGCATAATTTCGGCTCCACTCAGCATAATCAGCTTGACTTTCAAGGTGTTCGCAAGGGCCTTCGCCATCATGGTCTTCCCTACACCGGGCGGTCCGTACAGAAGGATACCCCTGATGGGAGGTATCTTCATTTGGGACATCAAGTTCGAGTACTTTAGTTGAATCTCGAGAAGCTCAAACAACTCTCTCTTTATCTGATCGTAACCTCCGACGTCGTTGAGGGTAAGTCCCTCGGTCTCTTCCCGAATTGTGACTTCTGGCCCGGATTTCCTCTCGTAATCCATCTTGAATTTCTCGTACTGCTCGAGCATTTCCAGGGAAACGCTCGGCCTATACTTTCGGATGACCTCTATGAAGTCGGCCATGGCGATTTCCCTCTCTGTACCAGTCGTCAGGGTCTCCGAAGCGACCTTTCTGGCAGCCTCCTGACAGACGTTAGCTATGTCTGCCCCTGTGTACCTTTCGGTCATCTTAGCCAAGGCCTCGAAGTCTACGTCTTTCGCTATCGGCTTATTCTTGCAGTGGATCTTGAATATCTCTATCCTCGACTTCAAGTCGGGAAGTCCGACATAAATCAGCTTGTCGAACCTACCCGCCCTCAGTAACGCCTTGTCCAACATGTGAGGGACGTTCGTTGACCCTACTATGATAATCCCCTCGTCGCTGTTCAGTCCGTCAATCTCGGAGAGCATAAGGGAAAGAAGCCTCGGGGTTACTGAGTCACCGACGTGATGTTCCCTCTTCACTCCTATAGTGTCGATCTCGTCGAAGAACAGGATAACTGGAGCCATCTTCCTAGCGTTGTTGAACAGCTCCCTTAGCCTCTGCTCGCTCTCGCCGTACCACTTGCTCATGATTTCGGGAACACTGACGTAGATGAAGTTGATTTTGGCCTCGTTGGCCAGGGCTTTCATCATGAGGGTTTTACCGCAACCTGGAGGACCGAAAAGTAGTATGCCCTTTGGTGGCTTCAAACCGTACTTCGTTGCAAGATCCTTCCTCTTGAGGGGTAGCTCTATGTACTCTCTTATCTCCCTCTTGACCTCGTCGTACCCACCTATCATGTCCCAGGTGACTTTCTCGCCGCCGTCCTTCGGGGCCCTTTCCATGGCCCTCTTTAGGGCCGCTTGCCTGACAACCTCAACTGGCTTGTCCGATTTCATCACGGATTCCGCGACCCTTCTTGTCACGAGGTAAAGCAGTACGACTGCACCAACGATGGAGATTACGAGCGCAATAACAGTGTAACCCTGAAGGTCGAGAAACTGTAATGCCAGCATACATCCTCCGAAGAATGTAATACTTTTCGTGAAATATAAGCAAATCTGGGGCGCCTTCTTAAAAGGGTTATTTTGACCTCAAACCCTTGAACCTAGCTTTTCCTCTTTATAAGCAACAGGATTAAGAGGATTACTCCTGCTGTCGCCATTCCTACCGAGAGGAAGGAGAAGGCTGTTAAGACGTCGCTGAAGGGTGGAACGCTAGTTGTCATGGCGGTCTGAGTGGCGTTCGTAGCGCTGTTAGCGGCCAGAACCAACATAGACGGACTTGGAGATGCTTAATAGATGATAAATCTTCCCCCAACTAGGGCCTTGGTGTTCCCTGACTACGCGGGAAACAGCGTCTATAACCTAGCCTGTGGCATAGCCGAGTTCCTTGGGGTCAAAAGGGACTGTATAAGGAAATACGACATCGTGGGGCGCAGGATAGCCCTAGTATTACTTGACGGTGGCGGATGCGAAATCCTGAAATTCTCAGGCGTCAGTAATCTCGACGTCGAGAGGAGTTGTATAACCACCGTCTTCCCTTCTTCGACGTCCACAGTGATCACTACGTTGTTCACGGCCATGACGCCGGGCGAGCACGGCGTTCTCGGGTACTCGAACTATTCCAAGGTTCTTGGCTCGATAGTTAACCCATTGAGGTTCTCGACGCCTTACAACGCGGGTAAGGACTCACTCAAGGATTACTCCTCGTTTTCCAGGGTCTTCCCGAACGTTAAGGGTTTCCTGCCTGAGGTCAGTAAGGACAAAAGGACGGCCGAGGTCATACCGAAGGGGATCGAGCAGACGGAATTTACGCTTGCCACTCACGGTAGAACGTCGATCACTAAGACTTACCTGAACGTTTGGGACGCCTATCAGGAGGCCACGAGCGTTTTGAACGAGGGCTACGACTTCGTCTACATTTACGTGCCAGATATAGACACTGTGGCCCACAAGAACGGGCCATACTCCGAAGCCACAGTCCTGACTGTCAGGGGAGTTTGGGACATGGTGACGAGACTTGCGGAGAAGTTCAAGAACTACACGTTCTACATTACTGCAGATCACGGCCTCGTTCACGTGACTAACGACGTTTTGTTGAATTCAGAGCAGGAGCTATTGAGGCTCTTGGAGGTACCTCCTTACGGCGATTCTAGGGCGATAATGCTGAGGTCGAGGAGAGAACTGAGGGAGTACCTGAGGGCTAAGTTCCCTAACCTTGAAGTGTTCCACGCGCAGGAGGACATGATCAGGCTCTTCGGCAGGATAAGCGACAAGGTAGAGTTGCCTGATTACGTGCTCGTTCCCAGGGACTATTCCGCTTACCTTTACGCCTTTAGGGAGAAGCAGCAGGATGAACTGGGGAAGCTTAAGGGCCATCACGGTGGCCTTTCCAACGAGGAAATGAGGGTGCCCCTACTCGTACTAAACGCGTAAGGAGTGAAAGACCTTGCGACGATAATTAAAGAGCTCTTTTCAAACTCGTGAGGTAGATGCCACTTGGTCGAGTACTACATCCCTTCTTGGGAAGAAATCGAGGAGGGGTTACTGGAAATCGCTTATAGGCTGGCGAGAGACCGCTTCCTGCCAGACGTCATAGCACTCATCATGACGGGAGGAATGATACCGGGAAAGCTCCTTTCCGACATACTGAACGTCAAGGAGTTCGCTTACCTGGACATAAGGTCGTATAAGGCCACCCAGAAGTCCGAGCCAGTTCTCTTTGGCGTCAACGCTACCCACCTTCACAACAAGAAGGTGCTTATACTCGACGACGTCTCTGACACCGGTGAGACACTAATTCTGGCTGAAAAGGTTCTAGAGTTCTTCAGACCAAGAGAAGTAAGGTCGGCCACGATCTACGTCAAGCCGTGGACGAAGATGACGCCGAACTACTTCTTCAAGGAGGTGAGCAAGTGGATCGTCTTCCCTTGGGACAAGTGGGAAGTATACAGGGAGAGGAGGGACTTGAACTTAAAAAACGTCGAGAAATTCAGGGCGATAGAGGAGCACCTTAGAAGATGATTGGCTCCTTGTATTCGCCCCAGACTTCCCTCAGCACCCCGCTTATCTCGCCGACAGTAGCTCCCGCCTTTATGGCGTCGATCACGTATGGGAACAGGTTGACCTTCGGGTCCTCGGCAGCCTTCCTCAACGCGTCGAGGGAGTCCCTCCACTTCATCTCGTCCCTCTCGCTCCTGTACTTCTTGAGCCTGTTCAGCACCCTCTCCCTTACCGCTGGGTTGACCCTGAACACCTCCGTAGTGCCTATCCAGTCGGGCTCGTAGTACATGTTCACTCCGACCTTCGCTATGTCGCCCTCTTCTATCCTCTTCTGGATCCTGTAAGACGACTCGGCTATCTGGGCTTGCGGGTAACCTGCTTCGATCGCCTTCATCATGCCACCCATCGACTCGATCCTCTCTATTATCTTCCAGGCCCTCTCCTCTATTTCGTCGGTTAGCCACTCGATGTAGTAGGCACCGCCGAGCGGGT
>JBMFJH010000011.1:0-52644 GCA_049973945.1 Thermoprotei archaeon
GCCCCTCTTCGCCCACTCGGCTACTGCCTCTACCGCCCACCACGACTCTCTGACGTAGTCTAAGTCGTTCGAGGCCTTGAAGTACTCGTAGAGCGCGTGCATGTAGGCCCCTTCGACGTCCATCTGGACTTGGATGTAGGCCGCGTTGCCCACCCTTACCGGATAAGACCTCTTGTGACCTTCGAGCCAGTCCAGGATCTCCTCCGCTGGCGGAGACGTTCCGTCTATCGTGTAGAGCGGGTGGTCGAAGCTCTTAGACGAGGGGTCTACCATGGCGGTCAGGAAGTCGATTACCTTTCGGGCCTTCACTAACAGTCCGGCCTTCACTAGGGCTTCAGCGGAGTAAGCGGCGTCCCTTATCCAGACGTACCTATAGTCCCAGTTCCTCTGACCGCCAATGACCTCCGGCAGGGAAGTCGTGGGGGCCGCTATGATCCCCCCAGAGGGTTCGTAGATGAGGCCAAGAAGAGTTAGCAACGAAACTTTGTAGGCCTCCTCGAACTCGCTGACCTTCTTCGCCCTCTCGACCTTCGACCTCCAGTAGTTCAGCACTTTGTTCAAGGCCTCATAGGGGTCGGGATAAACGAAGCCCTTACTGCTGAAAAGCCCGTACCTTAAGTCCTTGGAGTAGAGGAGGAAAACAAAGCCCTCGCCAGGCCTAAGGACGAAATCTATTGTGTCTAGCTCGACGAAGTCCCCTCCTATCAGCACTTCCAGCCCTTCCCTAGACTTCGGGTTCCTGAAGATGAGACCCTTCTTAACCCTCCTTACCGCAGGAGTCACTAATCCGTACTCGAAGTAGGGCGAAATGGTCATCCTGAGTTCGACTTGACTTTCGTAGATCCTTATTATGGCGGGAAGCGAGAGGGGCAAGAAGTCGACTATTTCTGCCTTACCTTTCGGGGTCTCGAAGACCGTCCTCAAAGCTAGCGAGTCCTCAAGGTAGGCCTCTTCCTTGACCTCGAACTCGTCGTTGGGCACTATCCTGAAGAAGCCTCCCCTTTCCTCGTCCAATATCCTCGTGAAGACAGAAGGCGAATCAAATCTCGGAACTGGGAACCAGTCAACGCTACCGTCCATCACTAGGGCGGAAGTTATCCCGTTGGACAGGAACTTGTAGTACCTGACCAAAGGCCCCTTACTCAGAGTGCTTCTCTCTTTAAAGTCTAAAAACGTTAGGGCTAGGAAAACATAAAGCGTCCCTCGTCTAATAGTAGTGATGTTCAGCGTATCGATAAACACTCAAACCCCTCCTGTGAGGTTCGCGATCACCTACAGGGACATGCTCGAGAAGTACGGCTACCTCGATTTACCGATTGACCTGGAAGCCCTGAACCCCGAGGACTATCACGTCTCGGTGGGCGGGGTCGCCAGGATGATGCTTTCGCTAATCGAAGCTAACACCTTCAAGAAGGCGAGGTGGGTCTCCCTGGGCCCCGGCTATCCCCCTTCTGTCAAGATCAAGGGCGTCGAGGTGCACTTCGTCGACCTAGAGCCTGAGGTGTTGGCTAGGTACACGAGGTTCAAGGAAGGCCTTTACAACGAGAGCCACGGGCTCGGCAAATACGAGCTGGTGGGGGAGGACTACATAGCTTACGCGTACTATAACTGGCTCTCCGCCCAGAAGCTCCTGGAGTTCTACAAGGACACCGACGTGTACTTCATCAACGACTTCCAGCAACTGCTCGTGGGAGGAGTGATCGGTCCTTCAGCCCCTGCGGTGCTCTGGTACCACATCCCGTTCGTGCCCGAGAACTTGAGCAGGAAGCTGAGGGACTTCCTCGTAAAGTCGTTCGAAGAGTTCGACGTGGTAATTATGAGTACTAAGAGGGACTTGGAGGGGCTGGTAAGGGTGGGGGCTAAGGTGAAGGTGAAACAGATCTACCCGTTCATTGATCCCTCAAGCTACAAGAAGTTTGACGAGAGCAAAGTGAGGGAAGTGGCCGAGAAGTACGGGATAAAGGAGGACGATAAAGTCGTCCTCGTGGTCGGGAGGATGGATCCTATGAAGAGCCAGGACTTGGCCATAGAGGCCATCAAGAACGTTGACGCCAAGCTAGTCCTCGCGGGCGACGGCAGTTTCACGAGCAAGACGTTGGGCCACGACAAGGGGAGTCAGTGGGCCATCAAGCTCAAGGGATTAGCTAAGCAGTTGGGCGTAGAGGACAAGGTCGTATTCACGGGCTACGTGCCTGACGAGGATCTTCAGGCGCTATACCAGAGGTCTAACGTGGTTCTGTTGCCGTCAAGGATAGAGGGGTTCGGGCTAGTCGTGTGCGAGGGCTGGCTCTATGGGAAGCCGGCAGTGGTAAGCTCGGGCGCGGGAGTTAGCGAGTTAATAATCGAGGGCGGCAACGGCTACACGTTCAAGTCTGGCAACGTTGAAGAATTGGCGGAGAAGTTGAGGCTCGCCCTGAAGGACGAGAAGGTCGGGGCTCTAGGTCAAGAGACCGCTAAGAAGTGTACCGTAAATAACGCCGTCCCTCAAGTACACGAGACCTTCGAGCTGGCCTCGGCGGAGTATAAAAGGCCGTGAAAGGCGATGAGCACAAAATGTCAGACGGGGGACAAGCCCCCGAGTTGCGGGCGGGATTTGAACCCAGAACCTTCACATTACCTGGAGCTACGTCGTCGGCAGCCAAGGGATCTCAAGTTCGCGCGAAGTTCCACGCGTCGTTATCGAATTTCTCGCATGACCGAGGTTTTTCGTCCTCCCTTACCCCACGTAAATCGACAGCGAAAGTTGACGTGTTGTTAAGGGGTTTAAACGCTAATTAGCAACCGTCGCTCGGAGGCGTGAAATGACGCGGGAAAAGACGCGTTATAAATACGGCGACGTGATAATAAGGGAAAGGAAAGGGCGGTATTACGTCTACGTCTTGGAGCGTTCGAACGGTGACGTAAGGGAGCGCTACGTTGGCCCCTTAATTGACGTCGTTCAGACTTACCTAAAGCTTAAAGATGGAAGCGGGGGTGTGGGGGAGTCCCCCACAAGCCGCGGCCGGGATTTGAACCCGGGACCTCTGCCTTACCAGGGCAGCGCTCTGGCCAGGCTGAGCTACCGCGGCAATATTGCCTTTCACTCGGAAGTTAAAAGTTCTTACAGCTTCTGGCCCTCCCGGCTTTCAAATACTTTAATCTGGTATTTATTTAGGGAACAAAACGAGCATATCGGGATGAGGCTAGTAGTCGGGACGAACTTCGACGACAGGCTAATCGAGGAGGCCTCGAAGTACCCCGTGAAGTACCTGTACGGTTCTTACAGGGTCACGCTCACCGGGCACGGCAGGGTGTCCTTCGTCGTGCCTGACGTGAACGACGAGAAGTTCAAGGAGCACGTCTCCTACGCCCACTCCAAGGGGATAAAGTTCCTCTACACTATGAACTCCCCCTCTTACGGCGGTCAGGAGTACTCTGAGACGTTCTGGAATAGGCTTAAGGCAGAGCTGGACAAGCTGGTGAACTTCGGGATAGACGGGGTCATAGTCGCGACCCCCCTGCTTTTGGAGTACGTAAAGAAGGAGTACCCGAGCCTAGAGGTCTCCATCTCCTCCTTCGCCAGGATAAGCAACATAAGGGAAGTGGAGAACTACATTGACCTCGGTGCCGACACGATCATCCTCCACGAGGACGACAACAGGAAGTTCGACCTGCTCAAGTCCATCGTGTCCCTGGCTAAGAAGAGAAACGTCGACGTTGAGGTAATAACCAACAACTCCTGCTTATGGGGCTGCGCTTACAGGAGGCACCACGACGTCGAGACGGGAGAGCTCTCTAGGGAGACAGCACCGAAGGGGGTGTGGTTCGAGTACCCCTTGTTGTTCTGCGCCACGGACGTCAGGAACGACTTCGCCAACCTGATAAGGATGAGGTGGATAAGGCCGGAAGACCTGCACTACTACGAGGAGATAGGGATAGACAGGTTCAAGATAGCGAGCAGGAACAAGAGGACAGAGTGGATAGTCAGGGCCATAAAGGCCTACAGCGAGAGGAAGTACGAGGGTAACCTGCTAGACATAGTCAGCT
The DNA here is from genome assembly GCA_049973945.1 of Thermoprotei archaeon. Classification (GTDB taxonomy): domain Archaea; phylum Thermoproteota; class Thermoprotei_A; order Sulfolobales; family Sulfolobaceae; genus Acd1. The sequence continues at coordinate 4,027 of JBMFJH010000011.1, forward strand.
ACCCGCAGGGTAGGGCGACCCCTTACGCCCTAGCGAAGATAGGGGCGGGACAGGAGTACCAAATCCTCACAAAGGTCTACGTGGACAACACGAAGTTCCCGGCCAAGTGGCTCGAGTTCTTCAAGACGAACGACTGCGACACGAGGCCTTGTTCTGAATGCAGGTACTGCGACGTAGTAGCCGAGAAGGTCATAACTGTCGACGGCAAGCCGCTGAGCGAGGTGAAGCTGCCGAAAATAAGGGCGCCCATAGAGCTTATACCGAGGTTCGTGGCGGATGGTGCGGCTCACTAGCCGGGTTAGGATAGCTGAGTTAATCGAGCCAGACTTCTTCGGGGGCTTCCTGAACCAAAACGTGGTAGTTATTGAGCGGGGCCCGAGCGGGGGCCTAATGCTGGTCGACACAGGGTTACCAGAGCTCTTCGATCAGCTGGAAGCTAAACTAAGGGCTTGGGGTTTCAGGATAGAGGACATATCCGACGTGGTCGTCACGCATTGGCACCAGGATCACGCGGGGAACGCTGAGAGGATAAGGAGGGAAGCGAAGGCTAAGGTCTACGCCCACGAGCTCGAGGTGCTGAGAGCCAGAAAGTTCGACGTGCCTTACGAAGTTGTAGCGAAGGAGCTCAACGTGCCGCTGGAAGTGGTTAAGCGGACTATGGACAGGATAAACTCTATTATTTACGAGGAGCCGAGGGAAGTCGTTAGGCTGAGGGGAGGGGAGGAGCTCGCGGGCTTCAAGGTGATCCACGTCCCCGGGCACACGGACGGCCACATAGCCCTTTACGACGGCGAGACCCTCATAGTGGGAGACGCGGTGAGGGGGATAAAGGGGGTTTACACTCCCCCGCTCAGGCTCTTCTCCAAGGACTACGAGAGAGCCGTGGCGTCCTTCAACAGGCTAATGTCTCTCCCTTATAAGTTCCTGATCCCATATCACGGTGAGGTAAAGACCCCCTGGTGACCCCGAGATGATCAGCATATCCAGGCTCGTGAGGGGGAAAAGCGAGTCTGGAGACCACGTGAGGTACTCGGGTAGGACTAGTCCTTACCCCTTCGTCCTGGTCTTCAACGTGACTAGGAACTGCAACCTCAGGTGCGTCCACTGCTACTCAAACTCAGGAACCGCCAAGTACCAGGATCTGCCGCTCGAGACCTGGCTTAAAGCGGTGAAGCAAGCTGCAGAGATGGGCGTGAAGCACATCCTCCTTTCGGGCGGCGAGCCTCTCATGAGGAGGGACTTGCACCTGATAGCGAAGGAGGCCCACGATTACGGGATAAGGGTGGAGCTCTCCACCAACGGCACTATGATTACCGAGGAGAGGATGAGGGAGCTGAAGGACTATATCGACTACGTCGGCGTCAGCCTCGACGGGCCGAAAGAGATTCACGACAAGGTGAGGGGCGTTGAAGGCGCTTTCGAGAGGGCCTTGGAAGGAATTAAGGTAGCTAAGAAGTTCGGCCTCAAGACTGGACTGAGGATGACTTTAACGAGGCTGAACTACGATAAGGTCGACGACGTCTTCAAAATCATGGAGGAGAACGACATAGACAGGATCTGCTTCTACCACCTGGCTTACGCAGGAAGGGCTGACGTGGGTTTGGACATACCGAACTCGGAGAGGATGAAGACCGTCGAAAAGATCGTGGAGTACGCTAAGAACACCGACTTCGAGATATTGACAGCTGACAATCCAGTTGACGGAATCCTGGTCTACAAGATCACCAAGAGCCCGAGCGTTTACGAGTTGCTGAAGAGGAACGGAGGGAACAAGAGCGGCGAGAGGATAGCTGACGTCTCGCCTGAGGGTGTAATTTACCCAGACCAGTTCACGCCCATACCTATCGGCACGATAGAGAACTTGAAGGAGCCATGGGACAGACCTCACCCCCTGGTTCAGAAGCTGAGGGAGAGGAAGAAGTACGTGAAGTGCTCGTCGTGCCCGTTCTTCGAGGTCTGTAACGGCGGGCTCAGGGCGAGGGCTTACGCATTAACCGGCGACTTCTGGGAAAAAGACCCCTCTTGTTACTTGGAGGAAATTATGCAAAAATACGGTTAGATCTTGTAGCCGAACAACTTCTCCAGGTAAGCCTGCTCCCAGCGATCCTTCTGTAAGGTGTAGTCCTTGTTTAGCTTCGGATCCTTGCTCACCGCTGGGGGTTGCTTCGTGAAGTCCAGCTGGAACTGCAGGCTCAGCGTCTCCAGCTTGCCCTCGAGGTTGCCCATATAGGCCCAGCCCACGAAGGCGTACTGGACTGGTACCCTGTCGCTTATGCCCTCCATTTCGAGGATCTTGTTGGCCGCGAACTGGGAGCTCTCGAATGCTATCTCCTGGTTCTTGGGGAAGGGCAGCTTGGCCGCGTCTCCCGCAGCTAAAACGTCGTCGTACTTGGGGTGCCTCAAGTCCTGCGGCGACCTGACCTCGACGAACGGCGAGCCGAGGCCCGCCTCCTCGACGAACTTCGGGGCCCTATTAGGCTCTAACATGGCCAGGATAGTGTAAGGTATCCTCTCTCCCTTGTTGGTGACCACTTCCTTGTCGTTTACCTCGACTATCTCGGAGTTAGTTATGAGCTCGATCCCTGCCTGCTGATAGGTCTGGGACACCACGTCAGCTATGGCCGGGGGCTGGGTCTTGTCGTTGGCGTCTACGTGGATTATCCTGAACTTCTCCCTGATCCCTCTGTGCTTCAGTATCGTGTGGGCGAGCATTGCTGTCTCGGTAGGTGCTGGGGCACACCTGTAGGGAGCTTTGGGGGCATAAACGACTACGGTCCCGGAGTTCTCAGTCCACAACCTCTTCTTCAGTACGTTGATCCTCCCGGGGTCGTAAACCGTCGCGTTCTTGTGCCAGTACTGGTCGTAGCCGTTTATCTTGGAACCGTCGAATACTATGCCCGGGGCTACGACAAGATAGTCATAGTTCAGCGTCTTCGGAGCGGACATGGAGCTCTCCGATACGACCACCTGCCTGTTATCTGGGTCTATCTTAGTCACGTTGCCGATAGTGACCTTTATGCCCTTCTTGCCCAGCTCCTCGTACCCCCTGATTATCCTCTCGTACTGCTGCTCGTTCGTCAGGAGCAACGGCCTCGAGGGGCCGGCGAAGTAGAACGCTTCCTTGTTGATCACGGTTATTTCGGCTCCCTTCAGCTTCTCCGCCAAAGTGTTCGCGACTCCTAGGCCCGCTATACCTCCGCCTACAATTACAACTCTTTTCATTTCGGAATAACTCTGTGTTGAAGCGTTTAAATGATGGATTACCCTGATCCGTTTATACGCTTCCGAATGAAAGCTTAAATGTTGAGGAACGTAGAGGATTACTTCGCTCCCGAACGTCAGTTAACCGCCTGAAACTTCCTACGATTTCTATGAACATGAATTAATTAAGATAATTTATTGTTCTTTAAGAGTTAGATTAGCTCTTCTCCTCGCTCTGTGGCAGAATAGTTATCGTCCCGGAGACCTCATCGAACCTAACAACGAACCTGGTACCGTACCTCTCGATGACCGACTTAGGGATGTAAAGGTTTAGAGGCAAAGTGTAATAATCGTACTCGTAGACCTTGCCGTTCACTGTCTTCTTGCCCACGATCCTGCGGGCCTCAACGATTCTCTCTTTCATGATTGATATAAGCATAGCGACGTACTATTTAAAGTGACCTTTCTCACATTTAAACAACGTTAAATTTTCCCTTTCCTCGAGAAATTGACGAGCGTTAAGTGAGCTATGGGGGATGATGAACACCGGCTGAAAAGAAGTTAATGATATAACCAGGGGTGCCGTTGCTGACCCGTGCAACCGGTTCACATACTCGCCAAGAAGGGAGATGTGGCTGAGAGGGTCGTAGTCGCCGGCGACCCGGGAAGGGTGAAACTCCTGGCTCAGTTTTTGAAGGACGCTGTTCTCGTAAACGAGAACAGGGGCTTCCTAGTGTACACGGGTTACTACAACGGCGTGAGAATGTCGGTCGCAACCCACGGAATAGGAGGGCCGTCAATGGCTATCGTCCTCGAGGAGCTAGCGATGCTAGGCGGTAAGGTCTTCGTCAGGTTGGGGACAGCTGGAGCCCTCGTCCCAGAGCTGTCCTTGGGCGACGCCCTGGTCGTCACGGGGGCCTCATATAACCCAGGAGGGTTGGTCTCCCAGTATTTCGGGGAAATTACGTGCCCGGCCGCCACTCCAGACTTCGCGCTGACTACGGAGATCGTGAAGGCCATGCAGTCTAAAGGCGTGAAGTTCTTCCTAGGGAACGTGTTCTCCAGCGACGCCTTTTACGCCGAGGACGAGCACTTCGCTCAGAAGTGGTCAGCGAGAGGGAATATAGCGGTGGAAATGGAGGCCGCGACTCTATTCCTTGTCGGCAGGCTGAGGGGTTTGAAGACAGCGGCGACCGTAGTGATCAGCGACAGCTTGGTCAGCAAGCAGTGGATAAGCAAGGAGAAGCTAGAGGATAACGTGAGGAGGACGGCCGAAGCAATATTTGAGGCGTTGGCCAACTATAAGCCGTGAAGCTGATCAGGGATCCCGTCCACGGCTACCTTGAAGTCGACGACAGAGCGCTAAGCGTGATCTCTAACCCCTATTTCCAGAGGCTGAGGCACATAACGCAGACAGGGCTCGCTTACCTCGTTTACCCGGGAATGACCCACTCGAGGTTCGAGCACAGCGTCGGATCGATGTACTTGGCCTCGGAGTTCCTGAGGTATATCGCCAGGAACTCTAGGTTAGACTTCATCACCGACGACTACGTCTCTCTCGTCTCTGTAGTTGCCCTCCTTCACGACGTGGGTCACCTGCCCTTCTCCCACACGTGGGAGAACGGCCTCGAAGCATACAAGACCATCTACGGTGAAATAAGCGGTTATAGAGGGAGGAAGACTCACGTCGACCTCGGGATCCGGTTGATCGAGGAGGTGCTCTCGGACGCTCTAGAAAGGGCATACCGAGGGTTCGTCTCAGACCCGGTAGGGTTCGCCAAAAGGGTTCTGATGGAGGGCCCTAGGAACGACGAGGAGAGGCTGGCAACGTTAGTGATCAGCAACTTCATCGACGCAGACAGGGGGGACTACCTCCTGAGGGATAGCTACCACGCGGGGGTCGAGTACGGGATCTACGACATAGAGAGGCTGAAGCGGTTCCTGACTTACGTCGACGGCAGGCTTGCTGTCATGAGGAAGGCCGTGCCAATTGTCGAGCACTTCCTGCTGGCCAGGATGTACATGTACCAGAACGTCTACTTCCACGACGTCGTCGGCATGTACAACGCTGTCCTAGCGTTCGGACTGGCCAAACTCTTCCGCGAGGGGAGTCTTGAGCCGATTCCGGAAGTCAAGGACTACCTAAACTACGTCGACTTCGAAGTCCTGTCGTTGATAAAGGGCTTGGAGAAGTTCGCCGACGGCGTGATCTACAGGAGGGGGTGGAGGAGGCTCAAGACCGACTTGGACGAAGAGTGTGTGAGCAGCTTGAGGAACGAGTTAAACCAGTTGACTGCCAGTACGGAGGGCTTAGTCATCCTTCACGAGTTCAGGGACGCTCCGTACAAGGAGACTAAAACGGAGGCGGTTTACATTTACGACGGAGAGGTCTATGAGCTGTCCAGGGTTTCGGCCATCGCGAGGGCGATTGCAGAGCTCAAGAAGGGCATCATAGTGTACCACGTCAGCCAAGAGAAGGAAGTCCAGCCCATCCTCAAGGAAGCTCAGGACTGCATGAAATCGAAGCAAGAGGGTAAAAAGGGTTGACAGACGTCTGGAAAGTCCTGGAATTGGCCCTAAAGCTTTCCTGGCTCGACTGCTTCACGTATTCAATCGAGTCGACCGGGCCAAACAGCGTCAGGGCGAGGCTGGGCCCAGCGATTATCAGGATCGTGGGGAATTCCGTTAAGATGAAGTGCGGGGAAAATGTCGTCACGTCCATAAAAGACCTCGAGAACGACTACGTGAAGTTGAGGTTGGAGTGCGGTCTCTCCACGCTGTGCCACTCCCGGCTCGGAAAAGTGAAGCTGAACGTCGTGAGAGGGGTCGAGGAACTGCCGACCTTCAGAATAAAGGACCTGGAAAACCCCCTGAGGCTCATATACAAGAAGCCGGTGATGCCCTACTTGGGTAGTTACGAGGACAGGGACATGATCTACGTCCTCAAGACCGTTAGGTCTGAAAGCGACCTCTGGGTTCAGCTCTACAACCCGAGACGTAAGAGCTTCTGGCACGTGAGCCTCAACGAGCTGAAGAAGGAATATCCCGAGATATTTTAGTTCGAAACTCGAGTCGCGTTTTGAGCTATGAAAATAGTGATAGAGAACCTAGAACCTCTGGGCAAGTGGGTGCTTTACGAGTACGAGCACTCATACGAGGTGGCCGGCGACCTGCTACTAATAACTAACGCGAAGATCGACGGTCTCCCTTCCACAGAGAAAAGGTTCTTCGAGGTCTTCGACCCTAAGAACGTCATAATCCTCGACCCTAAGGCCCCAGAAGAGCTAAAGCCGGAGGACTTCGACGGGATCGAAGCCGTGATAGTAGGAGGGATCCTGGGAGACCACCCGCCCAAGGGTAGGACTTGGGAGCTGTTGACCTCGAAGTTCCCCCAGGCGAAAGCGAGGAACCTGGGCGAGCTACAGTTACCCATCGACAACGCGGTTCTGGCCACTAAGCTAATAATAGGAGGGAAAAGGCTCAGCGAAATAAGGATAGCCAGGGGATTGAGGATAGAGTGCGAGTTCATGAGGTCAAAGGAGGTTGTAATCCTCCCCTTCGGTTACGTTATCTATCAGGGGAGACCGTTCGTTTCGGAGAAAGTCCTAAGGTTAGCGGGTTACAGGAAGGGATGCGAGATTTCCTGGGACTTGCCTGAGGAGGAACTGGCCGAAGTGGACTCACTGAGTAAGGCTAGAGAACTTCTTTGAGCAGTGCTCCAACTTCTCTTTAATCACTTTTTCTATCTCGGGGTTTACGTAGAAGTTGTACCTGGGCCTTCCCATCTTCTTCTGCTGGTCCTTCTCCCTCAGAACCAAGTTGCTCTCCATGAGCTTTTTCATGGAGTTGTTTACAGTTGTCTTGCTGACCTTCAGCACTTCGGCCAACTCCTCGCTGGAGGCCTTCCCCTTCGCAATAAGCGCCTTAAGGACTTGGATGTCCGTCTCGGTAAGCTTGAAGCAACATGTTAGAGCCTCAATTAACGTCTCGGACAGCTCCACTGCATAAAGTTCTCATTTAAAAAATTAAAAGTTTTTTAAAGATTCAAAGAGGTAACTGGAGGAATTTCCTTCGCCTTCTCGATTAACCTCATGTACTCTCTGTACATGCATTTGTCCTGGATTACTATCAGGCCGTTCTCCTGTGCCTTCCTGGCCGCCTCGTCGTTCCTTATGCCCTCCTGCATCCATACGACCTTAACGTCGCCCCTCTCCCTCGCCCTCTTAATGGCCTCGTCTACGATCGGCGGGACGTCCTTGGAGGGCCTGAATATCTGAACGACCTCAACCCTGTCCGGGATCTCCAACAAAGACTTGTAAGACTTCCTTCCCAAAATCGAGTCTACCGTGGGGTTTACGGGGATCACGTTGTACCCCTTGAGGATGAGGAACTTGGGAACAGCGTGGGCCGGCTTGCTCGGGTCCTTCGAGAATCCTACCGTGGCTATGTTCTTGTACTCCTTGAGGATCTTCAGGATGAGCTCGTCCTCGGCGTTCAACTTCAACCCTCCCTTATCACTTTGCCGAGATCCTCGGCAAGCTTGAGCATGGCGCCGAGGGCGTACTGCGTGTCCTTCTTGCTGACCTCACCCATCAAACCGAAAGGCCCTACAGGCTTGACCTTGGGCAAGTCCTGAACCCACATCTTTAAGGCTTTAGACATCTTGTCCATCACGAGTTTCACCGCGTCGAGGAAGTTGGGGTCGGCCATAACGTTCATGAGCTCCAGCATCTTGTCGAGGGCCCCCGTCTTCTGCAGTTCCAACATCTTGTTCATGAGCTTCAACATACTGTCGACGTCTATAGAGGAGAGGAGCGAAACCGCCTCTGGACTGGTCAGCTTCTTGAGCATCGGAGTCATGGCGTTCATCGCGTTGATCATCGAGTCGATGTCCATGCTTTCCAACAACTTCAAAGTCTTGTCGCTGGTGAGCTTGTTCAGCAAGGGAAGCATCTTCTCTGTGGCGGTGAGTAGCGAGTCTATGTCGAGCTGCTGGATCAGGTTAAGCGCCCTGTCGCTGGTGAGCTTTTCCAATACGGGCCAAATCGCCTGGACTTTGGTTATCTGATCCATCGAGAACTCGATCAGGACGTCGACTAGCTGAGCCCTTTGCACCGCGTCCAAAAGGTCGAGGCCTTGCTGCATCAGGTTGACAAGGTTGTCTAACTTCCCGGACTTGTCGAGGTCGATGACGACGTTGACCAGCTTCTCTACAGCGGGCAACGCGTCTATGAGCTTACCGAGCCTGTTCAGGTTATCCTCTGTTAACAGCTTTTCTAACGGGTCGGCCATCGACATGTAGTACCGCGATTTAGTCAGAAGAACATGGCCGATAAAATTCGTTTCGGTGATGACTCTGCATGAACTCAGGCGTCGAAGAGCCAGCTACTTCGACCGCAACCCAAATGATTCTCGCTTTTGTCCCTCGATTTTATCTACGCTTGACTACGGAACCGACATACGCGGAATAAACCTCGGACACGACATCCATCACTATACGCTGAACCCTATTGTATTCGATGTAGCTGAGGACCAGTTCAAATAAGCCGATTCCGCCTAAAGAGATCGCGAAACCGGCGACCAGGTAGGGGAAAGGATTGCTGGCCGAGAGGACGACTGTGAGAAGGAAACCAGATAGGACTAGGCCGAGAGCGGAAGCAGAAATCACCATGCCTTTATAGGCTCTCCTTTTCAGGAGTCTCCAGTTTCGGTTGAGTGATCTCTTTAATACAAAGAGCTTGAAGAGGACTTTGACCTCTTTTGAAATCTTGCTTACGGCCTTTGAGCTGGCCTTAGTAGCTCCAGCAACGTCAAAAATCCCGAGCTTTGCGGCGACCGTCATTTCCTCCAGAGCTCTCGTATAATCCTCGTTGCCTACAATCCGCAAAAGGGTCGTGAATATCGCTAGGTCGAAGAGGTTGTTCCCTCTCTTCACCTTTTCCTCGAGCCTCTTCGATTTGAACGAGTTGAACCAGACGAACCAGCCGGTGGAGATGCTCAGGAGAACTGAGTAAACGATGAAGACGGCCTTGAAAACCTCTATTGTATCCATATTTGTATAATAGTTCACGTTTCCTCTAGTTCCTTTGCGAGTTCTCCCATTATAAATATCAACCTCGACTCGAGAGACGAAGCCTCCTTGAGGAGGTCAAGCACTTTCTTCCCCTTCTCCGTAAGGACGTAGCCCTTCTCTTCGTCCCTTATGAGGCCTCTTTCCCTGAGGTAGTTCAGGTACACAGTGAGCGTGACAGTCGACAGACCGACGTACTTCATTAACGCAGACTTAGTGTTCCTGCCCTTGTTTACGTTCTCCAATATCTCCCTCATAATGTCCATCCTGTCCCTCTTCGTCCTCATCCCGGTTCCCCACGTCGTTACGTGAGGCCTCTGATATACCGTATCCGTAATGACTATTTAAGGATTGCCTTCAGACCCTTGGGCTTTCCCTGAGGTTGCCCCTTTCGCCTTCAGAAGCATTTCCATCACCCTCCCTTCCTTCTCGCCTAAAAGTCTCTTCGCCAGGGAGACTACCTCGTTCGCTATCTCCTCGTCTGGGACTATCTCGACCTTTAGGTTCGAGAGGAGCGGGCTCCAGAGCTTCTCCACGGCCTCTAAATACTCGGGGACTGTCAGCTCCGGCGTCGACCTCATGAGGACTGCCAGGGACTGCCCGATTAAGGCCATGATCTCCAGGCTTATCCTGCGCTCCTCTTCCGCCTTCTTTTCCGGGCTTAAAGCGGCCAACTCGTTCTTCCTCGACGCCAACCTCTTGAGGTAGGCCGCGAGCTTCGCCTTCTGGGTCTCCAGGGCCAAGAGCGAGACCCTGACGTTCCTCCCCGCTATCAGCTTGACCGCACCGTCGTCCTTCAGGACGTTGAGATAGCCCCTGGACATCAGGTAAGTCAAGGCCCTAGATATCGAGTCCTTGTCGATTAACAGGGAAAGGCCCCTGTACAGCTCTTCGATCTCGACGCCCTCAGGGCCCTTAGCGGCCACGAACTCGAGCACCGTCCTGGTGACTTTGTCCATTACCTCCATGACCTCACCTCCTTCATCGCCCATTCGGGGAGCACTGTGTTGACCGAGGATATTATGTCATCTATGTGCTCCTTCTTCTCGGCCTTCGGGATGGGCAGGGCCCTAGGAACCAAGTAAGCTAAGGCCAGGTTGGTCGGCGTTACGCCCAACCTCTTGGCTAGGCTTTGAACCCTCTCGTCACTGTAGATCCTCCCCTGGGCTAGAGGGGAGTAAGCTATTACCTTCACCTTGTTCTTCTCCGCTATTGGCAAGACCGTCTGCTCGGCCCTCCTTTCGAGAACGTTGTAAAGGACCTCGTTGGCCTCGATTTCGTACTTGGACGTGGAGTATATGGCCTCTTCGAAGAGTTCCCCCTCGAAGTTGCTCACCCCGATGCAGTATACCGAACCTTGGTCGACCAACTCCTCCATCGCCCTGATTGTTTCCTTGAGCGGGATCGAGGGGTTAGGCCAGTGGATGAGGAGCAGGTCCACGTACTTAAGGCCGAGCCTCTTGAGGCTCGCATTTGCGGCTGCCTTTAACTTCGAAGGCTCCAAGTGGTTAGGCCAGACCTTGGTTATAATGACCAGCTTCTCCCTGTCGAACTCCTTGATCGCCCTCCCGACCAGCTCCTCGGCGTGACCGTCGCCGTACATCTCAGCCGTGTCAATTACATTGATCCCCCTGCTTAGGGCGTACCTGATCGCCTCGACCCACTCCATGTCCTTGCTTTCGTCCCTCCTCCAGTAGCCTCCGCCAATCCCCCAAGTGCCGTAGCCAATCGGGAAGACCCTCTTGTCGCAGAGCTCATTTACCATTAGGCCGAATCACCGGGGAAGCCTATAATGATTTCAGCCCCGGGCAAGGTGCTCTGGATAGGGAGCTACTCGGTTGTCTTCGGCGGCATAGGGCACGTGATCGCGATAGACAGGAGGGTGAGATGTTCCGCGGAGGAGAACGACGAGTGGGTCTTCGAGACCTCCTACGGCACCTTCAAGGGTAAGGGGAACGAGCTCATCGAGAGCGTCCTCGGCGTTATGCGGGAAGAGTTCGGCGACTTCGGCAAGTTCAGGGTGAAACTGACCAACGACCCCGACTTCTCGGTCGCCAGAAAGAAGACGGGGCTAGGGAGCAGCTCCGCCGCCACCGTGGCGTTGACGGCCTGCCTTTACCATAAGATAAAGGGGGGAATCGACCTGAACGAGGTGCACAGGCTCGCCCAGAAGGCCAACTACGTCAGGCAGAGGGGGATCGGGAGCGGGTTCGACATTGCTTCAGCGGTCTTCGGCTCAATAGTCTACAGGAGGTTCAGCTCGCTCGAGAAGATGGACTGCTACTGCGAGCCCTTGAGGATAGGGAACTACGGGATGGTCTTAGCCTTCCTGGGGGAGAGCGCCGAAACCGTAGGCCTCGTGAGGAAGTTCGTCGAGGTCTCGCAGAGCCAGAAGTTCAAGGAAATGATGGCCAGGATCAACGAGGAGAACGAGTGGGCCGTGAAGTACCTCAGGTCGGGTAGGCTCTACGCCGCGGCCCAACACGTCAGGATAGCCAGGGATCTGCTGAACGCGTTGGCCAAGACCCTAGTCGGGGTGGAAATCGAGAACGAGCGAACGAAGAGGTTAGAGGCCCTCGCCTACGCTAAGGGCGCGATCATCGCTCTATCCCCCGGGGCCGGGCTGGAGAGCGTCTTCGCCATAGCCAAGGACGTAGAGCCGATTATCGAGGCCTGGGAGAGGGAAGGAGTTAAAGCGATCAGGCTGAAGGAAGACGGAGGGCTCAGGGTTGAGGAAGGCCAAGGTTGAGGCCCCGTCCAACATCGCGATAGTGAAGTACTGGGGCAAGAGAGAGGCCAGCCTGAACTTGCCCTTGAACAGCAGCTTCTCGGTAACCCTGGACGCCCTGAAGGTCGTGACTGAGGTGACCGTCGAGGACGGCCCGGGGAAGGACGAGCTCTACATTAACAACGAGCCCGTAACGGGGGAGGAGTTCGAGGAGTACGCGGGTAGAGTACTGAAAGCCTTCAGGAGGCTCTACGGAGACTTCCACGCCACGATAAAGTCGGTGAGCAACTTCCCGAAGTCCGCGGGTTTGGCCTCCTCCGCCGCGGGAATAGCTGCACTGGTCTTCGCCCTGAACGAGGCCCTAGGGCTTGACTTGCCCCAGAGGGAGCTCTCGAAGATTGCCAGGATAGGGAGCGGGAGCGCGTGCAGGAGCACTGCCGGCGGCTTCGTGCTCTGGGAAAAGGGGGTCAGGGAGGACGGCGAGGACAGCGTGTGCTACCAGGTCTTCCCGGAGACCCACTGGCCCGAGCTAGTTGACGTCATAGGCCTTGTAGGCAAGGAGAAGAAGAAGGTGTCCTCCAGGAAAGGGATGATGAGGGTCTCCAGCTCCTCCCTAACGGAGTGCAGGCTGAAGTTCGTGGAGGAGACTTTGCCAAAGGTCATCGACGCGGTGAAGAGGAGGGACGAACAGGAGTTCTACTACTGGACTATGAGGCACAGCAACAGCATGCACGCGGTGATCCTCGACTCTTGGCCCTCGACCTTTTACCTGAACGACGTCTCCTTGGCCCTCATGGAGAGGGTTCAGGACAGCGGGATAGCGGGCTACACCTTCGATGCGGGGCCTAACCCGCACGTCTTCACTACTGAGAAACACTTAGACGAGGTCAAGGAGATAATGAAGGAGGTAGGCATACGTGAGGTCGTAGTCTCGAGGGTAGGGCAGGGGCCTAAGGTACTCGAGTCGCCGAGGTGAGTTGGACTGAACGAGGGCGGGAAGTCCAGGGCGAAGGCCTTCAGGGAGATAATGGGCGACTTGAGCCTAGTTAACTCTATCCTTTCCAACGACCCAATAGCCTCCCACTTAGGCCTTAAGGTGGTCGAGCTAAGGGAGGGCTTCGCTGCAACCGAGTTCCCCTATAAGATTGCGCTCACCAGGCCGGGCGGTATAATCAACGGGGGAATGATCTGCGCTGCGATCGACTACACTGGGGGAATCGCTGTGCTAACGGTGAATGACAAGGACGACCAGGTGACGGCGGAGCTCAAGGTCAACTTCCTGGAGCCCCTCAGGGAAGGACCTTTCAGGGTTCAGGCACAAGTGGTCAGGAAGGGGAGGACTCTGGTGACGGTTGAGGCCAAGGTCTTCGACGCTGAGGGGAGGCTCGGGGCAATAGCTTTAGGAACGTGGTACCTCATCTAGTCCCATGCCCAGAGCGGTAATTATCGGCTCCGGCCACAACGGCCTCATAGCCGCCAGGGAGTTGAAGGACTCGGGCTTCGACGTTATTGTACTCGAGGCCAGAGGGAAGATTGGGGGACTTACCGAAACTACTGAGATCTGTGGGGCCAAAGTGAGCCGGACTTCGTACGTCCTCGGCCTAATGCCTAAGGAGTTGGTCGACAAGTATAGGTTCCCCCTGGTCAGGTTCGACCCCTTCCAGGTTCTCTCGGTCGAAGGAAAGACCATCCCGTTCTTCGTTAACGACCATTACAGGAGGAAGAAGCTGAAGGAAATGGGATACGAGAATCTGGCACTGCTCGACGAGAAAATAATGAAGGTGAGGGAGGTCTTCTACTCGAAGTTCGCGCTGGTGGACAAGAGGCCAACGCTGGGCGAGTTCAGGGAGGAGTTGGCCAAGTACGGCTTGGAGGACTTCGTCGACAAGACCGCGGCGAAGCTACTGCAGGAGTACGTGCCGAAGGAGCTGAGGCGGTTCTACGTTTATCCAGGAATGGAGTCCTCCCCCGCCTTCGTCGTGGCTTACTACTACTCCCCAAACTGGTCGCTGGTCAAGGGAGGGAACGGGACGGTAGCCGAAACGCTAGCGAAGGGGCTCAGGATAGAGACCGACTCCGAAGCCGTCGAGGTGGTCGAGAAGGGCGGGAGAGCGGTGAGGGTGGTGACCAAGGACGGGAGGGCGTTCGAGGGGGACTACTTCGTGTTCGCGACGAGCCCGCTGACCTTCTGGAGGATCCTGGGGAAGAGCGTCCCGAAGCTGGCGAGGCCCTCATGGAGGAAGTACAACGCAGTCCTGAGCGAACCCCCGGACTTGAAGGAGCTCAACCAGTTCAGGCACAGCATCCTCGACACGGAGTTCGGGGAAGCGATATTCCCAGGGCTCACGGACTCCTCGAGGGGAGGGATCACCCTCGAAATGATGGGCGACTTCGAGGGCTTCGTGAAGGAGTACAAGCTCAAGGTGAAGTGCTACGAGGAGGTCAGGGCTGAAGACGCGGAGGAAGAGTACTTCCTGCCATACTCTCAGGTCAACCACCTGCCGATGACGCCGGAGTTCCTCTTCGAGAGGAGGCCCTGGTACGAGACTGAGCTCGAGAACGTGTTCCTGGCCAGCGCTGGCACTTACCCGGGAGGGCAAATACTCGGAGTCCAGGGGTACAACGCGGCTAACCTGATAAAAAAGAGGGTCACTTCCAGTGGTTAGCCAGCTCTCCCGAGGTGATCACCGGGAAGAACTTGGCCATGTTAGCCAGCGACCTCTCGTGGGCCTCCCTGTCGAAGGACGAGACGGCGTCCCTCACTATCACCGGCATGAACCCCAACGCGAAGGCGTGCCTGGCGCTGGTCTCGACCCCTATTTCCGTAGCTATCCCGGTGAACACGACCGTCCTAACCCCAGCGTTCCGCAACAGCATCTCCACGTTGGTCCCCACGAAGAGGCTCCAGGTGCTCTTGTTCACCACGATCTCGTTCCTCCCAGGCCTGACTGCCAGCTGTAAGTCCCTTGGAGACCACCTCCTGTTGCCGTAAAGGACCCTGTAAGAGTAGGGCTCGAAGCCCGGGGGAAAGGCGTTATCCTGGTGTAAATTATCGGCACTTTGGCGCGCCTGGCCGCGTTGATAACGACGTCGAGGGCCTAAGTGAACTCCTCCCTGTTGAACACCGAGTTAACCAGGCCCTGCTGGACGTCCCAAACGATTAAGGCGGAGCCCTTCGGGTCGAGGATCTCTCTCAAGTTAAACCTGGGCTGGCTCATTGAGATACAAAAATGGGTTGGGGAACAAAAGAAAATAAAGGTTGGTACCAATCCTCTAAGCCGGGGCGTACTTCTTCGCTTCCTCGACTTCCTCCTTCGGGGCCTCCTTGTAGGTGAACCACCAGGCGAAGCCCTTGTACATCTTCAGCCTCATCTTCGCCTCCTCTACGTTGCCAGGCGGAGGCACTATCAGGTTGTCCTTGATCAGCTCGCTGTTGGGCCAGTTGGCCGGGGCTACGGTCCCGGTCTTGTCGATGACCTGCAAAGTCTTCACCATCCTCAGGATCTCCTTGATGTTTCTCCCGAGCTCCAACGGGTAGTACAGGATCGCCCTGATGATACCCTTGTTGTCGACGATGAACACAGCCCTCACGGTGGCGGTGCTGCTCTCAGCGTGGATGAGCCCCAGCTTCTTCGCCACCTCGCCCATGGGGTCAGCGATTATCGGGAAGGGAACGGTGACCTTCAACGTCTGCTCGATCCACTGGACCCACTCGATGTGGCTGATGTTGCTGTCTACCGAGAGCCCGATAAGTCCAACGTTCATCTTCTCGAACTCGGGGTAGTTCACCGAGAAGCTGTAGAACTCGGTGGTGCACACAGGGGTGAAGTCGGCGGGGTGGCTGAAGAGGATGAACCACTTGCCCTGGCTGGTGAAGTGGTCAGGCAGCTTCAGCTTGCCGTGGGTAGTCACTACCTCCATCTCAGGGAACTTCTCTCCGATTAGGGGGATGTTTCCCGGCATTTTTGGTCAAACTGCTTGTAACAGTTCTCAATTAAAAGTTTTTCCAAACTCGGAACCAGGCGAAAACTTTGTTACCCGGGTTGAGCAATTGTTTCCCTCCAGGGAGTTCGCCACTAAACGGCTAGATGGGGGGGGGGGGGCTGACTCGTTAAAGGCAACCGGCCCTAGTCGCCCACCTCAACGGCGGGACTTCACTGACCTGAGCTAACGTCCTAGACAGTCGGCCTCCCTCGTGGAGCTCACTTCAGCAGTCTAGCCCCGACGTACTTCAGGGCCACCTCGTACTGCTTCTCGTCGCAGGTGACCAGATCCTCGTTCAGGCTCTCCGCCAAAGCCACGAAGAGGGCGTCATAGACCGTGACCCTCTCCTCTTTCGCGATCTCGAAGGCCCTCTTCAGGTAGTCCAGGCTATTCCTCACCTCGACGGCCTTCGGAAGGTGGGTGGTCAGGACTTCGATTATTATGTTCGCGGACCTCTCGTCCAGCTCTTTAGTCAGGGTAAGCTTCTTCCAGACCGCGTTTGTCGCCTCGATAATGGCTAAGTCCAGGGTAGTGGCTCCCCTAATCTGCTCCCTAGCCCTCTCCCAGCCCTCCTCCTTCGTCACGTATTTGACCAGGACTGAGGTGTCAACGACCCTCCCTATCCTCCCTCACCAACTTGGTTCCGGTGGGCTTGGTATGGGGGACTTCCTTGAGCATCTCGTCTATCTTCTTGAGCTCCTCCTCCCTCCTCAGTTCTTCTATCCTCTTCCTGATGAACTCCTCTATCTCCTTACCCCACTCCACGTCGTACTTCTCCATCTCCTCGCGTAGACGCTTGTCTATCCTTATGCTGTATACGGTTCTCATCTACATTAATGTAATACGGCACAGTTATATAAATCACGTTCGCCGCGTAGGAGGTATCGTCTAGCATTCTCAGTGACACCTCCAGTAAACTAAGAACGTCGCTTCTCTACGGAAACTAAAGTCAAGTACGAAAATTTCCATCAATTCTCGTTTCTGAGTCATTAATTTACCGTCCAACTTGCAAGGAACTCCTTGAAAGCTCTTTCAGCGTGACAACTTACTTTCGGTAACCATACCGAGACTCACAAAACAAATGACATTGAGTAACAATTGTCAATGCAAGAAGCGGAGTGAAGGAAAGGAGATAAGGGCCTCCGCCAGCAGGGCTACCTTTCGTCCGGCCACTTAGGGATCTCCCAGTAGGGGCTCCCCCGATTGGGAGTGGCGGGCTAAACCCCTCGGGCTTTCGCCCTCGGGGCTTACACCCCCACCCCATCAACCCCCTGTTCTAGGGGAGGGGTCCCGGGGGTTAGCCCCCCATGGGGGCCTCTTTTCGGGGAGGGGTTCCCGCTTAGATGCTTTCAGCGGTTACCCCTCAGGGCGTAGCTGCCCGGCGCTGCCCGGCAGGACAACCGGTAAACCAGAGGCCCCGGCACCCTGTTCCTCTCGTACTAGGGGTGCCTTCCCCTCAGGCCCCCAGCACCCCCGACCCTTAGAGTCCGACCTGTCTCGCGACGGTCTAAACCCAGCTCACGCTCCCCTTTAACGGGCGGGCAGCCCTACCCTTGGGGGCAGCTGCACCCCCAGGGTGGGAAGAGCCGACATCGATGTAGCAAACCGCGGGGTCGATGTGAGCTCTCACCCGCGACGACCCTGTTATCCCCGGGGTAACTTTTCTGTCATGCCCGGCCCCCACGTGTGGGGGCACGAGCGTTCGCTAGGCCGCGCTTTCGCGTCGAGGCCCCGTACTTTGGAGGGCCTCGTCAGGCCGGCTTTTGCCCTTGCACTCTACGGCGGCGTTCTGTACCGCCTGAGCCGACCTTTGGGCTCCCGTGTTATCTTTTCGCGGGAGTGCCGCCCCAGCCGAACCGCCCACCTGACGCTGTCCCCCTTGCGGGGTAAGGCTCCCGAGGGTCCATGGGTGGTGTTTCACTTTCGGGTCCACCGCCCCCGGAGGAGCGGCTTCGACCCCTCCCACCTACGCTACGCATGAACCCCCGGGAGCCAACGCCAGGCTGCGGTGAAGCTCCACGGGGTCTTCTCTCGGGGTCGGGGGTTGCCGGACTGTGCACCGGCTCAGGGCGTTCACGGGGCCCCGGGCTGGGACAGTGGGGACCTCGTTGATCCATTCATGCGCGCCGGAACTTACCCGGCAAGGCATTTGGCTACCTTGAGAGGGTCAGAGTTACCCCCGGCCTTCAGCGGGGCTTCGCCCGGTTGAACCCGGGTTTCACCTACCGCCAGTGGCCAGGATTCAGCCCCCGTACACACCCTTACGGGCTAGCGGGGACCTATGTTTTTATTAAACAGTCAGGTCCCCCTGGTCACTGCGACCTACCACGGCGGGGTTACCACCGTGGTAGGCACCCCTTCTCCCGAAGTTACGGGGCCAATTTGCCGAGTTCCCTAGCCCGGGTTACCCCCCAGACGCCTTGGGCTTCTCACCCAGGGGCACCTGTGTCGGTTCTCGGTACGGTCCCGGGGGATCGTTGCCTGCCCCCTTTTCATGGGGACCAGGGATCAGGGGAACCCTCCTAACGGAGGGCCCATCGCCCCTTCGCCCCCTTCTCACCATTACGGTTCTCCGGGGGCTTCAGGGTTTGGGCGGGCGGTAGCCCGCTCCCCCTACCCCGATCCGTCGGAGGCAGGCCTTGCGTTGCCGCACCTACCCCCGGGGCAGGGGAATATTAACCCCTTTCCCTTTCGGCGGGTACCAGTTAGGCCCCGCCTTAGGACCGGCTCACTCCCGGCCGACGACCGTTGCCGGGAAACCCTTGCCCTTCCGGCGGGGGGGATTTTCACCCCCCTTCGCTGTTACTGCCGCCGGGATCTGCACCTGTGGCGGGTCCAGCGGACCTCACGGCCCGCCTTCTGCCCCGCCACAGCGCCCCCCTACCTGGTGGGCCTCAAAGAGGCCCACCACCCGGGTCTCGGCGCCCGGCTTGAGCCCCGACCAATCCTTCGGGGCCCCCAGCCTCGGCGGGTGAGCTGTTACGCACTCCTTAGAGGATGGCTGCTGCTAGGCCCACCTCCCCGCTGTCTAAGGCTGGGGACGCCCTTCGGATGGCACTT
This sequence comes from Thermoprotei archaeon, assembly GCA_049973945.1. Classification (GTDB taxonomy): domain Archaea; phylum Thermoproteota; class Thermoprotei_A; order Sulfolobales; family Sulfolobaceae; genus Acd1. Next base: position 23,070 of record JBMFJH010000011.1, read on the forward strand.
AGCCGGGACTTAGGGGCCTTAACCCGGGTCTGGGTTGTTCCCCTCTCGCCACCCAACCTTACGCCGGGTGACCCACTCCTCCCTTCTGCGGCTCCGGCGGGTTCGGAGTTAGACTGGGGACCCCGAGGTTTCCCTCGAAGCCCCCAATCTGTAACTCTACCCCGCCGGAAACCTCCGGGAGGGCTGCGCTAAGACGCATTTCGGGGGGAACTAGCTATCACCGGGCTAGATTGGTCTTTTGCCCCTAGTCCGGGGTCAGGGGAACGAATTGCACGTCAGAACCCCTATTCGGCCCTCCAGCGGGGTTTCCCCCGCCTTCGGCCTGCCCCGGACTAGATCGCCCGGTTTCTAGCCTCCTGCCAGTGACTTCAGGCCCTGACGGACCCCGCCCCTCGCCGGGATAACCCGGCTGCAGGCGCTCGGTTTCCCTACGCCTTCGGGGTTGACCCCCTTAGGCTCGCCACTGGCAGGAACTCCCCGGCCCGTGTTTCAAGACGAAACCTAGGACCCCGGTCGCCCTCCCTCGTACTCGGGCCTCGCGGCCCTTTCCTTCGGGAGGGTTCATCCCTTTCGAGCCCTAGGCTGTGTGACCTCCCGGTTTCAGGCTCTTTTCACACCCCGTTAGGGGTTCTTTTCAGCTTTCCCTCACGGTACTTAGTTCGCTATCGGTCTCGGGACGTATTTAGCCTTGGAGGCACGTGTCCCCCATCTTCCCACCCCCAAACCAGGGGATGGTACTCTGCCCCAGCTCAGGCCCCCGGGTGACCTTTAGCCTACGGGGCTGTCACCCTCTATGGCCCCCCATTCCAGGGGAGTTCGGCTAGGTCCCCGGGTGACCCGGGCTCCGCCCACCGCTGGGGCAAAACACCACATCTCCCGAGACCTTACGGCCCCGGGATTTGGTTTGGGCTGTCCCCCTTTCGGTCGCCCCTACTCGGGGGATCTCGGTTGATTTCTCTTCCTCCCCCTACTAAGATGTTTCCGTTCGGGGGGTTCCCGCCCCTTACGGGGCGACGGGGGCTGTTAACCCCCGTCAGGAATTCCCATTCGGGGATCCCGGGATCAACGGGTGCTTGCCCCTACCCCGGGCTTATCGCAGCTTGCCACGCCCTTCCTCGGCGCCCGAGCCGAGCCATCCACCGGGAGGCTTATGCCCCTGGGCGATCCCTAAGTGGCCGTTGGACGGGCAGCCCTGCTGGCGTCATCGAGCCCTATCCGAGCGTAAGCTCGGAGTCGGGCCCTACGCCCTTCGTCCCCCTCGGCCCTTGAGGGGGACTGCATCGGGACAGGGGTGCGCGAGGTTGGACGGGCCTCCCTACCCCATGAATAGGCGGGGGATAGGAGATGTGAGGTGATCCAGCCGCAGGTTCCCCTACGGCTACCTTGTTACGACTTCTCCCCCCTCGCGGAGGTGAAGTTCGACTCCCCACTCGTCGCAGGGAGCCTCACTTCACCCCCGCTCGGGTGGAGCGACGGGCGGTGAGTGCAAGGAGCAGGGACGTATTCACCGCAGGTTGGTGACCTGCGGTTACTAGGGATTCCTCGTTCACGAGGGCGAGTTGCAGCCCTCGATCCCAACTGAGGCAGGGTTTAGGGATTGCCCACCCCTTTCGGGGCAGGATCCCGCTGTCCCTGCCATTGTAACCCGCGTGCGGCCCGGGGGTTTCGGGGCATGCTGACCTGCCGTGGCCCCCTCCTTCCTCCGCCTTACGGCGGCAGTCCCCCTAGTGTGGTCCTGGGGCGGACCCCAGGATGCCAACTAGGGGTGGGGGTCTCGCTCGTTGCCGGACTTAACCGGACATTTCACAACACGAGCTGGCGACGGCCATGCACCTCCTCTCCGCGAGTCGGGCAAGGTCGTTAGCCTGGCCGTCATCCTGCGGTCTCCCCCGGTAAGCTTCCAGGTGTTGACTCCAATTGAGCCGCAGGTTCCACCCCTTGTGGTGCTCCCCCGCCTATTCCTTTAAGTTTCAGCCTTGCGGCCGTACTCCCCAGGCGGCCGGCTTAACGGCTTCCCTGCGGCACCGCGTGGGCTCGAAGCCCACGCGACACCTAGCCGGCATCGTTTACAGCCGGGACTACAGGGGTATCTAATCCCTTTTGCTGCCCCGGCTTTCGCCTCTCACCGTCGGGCGCGTTCTAGCGGGGCGCCTTCGCCACTGGTGGTCCTCCCGGGATCTACGGATTTCGCCCCTACTCCGGGAGTACCCCCCGCCTCTCCCGCCCCCTAGCCCCGCAGTATCCCTCCCAGTTCCCGGGTTGAGCCCGGGCCTTTAGGGAGGGACTTACGGGGCCGGCTACAGGCGCTTTAGGCCTAGTAAGCGTCCCAACCACTCGCGGGGCTGGTATTACCGCGGCGGCTGACACCAGACTTGCCCCCCGCTTATTCCCCCGCCTTTTTAGAGCGGGGAAAAGCCCCCTTGCGGGGGCACTCGGGGTAGCGCCCTCACGCTTTCGCGCATTGGGGACGTTCCGCGCCTGGTGCGCCCCGTAGGGCCTGGGCCCTTGTCTCAGTGCCCAACTGGGGGCTCCCCCTATCAGGGCCCCTACCCGTTATAGGCTTGGCGGGCCGTTACCCCGCCAACTACCTGATGGGCCGCAGCCCCATCCTCGGGCGGCCACGAGCGGTAGCCCGTGGCCCTTTCGGGAATGGGGCGTTCCAGCACCCATTCCCTATCGGGGATTAGCCCCAGTTTCCCGGGGTTGTCCCCGTCCCGAGGGCAGGTTAGCCACGTGTTACTCAGCCGTCCGCCACGCCCCCTTGACCCGGGAGCGTACGACTCCCATGGCTTAGCCCTACCCCGATAGCGGTTGGGTCCGGCAGGATCAACCGGAATCGGGGTAGGGAGGCCTTTCGTCCCTCGCGCACCCCTGTCAGAGATGAGGTTGCCGGGGTTAGACCCACGAGGGGTACTGCCCCGGCGAACTCATCCCTCCACTGTGAGCGTCCTGCAACCCCCCTCATCTGTCGGGGGGTTGTGTGCGAATACATACTGTACGCGTGGATCATTTAAAGCTTTCGTCGTGTGACTACGTCGTATCTAGGGAGGGGCTAGGGCTCCAACTTTATTAACGCTATTATTCCCGAAGGGGTCTCTTATCCCGCCTTGGAGGAGCTCTTCAAGTACGCGGCCGAGAAGGTCAAGGACGCAGACCCTTTAGGCCTGGGCACGGGGAGGACGGTCAGGGGGCTCATAAAGTACTTACACGAGGCCGGCGCACTCAAGGGGAAGACGCTAGTTACTAGCTCCGTGGACACGGAATTGGCACTGGCGGAGCTGGGTTACGTTGTTAGCGGCTTGACCGTGAGGCCCAAGGCCTACGTGGACGGGTTCGACGCCTTCCTGGAGGAGGAGTTCGTTCTGATCAAGGGAGGGGGAGGGGCGATGACGAGGGAGAAAATCGTGGCCTACAACAGCGACTTCAGGCTGTATATAAGCGACTCCTCGAAGGTCAAGAGGGACAAGTTCGTCGTGGTTCCTGTCGAAGTACTGAGCTTCGCTTTGCACTCCGTGCTGAGGAAGCTTAGGATGGAGGGGTTCGAGGCCAGCGTTAGGGTCGGCCAGGGCAAGATGGGGCCTGTGGTCTCGGACAACGGGAACCCGATAGTCGACGTGACCGTGGAGAGGGGCAAAGTCCGGGAGCTGACGTCGGTTCTCGACTCCATTCCAGGAGTGGTCGAACACGGCGTGTTCTACAGGGACTTGATAGAGGAGGTCGCGGTTTTTGATAACGGGCTCGTGAAGGTAAGGGTTAAGTGAAGTGCGGGGGGTGGGATTCGAACCCACGCAGGCCTACGCCAGCGGATGTCCCCCACGAGGTCTTGAGTCCGCCCCCTTTAACCGCTCGGGCACCCCCGCAGGATAGAGAGTTACCGCCTCGCGATTTAAACGTTGCCCCTCGAAAAAGTCACATCTTCTTGAGGACTAAGCTGGTGAGGGTCGAGGCCACTCCCTTCACTCCCCTGATCGCCTCGATCACCTGGTTCAGCTCGGTCGTGTCCTTGGCTTCCACCCTCACGAGCACGTCGTAGTCGCCGCTGACCTCCATGACCTCCTTGACCCCTGGGATCACTGAGAGCCTCCTGGCAACGGAAGTGGTGTAGACGTTCGAGTCGCACTTCACTTGTATCAAGGCCTCAATCTTCTCGGGGGGCTTCGGCTTGAGGGTCCTCCCAGTGACCTCCTCCGCCAGTTCGAGTAAGTCCTCGTCCCTGAAGTACCTGGCCGTGGGGTTGGCCTTTATTTTGGCGAGTATTTGGTCTATCTCCGCGTCGCTGAGCTGGACTCCCATCCTCTCGAACCTGTCCTTCACCGCGTGCTTGCCAGTGTACTTGTCTATCACGTAGTCCCTGCTCCTGCCGAAGGTCTCCGGGGGCATGAACTCGTAAGTCCTCGGGTCGTTCAGGACTCCGTGGACGTGCACTCCCGCCTTGTGGACGAAGGCGTAGTCCCCGGTTATGGGGAAGTTGGGGGGCATCGAGATCCCGCTGTACTTCTCAACGAGCGCTGCCACCTGCGGGAGCTTGTTGAGCTTGACCACCTCTATGCCGAAGTGGTACTTGATCGCTGCAGCTACCACTTGTAGCGGGACTATCCCCACCCTCTCCCCGAGGCCGTTGACGGTTGCGTGGATTATGGTAGCCCCACCCTCTACAGCTGCCAACGCGTTAGCCACTGCCATGCCCAGGTCGTTGTGGGCGTGGATGTCGTACTCCACCCCAGGAACGTCCCTGACGAGGTTGGAGAAGAGCTCCTTCGTCTTGCTGGGGTAAAGGATCCCCACGGTGTCGGCTATGCTAACCCTGTCAGCCCCCGCGTCCCTAGCGGTCCTCGCGACCTGAACCAGGTAGTCGTAGTCCGTCCTGGTGGCGTCCTCCGCCGTGAACCTAACCTTTAGTCCGTGGCTCTTCGCGTAGCTGACGTGTTCCGCTATTATGTTCAGGGCTTCCTCCCTCGAGACCTTGTGCTTGGCCTTCAGGTGGATGTCGCTGACCCCGTAGAATATGGCTACCCTGTCGACTTCAAGCTCAGCAGCTATTTCTATGTCCCTCTTGACCGCCCTGCTGTGGGCGAGGATTTCAGAAGTTATGAGGCCGTCCCTCTTCAGCCTCATGATCCTCTTGATCCCCTCGTAAATGTCGGGCGAAACTGCGGGGTGCCCGGCCTCGATCATCGCTACTCCGAGGTCGGAGAGGGCCTTGGCTATCTCCACCCTCTGGTCTACGCTGAAGACCACTCCAGGGGTCTGTTCACCTTCCCTTAGAGTAGAGTCGAGGATTCCTACTTTCATAGGTTCGAACTTAGGTAAGAGGCTATTAAATTAGTCAGCCCTCGATGGTTCGAAATTCGCACTAAACGTAGGAAATGACTACGGAAACCGCCTCGTTCAGGCCGAGCTTGGACGAGAGCCTCTCGAGGGCTTTGGCTAAAGCGTCGAAGACTTCCCTGTTCTGCCTGACCAGGTCGGCGTTCAGGGCGTAGCCCACTATGATGGCCTCCTTCACGCTCTTGCTCCTGAGGTACTCGTCGAGGACGTCGTTGAGCACCTTCTCTACGACCCTCTTGTCGACCTTCCCCTTGACCGAGTTCAGGATCGCTAAAGCTTCCTCGACGCTCACTGCGGGATCACCCTGGAACCCACTTCCTTCCCTTCCAAGTACTTCCTTAAGTCCCTGAAGTGCAGCACCCTGACGGGGATCCCAGACCTCTTGAGTATCTTAGCCGCCAGAGGGTCTATCAGCTCGTAAGTCCCTGCCCTGACGTCCTGATCTTTGGAGAGTATTTCCATGAGCTGGGTGAGGGTTACCTCTTTCAGAGGCCGAGCGTCGGGGTGCTTTCTCGGGTCTCTGTCGTAAACGCTGTCGACAGTTGTAGCGAGTATCAGCTCCCTGGAGCCCGTGACTTCCGCGACGAGAGACGCGACGCCGACCGTGGACTGCCCCGGCTGAAAGCCCCCAGTGACCACCGGCCTCGAGACGCTCCAAACCCTGACGAACTCCTCGAGGCTCTGGGGAACCCCCTTGTAGCCGTCTAGGTAAAGGGCGACGAGGAGGGCGTTGAGCCTTGAGGCCTCTATCCCCAAGAGGTCGAGGAAGCCCTCGTTGAGTCCCAATTGCCTGCCCTTAGAGATTATTCTCCTCGCCAGCTCCCCTCCGCCCGTGACTACGGCCAAGTCCTCCTTCCTCGAGAGATCCTTAACGGCCTTGAGCGTTTCGAAGAGCTCGTCTGACTCGAAGAGCTTACCCGTGAGCTTGAGAGTTAAGGTCACGTGGGGCTTTGGAACCTGCACAAAAAAGCGTTGAGTTTCAGCTGACGGGGTAGTCGTCGGGTAGCTTCGTCCTGAAGTACCTGCCCGTCTCTGGGTCCTTGAAGAGCCCTATCTTGACTCCCTTCCTGCCCTTCGGCGCCAGCTCCCAGACCTTCTCTGGGACTAGCTCTACTTCCTTGCCATTCGGCGTCTTCACTTTGACTGGCCTCTTGGACATCAATTTCTGAAATTGGCAACAATTCTTATATAAGCCTGGGGTCAGACGCACTGGCTAGTCCCGCCGTCGAAGTCTATCACCGACCCTGTCAAGTACGACGATAGGTCGGAGGCCAAGTAAACTAGGAGGGAGCCCAAGTCGTTCTCTATGTCGCCGAACCTCCTAACGTCGCTCCTCTCTATGACTTCTCTCTTGATGACTTCATCGAGGCTCTGTCCAGTCCTCTTAGCGAGCTCCTCGAGCCCCTTCACGGCACCGGGGGTTCTGAAGCTCCCCATCCTGACCACGTTGAAGGTTACGTTGTACTGGGCGTAGTGGTGGGAGAGAATCTTGGCGAGCTGAATCAGGGGCGCCCTGGAGACGTCAGCCAGGACGAACTGGGGCTGGGGCTCCTTGACTGTCCAAGAGGAGAGGTAGATCACCCTACCCCACCTCTGCCTCACCATGTCGTTGAGGACGGCCTTAGTGAGGGCTACTGCCGAGAGGAGGTAGAGGGAGACCGCGTAGTCCCAGTCGTTCAGGCTCGTATCCTCGAAGTAGGAGGGCTCGTTCGGGGGGTTACCCGCGTTGAGTATCAGGACGTCCACTCCGCCCATCGCTTGCTTGGCGAACTCGACCAGCTTGACCAGGCTCTCCCTGTCCGTGAGGTCTGAAGTGATCCCGTAGACTTCCGGGCTTATTTGCCTCAGCTCCTCGAGTGCAGACTTCAGTTTACCTTCGCTCCTCGAGGTTATGACGACCTTCGCGCCCTCAGCCAGGAACCTCTTCGCAACGCCCTTCCCTATGCCCTCGCTCGAGGCCGTAACCAGAACCCTCTTACCCACCACGCTTACCCTCAAGCCTGCCCACCAGGACGTCAATCAATTTGCTGGATTGGCCGAGGGCCTTGACCATGTCGACCGCTATTATGTCCTGATCGCTCAGGCCCAGAACCCCCTTGGCCTCTTCCCAGTTCCTGGCCGTCACCACGGTCTCGCAGATGTCGCCGTAAACCCTGACCTCGCTGGAGGTCTTGCCACACAGGTGAAGAACCCTGTACTGCCTGCTGGAGGGCTTTAGCGTGAAGACGGCCTTAAGTTCCTTGCCCCTCAGCTCGCCCAGGTCCTTCATCGAATAGCCCAGGAAGTTGCCCTCCACGGGTTTCTGCGAGACCAGCAGGAACTCGTCGAGAACCCTTACCGCCGAGAGTTCGGAGTAGGGTGATTGGACTTCGCCTACCTCGCCCTCTAGCGATTTCCCTGAGCCCCTAGCGTACCACGTCGAGATCGGGACGTTCCTGGAGAGCCTGACGTAGGCGATGACATGCTTCCTCCTTATTTCGTTGACCTTGACCTCGCCAGTCTCGAAGTTGTAAATCACTTCGACCTCAGGGTCGTTGGGGTCGGGTTTGTATCCCGTGGCGTAGAGCCTCCTGCCCGCCTCCCTCTTCAGCTCGTCCTTCAAAGGCTCGTAGTGCACGAGGTTCGCCTCGCTGACTAAGCTCGTTTCCCTCTCCCTTATTTGAGTAGGCAACTTGACCCCTATCACGAACCTCCTGTCCGCGGGAACCTTCTCCTTAACGGCGTTCACGAGGGCCTCCAGCATTTCGTCGAACTTGCCCTCGCAGACGAAGCAGGTCTTCTTCTGGGGCTTAACGCCGAAGTAGAACTCATATAGCCTTTCTGAGTGGGTTATCATGTTCTCCAGGACGACCTTCAGGGGCTCTAGATCCTGAATTTCCTGATCCTTGACCTTCCTGTCTATCTCTAATAAGAGGGCGACCTTTATCGCCCTGCCCCTCTCCTCGTCCGTGAGGCCTGTGGCGAGCTTGGAGAACGCCCTCCCCAAACAGTGGTCGCAGAGTGGGTAAGAGCTCAGGAGCCTGAGGGCCTGGTCTAAGACTCCTTCACTCTTGAGGGATGTACTTGCCAAAGAGCCTCGCGAGGTTCTTCCTCTTCTTGACCATTTTAATCATGTTGTTGGTCATCTCGAACTGGTGAATCAACGCCTTTACATCGTCCACAGTCACCCCAGCGCCCTCGGCTATCCTCCTCATCCTAGACCTGTTGTGGATTAGCGATGGCTCGTCTAGCTCCTTGTAAGTCATGGAGTTCATTATTGCCATGAACTTCTCCATTTGCTTCTCCCCCAGCTTGAGGTGTTCTTCCTTGACCTGGAAAAGTGTCCCGAAACCTGGCATCATCTCCAGTAACTTCCCTAGACCTCCCTTCTTTAGGGACTTGAACTGCTTGTAGAGCAGGCGGTAGGTCAGCTTGCCCTTCCCCGCCATTACGTCCTCCATCTCCTTCTCGACCTCCTGGAACTCCTCTATGCTCTTGAGCCTCTCTACAATGCCCTGAATGTCGCCCATCCCCAGGATCCTCGAGACGAACCTGGGAGGCTCGAAGGGCTCTAGCTCGTCTATCTTCTCCCCAGTCCCGATGAACTTAATCGGGGCCTTGGTCACCGCCACTGCCGTTAAGGCTCCACCGCCCTTAGCTGTGCCGTCCAGTTTGGTAACTATAATGGAGCCTATCGGGGAAGCCTCGTGGAACTTGGAGGCCAAATCGTAGGCCTTCTGCCCGATAGAAGCATCGATCACGAGGATCGTCTCGTCGGGATTTATGGCCTCCTTTATGGCCCTCATCTCGTCCATTAGGGCCTTCTCCTGGCCGTAGCCGTGCCTTCCGGCGGTGTCTACGATGATGACCTGAAAGCCCTCCTTGAGGAACTTCTCCACCCCCCTCTTCGCTATGCCTACAGCGTCGCTGTTGCCCCTCTCTCCGTAAACCGGAACGCCGATCTGGTTGCCCAGCTGGATCAGCTGATCTAACGCCGCGGGCCTGTAGACGTCGGCCCCTACTAAAGCCACTTTGAGCCCCTTCCTTTTGTAGAAGTAAGCCAACTTGCCCGCGGTCGTAGTCTTCCCAGAGCCCTGAACGCCGACCAGCATTATCACGTAAGGCAATTTGCTCGGCATGACGTTGGGCTTCTTATCTCCGCCGAAGAGGGAAACCAGCTCCTCGTAAACGATCTTGAGGAACCACTCGCGCCTGTCCACGTAGGTGGGGGGCTTCTCCTCCTGAAGCCTCTTCCTTATCCTCTCGGTCAGCTGGTAAACGACTTTGACGTTTACGTCCGCCTTAATTAGGGCGACCTGTAAGTCCTTCAGGAAGTCGTTTACGGCCTTATCGTAAGCTGAGGATCCAGACAAAAACTTCTTTACTGCGTCCCTTAGACCTTCAAGCACCTTCCTTGACCCTCATGATCTTCTTCCTTCCCATGATCTCCCAATACTCGATTTCCACGCCGTCCGCGAGCTTGTTCGCTATTTCGGGCTCTTTCGGCATCTCCATCTCGAAGGTCTCGAACGTGTTGAGGTCCATCACTTGGAGCTTGTCGCCCATCACCTTGAGCACCTGGCCTACCTTCTTCTCTATTATCGGGACTTCGACCTGGGAGTCCACCGGAGCCATGAGGGTCTTCTTGGCGCCCGTGAAGAGGCCTACGGCGATGACGTTGGCCTTAGCGCTCCCGTGCTTCCCCGTCTTGGCCTTCGTTATCTCGACTACCCTACAGGGCTCTCCGTCTATCACCACGTAGCTGCCGACTTTCAGGTCGCCCACCGTCGCGTACTGAATGCCCATCACGGATCGTGAGATCTCTTGAGGGGATTGGGCAAATAACTTTGTTGCTCCGAGCTTTGGCCCCTCATCACTGGTCAGGAGGATCCTCTCTTCACAGCAACGGGATTTTTAACGAACATCAAGATTTAGGAGTTATGGGCTGGAAGATACGGTGCAGGGTGTGCAACACCGAGCGGGTAATCAGGATAAGCTTCGACATCTCGAAACAGCCTGCGGTTTATTATTATTGCAACGTCTGTAAAAGGAACACTTTTAACGACATCCTCGAGTACATTGACGAGGGATGAAGAGGCTCCAGACTTTGAGCGGTGAAATGACCTGTCTCGGCCGACCTCAGGCAATGTAATCGTTGCTCTTGACCTTCTCTGGGATGTAGTTGAAGGCAAGGAACTTCAGGCCCTTGCTCGCCATGGCCTCGATCTCGAGCTTCGACTTCTTCTCTAGGAACATAGATATCTCCTTCTCCCAGGCCTTGGTCTTGAACCACTCGTAGTTCTTGAGCTCCAGGGCCCTCTTTATGTCAACGTCCTTGGCCTTAATTATGAAGTTCTTCCTCTCCTGCTCGCTCAGGTAGGGCTTCTTGTTCTTGTCACCGAAGACGTCCGACATGGAAACGCCGAGGAACCTCGCCTCTGGGGTGGCGAGCCTCTCGCTCTCGTGGGACAGCTGAATCGAGCCTATCCTGAAGACGCTGTAGATGTACCACCCGTAAGGGTCTGCGTCCGTGAGGATGTAAACGGGGAGCTTGAGCTCCTCGTTGAGCCTCCTGACGAACCTCCTTGTGGCCCTGTCAGGCTGGCCTCCGCTCGTGACCAGAATGACCTTGTACTGCTTCCAGAATCCGATCCTGTGGAGCTGCTGGAACACAGCGTCCTTCTCTATGACCAACACGTACTCAGCGTCGTAATCGAGGAACTCTATGAAGTCCGGGGTGGGCTCAATCGCGTAGGCGCCGTGGCCCATCTTGCTCAGGTCGATGACGTCGTTACCGCTCCTTATCCTCATGTCGCCTACCACTTTCCCCTTCTCCTTGCTGAGGATCAGCATCTCCTCCCTGAGCAGCTTCGTGTAGACCTCAATGTCCACGATGACGTCGTCAGACTCGTCCTGCTCGTCCCACGTGTTCTCCTCGTGGACTTTGCCCGTCGGCTCCTTCAGGAGGAGGGTGTGCTTGCCCCTGTAATAGAGGTCACGTATCGTGGGGTATTCGTCGTTGATCAGGGCCTCGTAAATGATGCTCGCCATCAGTACGGTCTGCATGAACTTCTTTGCCTCGTTCAAGTCCAGGAAGTTCCTCTTCAGCCTGTCCTCCCCCAGGAGGAGGAGCTTCCTCTGCTTGTCGTAGACAGTGTTGCTCAGGGTCCTCTTCGGGATCTCTAGTACTGGAGGCTCGCCGTTCTTTACGTCCTCTATCAGCTTGACGAACTTCTGCCTTAAGATTTCGGCGGCCTGCTTCCTCTTCTCCTTGTCTATTTTTGAGACGAACTCGCTCACAGCTCCTCCACCTTGTAAGCTTCTATTTGGGCCTTCATGGACTCGTCCAACCCTAAACGCTGGAAGACCAGGTCGGTAAGCTTGAGCTTTAACTCTTTATATACGTCGTTCTGCGTGTCCCTCTTGTTCACGACGAAAGCCGCGAGGCTCTGGCTGACCTCTGGGATGTACTTGAGGTAAGTTATGAGCTTCATTTTGGCCTCCATTTCCTTCTTCTTCTCCGAGATGTAACGCTCCAGCTTTCTGGCGACCTCCTGGATCGCGTTCTTGATCTCCCTCTCGATCTCCTCGACGTCAGAAATGCTCTCCTTGCCCGCGCTCTTGTATGGAACCTTAGTGCTACACAAGTGAACCATAACAACTAGGGGGTACTGATCCCCTTCAATACCGTAGTTCTTCCAGTCGATCTCCTTAGTCGCTACCTTGTAAATCACGTCGGAGCCTTCGTCGTAAACGAGGGGAATCTTGTTGGCGTACCTCAGCACTATCGGCTCGGGTTGCGGGACTATGTCGCCCCCGTAAGCTATCCCGACCTCAACGATGAAGGGGTGCCCCTGATACGCTTTAGGTTTCCTGGTCACAGCTGCGACGAACTCGGGGTTGAAGCTCTTTTTAAGTCCAAGCTCTATTAAATCTTCACCAATCACCGAAAGCGCCTCCGGCGACGGAGGCCTCAGCTTCTCTAAGTTCTTCATGGCGTTAACCAGGTTCGCTATTTGCTCGTCGGTTAGCTTGTGAATCTCCACACTTCCTCTAAGCCCGGCCTTCTGAAGGATCTCGTCAGCCGTGGCCTCACCCACGTGCTGGAACTCATTTATCAGGAAGTCCCTCAGCTTGATCGCCTTGCCGTCTTTTTGGTGGATCATGTACTTGATCTGCTCTATGTCCACGCCGTAGGGGTGGGGCTTGACCTCCTTGGGTGGTTTCGGTATTTTATTGGTTAGCCTCTCGAAGTAGTGGACGTTCCCTTCGGGATCCTTGAAGACGAACTCGGCGTACGGAGTGATTATGTAGGTCCTCTTGATATACTCAAGTATCTTGGACTTAGACCTCTGCCAGTCTCCTACTAGGTAAATGGTAACGCTGGTGCCGTGCCAGCCGTTGGGGTTATCTATTGACCTCCTCTCTAGGACGACGGGCTCGTTCTTCAACGAGTCGATCTTCAGCTTGAACATGTAGATCCTCTTGGAGCCCTTGGGCGACGTCACTACCTCCAAAGGCCTCTCTTGATACATCTGGCTGTAGAGTACCGCGGCCTTAACGCCTAAGCCATACATTCCCCTGGACTGCCTGAGCACGTACTTCGAGCTGTAGAGCACCCTAGCGAACGCGTTTGGAACGACGTGGGGCGGAATCCCTATGCCGTTGTCCTCGACGTTGACCCTGTATATTTGCCTGGCCTCGTCGACAAGGGATATCTCGATCTTCACGGTCGGGAGAATCCCGTGAACGTCAGTCGCGTCTAAAGCGTTCTCCACGAGCTCCCTAACGGTCTGATAAAGTGCCCTACTGGGGTTAGAGAAGCCCGCCAGCTCGGGGTTCCTCTTGAAGAACTCGGCGGGCGAAATCGTGGTGTACTTCTCCTGAGAAGACATCAGCTAATCCGCACCAAAGCAAATTGTAATAACATAACCTAAAAGTTATGTCTCAATTTATGTCTCAACTAAAGACGATAATATAAGAGGTAGCACTACCGTTGCGTCTCCATAAACCGTGACGTGACGTGACGTCGGCTTCAACTTGTTCCAGCTTATAGCTTCCCTTGGCTGGGCACCGCTCAAGCTCCCATCGTACTCCTGGGCGGTCGTGACGTAAACGGCGTAATCTAGACCGTCCTTGAACTGGTTCCACCATATCGTGTGGTGCTTACTTATCCCTCCTCCTACGATTAGGGCGGCGGACTTCCTGCTCTGGAATACCATGTCCTTAATGAGCCTCTCGTCCTCAAAGAGGTTCAGCCTCAAACCAGTGAACTGGGAGTAAATGAACAGGTTTGTGCCGAATGAGCCGTCGAGTATCCCAGGGACAATGATTGGTACTTTAGCCTCATAGGCCGCCCTAAGGATCGAGCTCCTATCGTTCATTCTCTTGCCGAACTCCCAGAGCAGCTCGTAGCCAGACCACTCTTTCCTTTCCTTGGTAACCTCCAGGATAACGGTCTTGACTGCCTCCTCCACTTTAGGGCCGTAACTCTCGAAGGGTATGAACACGTTGCCCAGCCTGTGAATCTCCAGATCCCTGAGCATCGAGTCGTCAACGAAGAAGGTTCCCTTGTAGTACTTCCCGCCGTACGCCCTCGCGATGTCGTGGTCTATGGTACCGCCAGTGGTGACGACTACATCGAAGAACTTCCTCCTTATCAGGTCTGCGAAGAGCCCTCTGAGCCCAGTCGAGACTAGGTTCGCGGTGAAGCTTAGGAACCTTAAATCGGCTTCCCTCACAGCCTCCTTGAGGATTTCTGAAGCCTTGACCACGCTCTCCGCAGTGAAGCCGTAGACCTTCGAGAGTACCGTCAGAGCTCCCTTTGCATGTTTTAGATCCTCCAGAGTGACGTCCTCAATGACGTCCTTGAGCAGGTCAGACCTGTTCATCCCTTCGTTACACCTATCGGCCTGAGCCTGGCCACCAGTTTGGCTATCTTGACCTCGTGGGCGACGCGGGCTACCCTGTCGACGTCCTTGTAAGCGCCGGGGGCCTCCTCGGCTATGACCCTCCTCGTCGCTGCCCTCACCACGATTCCTTTAGACGCCAGGTTCTCCACCACGCTGTCCACCGGGTAAGTCCTGGTCGCTGCGGCCCTGGACATCCACCTCCCTGCGCCGTGGGGTGCCGTGAACCAAGTCCTTCTTCCCTCAGGGATTCCCACCATGACGTAACTCGCCGTCCCCATGCTTCCCGGGATTAGGACTACTTGGCCTATGCTCCTGTGGTCTGCGGGAATTTCTGGGCTTCCCGGTGGGAAAGCTCTAGTCGCTCCCTTCCTGTGAACCAGAACCTTCTTCCTTTTCTTCTCTATGTCGTACTCTTCTATCTTAGCGATGTTGTGGGCGACGTCGTAGACTATGTTTAGGTCTAACTTCTCGGGATCGACCTTGAACACCTTGGCGAAGCTCTCCCTCACCCAGTGGGCGATCATTTGCCTGTTAGTCCAGGCGAAGTTAGCTCCTGCTGCCATGGCCCTTATATAGTCCTGGGCTTCCCTGGTCTCGAACGGAACCGCCGCCAGCTCCCTGTCTGGAAGAACGACGTTGTACTTCTTCATTGCCCTCTCCATAATTTGTAGGTAGTCGCTCGCGATCTGGTGCCCTAACCCCCTGGATCCAGTGTGAACCATTACGGTTACCTGGCCCTCGTGGGTTATTCCCAAAGCCTTAGCGACTTCAGGGTCGTAGATCTTGTCTACTACCTGAACCTCGAGGAAGTGGTTCCCGGCACCCAAAGTGCCCAGCTGGGACGCTCCCCTCTGCTTCGCTATGTTGCTCACCTTGCTCGCGTCGGCCAGGTCCCAGCTCCCGTGCTGTTCAATGTGCTCCATGTCCCTCTCCCAGCCGTAGCCCTTCTCTACCGCCCACTTCACGCCGTTCTCAAGAACCTCGTCTAGCTCTCTCGGGCTGAGCTTCACTTTACCCTCGCTCCCTACGCCGCTGGGCACGTTGCGGTACATCTCCTCGACCAAATCCTTCAGCTTGTCCTTGACGTCCTTGAAGTCCAAGTTCGTCCTTAGTAGCCTGACCCCGCAGTTTATGTCGTAACCTATTCCTCCGGGGCTGACCACTCCGCCCTCGTCGATGGCTGTGGCCGCTATTCCTCCGATCGGAAAACCGTAGCCCTGGTGGCCGTCGGGGAGGACGTAAATTGACTCCTGGACTCCGGGAAGGCAGGCGATGTTCATGGCCTGCTTGAGCGTGAGGTCCTGCTTCATCTTCTCGATCAGGACGTCGTCCGCGAAAATCGTGGCGGGGACTTTCATGCAGGGCTGAGCGCCCTTCTCGATCCTCCACTCGTAAGGACCTACCCTCTTAAGCGGTACTTGGGACGACACGTGATTTGTATTACCGCGGGCCTTATATTGTCATCTCGAGAGGATTTTTCGGAACTAAGTCGAGGAAATGAGGAGTGTGGCGGACTCTGAGGCAGTGATGAAAGAACCTAACTGATCCTAGATCTTCTTGACGGCCCTTTCCTTCCTCTTCTCTTCTAGTTCCTCGTATTTCTTTATCACGTCCTTGAGGTTGAGACAGTCGGGGTCGGAGGCCTCGATCAAGTCCTTGAAGAACTTGTACGCGCAAGCCTTGCTGTGGAAGTAGAGCCTGGTGCCCTTGAGGGAATAAACGATTCCCTGCCCCTGGTAAAATGTCCGGCCACAAACTATGCAGGTGAACTTCTCTCTCATTCGCTCGCAAACTCGATTGAAGCTTTTAAAAGCGAACGCGTGAAATTCGTGTAGTCTGACCCGAAGGTGTTCGACTAATGTCAATCACGATGAACAGCGTCCTTCAGTCGCTGATAAAGGAGCGTGGTTGGACGGAGCTGACCGAAGTTCAGAAATTAGCTTACGAACCAATATCTTTAGGATATAATGTACTAATCGTAGCGCCTACGGGGTATGGAAAGACCGAGGCCGCTATTCTCCCCATATTGAATAAGCTCGTTGAGAAACCCCACGAGCCCGTGGCTGTCCTGTACATAACGCCCCTTAAGGCCCTCATAAACGACCTTACTGTCAGGATTTCTTGGTGGGCAGACAGGCTCGGTCTCGAGGTAGGGAGGAAACACGGCGAGGTCTCCCAGTCCGAGAAGAACAGGAGGCTCAGGAGGGTTCCGCATATCTTAATAACCACGGTCGAGGGGCTTGAAATAGACCTGGACTGGGCAACTAGGTTCAGGGAGTTCCTTAAGAACGTCAAGTGGGTTATAATTGACGAGGTTCACGACCTCGTTGGGACGAAGAGAGGGGCCCAGCTCAGCGTGTTGTTGGAGAGGCTGAAGGACTTCGCGGGTCATGACTTCCAGAGGATTGGGCTCTCGGCGACCATAGGCAACCTGGAAGGCGTGTTGAAGTTCCTCAACGGGTCTTCGGCCAGACCCGCTAAGGTCATCAAAGTCCTGGAGAAGAAGAAGATCAACCTGAAAGTCGTGTCTTTGAAGGGCGAGGACGCCTGGAAGAACGTTGCTAAATACGTGAAGGAGACCCACGTGCCGCCGACCCTCCTGTTCACCAACTCGAGGTACGCGACGGAGAGGCTCTTCGAGTCCTTGGAGCAGTTGGGCTTGGACAATATTTACGTCCATCACTCGTCTATCTCGAGAGAGGAGAAAACCGCAGTCGAGGAAGCGTTAAGACAGGGAAAGGGGAGGATAGTGGTCTGCACGAGAACCCTAGAGCTGGGCATTCACGTGGGCGACATTAAGAAAGTCTACATGTTCAGACCTCCCCCGACAGTGATGTCGCTCCTTCAGAGGCTAGGCAGGTCTGGACACGCTATCGGTAAAGTATCGGAGGGCGAAATACTATGCGTCGAGGACTCGGACGTTTTAGAGGCTTCAGGACTCGCGAGGTTAGCCGCGAGAGGGGAGTTGGAGCGTCCGGTTATCGTGCCTTACCTCGATGTGGTAGCCAGGGAAATAACGGCAATGGTCATGCAGTACGGAGAGCTCGACATAGCAAGAGCTTTGAAAGTACTGAAGAGCTCTTACGTAATGTCTAAGCTGAAGGACACTGACGTTCTAGAGGCTATAGAGGAATTAGTCAAGAACGGCGTTCTGGAAAGACGTGGCGATAAGCTGAGCCTGGGTAAGTCCTTCTTCAAGATTTGGAGGTTCGAGAAGAACAACAACATACCGTGGTTCAGGAGTTTTCAGGAGTTCTTCAGCTTCGTCAGTGCAGACGAGACGTTCACGGTGAACTACGAGGGTAAGCCGATAGGCGAGATCGACGCTCCTTACGTTTACAGGCACGTAAGGCCTGGAGACACGATCAGGATAGCGGGCAAGATCTGGAGAGTGAAGGCGGTCGATAACTACAAGATGAGGATTGAAGTAGAGAAGCTACAGACGTCACAGGCAGAAATTCCTCTCTGGAAAGGCGATGTAATTCCTAAGTCGCCAGTTCTAGTGAAGGAACTGAAGCGTATAATTAAGACTAGGGCGTTTCCCGAGGAACTTAAGGACTTAGGGGAGTGGTTGAGGAAGAACGGGATAAGCTCCAGCGACTTCCTGCTCCAGGAACAGTACAACGATGAGTACATATACTTCACGCTGGTGGACGAAAGGGTGAGCAACACCGTTGCCCACTTACTGCTTTCCCTAGCAGTGAGCAAGTACGGCACAGGAGTCGCTGCCAGAGCCTCGATTTACGGCTTCAGCTTAAAGGGCGTTAAGGAGGATCTGTTCAGGAAAATCTTAGAAATGGACGAGGAGACCATCAAGAAGAACATAATAAGGGTCGTAATGACGTCGCCTTATTTCATCAGCACTCTGAGGGAGATCCAGGCTAGCTTCGGCAAGGTAGGGAAGCCAACTAAGGAGGACAGGATAATCGTCAGGGAGGCGCTGAGACAGACGCTGATAAGGAGCTTCTCAATCAAGGGGACTATAGAGTTCCTAAGGAAAATTAAGGAAGGGAAGACGAAGGTCTATCGCCCCGTCGGTCCATTAAGTCCTTTCGCCAAGTTACTCCTGAACCAGGCGCTGATCAGACCATGGATAGGTGGGTACGCGCAGAGAATTTACGAGGAGTTGAAGGAAACCCCGATGACGCTCGAGGAACTGTCTCAGCTGGTTGGACTGCCCGAAAAAGTCCTGTCGAATAAATTGAAGAGAATGAGGAAGCCAGGACTACCCTACAGGGTAACTTACTTCGTAGACGTTGAGACGAAGGACATAAGGTGGGTCGCCGTTGACGCTCTGGAGAAAGTCGCCAAGAGCCCCGAGTTTCTTTCGTCATTCACGCCGTCCTTCCAAGACGAGAGCTACATAGTGTCGATAAAGCCAGAGTATGGGGAAAGCTCCTCTATCGAGTTCATAGTCAACGTGAAGGACCTGGAGAACCCAGAGAAGCTCCTAAGCAAGATCTCAGTAGACGAAATAGGAGAGCTCAAGATTAAGGACCCGTACGACACTTTCATCAACCAGAACGCCATAAGGTTCTACTCAATACCGAAGAGGGTCGTTCCTTACCTCGTGCTAAATGCTATTACCTATTACCAGAACTTGAAATATGGGTGATGAGGCCCTTAGGCCTTGACGGATGAAGAGGGTCCGTGTTTCTGATGAAGTCCCTTTTGAAAGCTCTCCTGTGACACAGTTTGCAACCTCTTTGGCGGTCGTGTTGTCCAGCTCGTTGTTTTGACCGCGTAAGTCCTCGAAGAGATAATGTTAAAACGACCTGCTATAACCTGAGCCCATGTCGAGGAAATACGTTGAAATCGTCGTTAGCCGCTCAAAGAGCGTCGGGGATTACGTCTTGGATATCATAACGCTGTTGAACCAAGGGTTCGATGAGATCAAGATCAAGGGGTTGGGCAGGGAGATCTCCAAGGCTGTGGACGTCTTCAACGAGCTCAAGGAAAGGTTAGAGGGAGGGATTGAAGTGGCGAACGTGCAAATCGGAACGGAGAAGGAGAGAAAGAGGTCGTCATATATAGTTATAACCGTCGTCAGGAAGTGACGCCTGGATTTCAGAGACCGCACACGACCTGATTATCTCCTCTGGGTCGAGCTCTCCGGCCGCGACCTTGTCTATCTTATCGAGTAGCTCCGACGTAGTTCTCTCCTCTAGAAGCTCAGGATACTTTTCAGATATCACGCTGAACGCCGTCAGCCCTTTCTTAGTGACTACCAGCTTCTTGCTTCTCTTACTCTCGACGGCATATCCATGACGTATGATCGTTTGAATCGTCTTCGCGTAAGTACTGGGCCTACCTATCCTGAACTCCTTCATGGCCCTAATCACCTCGGGGTAATCCATTAGCTGGACTGCCGATCCTAAGCTGGGCTTCGCTTCAACTTCGAACCTGCCTTCAGGGAGTGTACTAGTCCTCACCGGCAAGACGGAGGAGAAGCCTCCTTTAACGCTCTTTATGAGTTCTAGTGTTCTTGATTCTAGTCCCTCGAACTCAACGGAGTACCTCACCACAACAGCGTTCGCAGGCCTCATTTGACTAGCGACAAACCTCTTGAATATCAAATCGTAGAGCTTAACGTGCTGAGGTGTGAGTTTCGACAGAACGGGATTGAGGAGGGCCTGTTCTGCTAACGACTTGGCGTCCGTGGGGGTCGTCGGCCTTATGGCTTCATGAGTCCCCGGCTCTCCCCATGACCGCGGCGAAAACTCGCCAGAGAGCGAGACGCTTTCGAGGTACTGCTTAGCTATGTCGATGCCATGGGAAGAAACGTACGTGGAGTCGGTCCTGTGATAAGTGATTAGCCCCATTTCGAAGAGATCTTGCGCCAGTTTCATTACCTGGGCTGGGCTCCAGCCATAGAGTCTGGTAGCCTCCTCTATGAGCTGGTCTGTGGTGAAGGGAGGCTTGGGGTTAAGTTGTCTCTCCTCCTCAGCCATCTTCTTCACGTTCACCGTAAACTTCGTCCTCTTCTCCTTGCCTAAGAAAACTCTGAACTTGTTGCCTTGAAGGTCAATTACCGCTACGTAGCCTCTATTCTTGACGTATTCCTGATAGCGTTTAGCCAGCCACTTCAGCACAGGGCCCTGAACCCTCCCGCTACCGTTGTTGGGGTCGTTGAGGGCCTCTTTCAGAGCTTTGCTCACCCTGAACCCCATGATTCTATCCTCGACCCTTCTCACGAGGTGAGCGTTAACTAAGTTCAGGTCTACGTCCCTAGGGGACTCTAGTGCTGAGAGGATGCCGTGTTTCGTGACCTCGTGATACGTCACTCGCCTCACGTTCGGGTTGAAGAACTTCACGGCGTTCATGACGTCGAAGGCTATCTTCTCGCCCTCAACGTCGGGGTCGGTCGCTATCAGAACCTCATCTACTTGAAGCGCAAGCCTCCTTAGCACCTTCACGATCCTCTCCGATGAGACGACGTCCTCGCTCCCACAGTAAGGACAAACCGTAGAACTCGAGGAGAAGCTCCTCCCGCATGACTTACACCTCTTCAACCACTCGTAGTGAAGTCTTACCTTCGAACCTTCTATCTCCAGCCCGTAGTAACCCACGTTATCCGTAGTGAGATCCGTGAGGTGACCCTTCGTGGCGACCACGGAAACGACGTAATAGGCGCCCTTCGCGGGAATTATTGTCTCATAAACCTTCACGCCGCTAATCGTCCTAGAGGAACCGCGCCCAAACAGCTTGGCAATTGTCCTCGCCTTAGTGGGCGACTCCACGACCATCAACGCAGTTCTTACCTCGACCTCTCTACCTTCTTTCTCCCTGGACTCGACCATCTTCGCCCTTAAGTCAGCGTAATTGATCGAGTCCCACTCGACCGGGTCGATCTCCACGCCGAGAAGCTTCAACCTCTTCATCAGCATCTCGAAGAGCAACGGGTTATCAATTACGGTCAAGGCGAGCCCCAGAGTGAGCCCCCTAGGGGTGAGCCTGCTCGACCTTCCCGACCCTTGGATGTAAGTGGAGTGGTCTGGTATCTCGACAATTATGCACTCCGAGGTCTTCCTGAAAACGGTGAAGCCTATCGCAAACGCGTCGCTGGGTTCAGACCTGAGCACCTCTAATGCCTTCTGTTTGAAGTCCTTCGCCAAGGTCAACAGGTCTGACAGCTTCCCCGTCAAAGTGCTTCCGTTCTTGAGGGCCGAACGGATCGCGTTTAACTCGCCGTGCGAGAGCCTCAGGAACTTACTGACGTCTCTCTGATCGATTAGTCCCTTCTCCAAGAGCACCTTGATGGAGTTGATCGGGTTGTTGAGGTAGTCCGAGGCGTTCAGCCTGATCTTCGGAACGCCGTCGAAGACGACGTTGTAAATCATCCTCGGCTCGTCGATCCCTCTGACGGCCACCCCGTAATGCGTCGCGTAGCCTATTAACACGTCGTATTCTCCCTTAGAGAACTTCTCCAGGAACTTCCTTCCGGATACCGCCAGACCCGCCTTTAGCCCTAAGTTTTCCGCGACTTCTTTCACCCTGAGGAGCTCGGCCTTACCCTTGTCTTTCGAAACCAGAACTAACGTTTTGTCGCCCAATGTCCTCAGTACCTCGGCAATATCCTTCGTCGTGAAAGCGTCAACTACGTTCCTGACGTGCAACTGGACTGTGGTTAAGTCGAAATTTACCAGCTCCCTAAGGGCCCTTTGCTTCAGCCCTTTGGGCCTCAGAGTGGCGCTTGCCACTAGGAGTTGTGCCGTGTTCTTTTCGACGCCCTCTAACTTCTTGGTCAGTTCCTGGACTCTCTTTACGAGTTCCTCTTGGGGCTCCTTGGAGACCGAAATTATCGCCTTCAATCTCGCCAGTTCTATCGCGTCCTTGTAGATGTCCTCGCTGTAGCCTAAGATTTCAACTAGCTTATCAGTGGACTTCCCGCTCTTTAATAGGGCGTCGGCGTCGTCCAAGACAACTACGCTAGGTGAGAACTCCCTGAGCTCGCTCGAGTTCCTTATCATGTAGGTTACTGTGACGACCTTTACCGGCAAGGCGTCACCGATTGATGGGACTAGTCTGGAGATATTCCTGGATACCTGATCCCTCAAAGAGGCTGTAGGAACTACGAACAACACCTTCTTACCCGACAGAGCCGCGAAGGCTGAGTATACCATCAACGTGGTGGTCTTACCCATTCCTGTAGGGGCCGAGAGGGAGAAACTCTCGCCGTTGACCATTCGGAACAACCAATATTTCTGTAACGGTCTAGGCTCGAACCCCGTAGCTCTGGCAAAGAAGTCGTTCAATTTCCTGAACTCGGTCACGTTGAGGTAGTGCTCCCATAGACCGAGGAGAGAGTTGGTAGAGACCAGACTCGAATAGGCCTCGATTATGGCCTCCCCCTTCTCGACGGCCTTTCTCCTTGCCGTAGGACGGTCTACAATAGGCGTGCATCTGGAGCAGAGAAGCCCTTCCATAGCTCTGGTCGAGGCCAAAGGACCGCCACAATTAGGACATAAGTTGGGGTAAACGACCTCTATCATTCGTAGTGAATTCCTTTGGCATCAGGCTACGTTTATAAGGAGCCGGATAGAGTGTTACTGATCTAGATAACTTTTTAACTCCACATGGCTCTCGTGTTTCTAGCCTTTGGGTGAAAGCATGAGCTCGACTCCCAATCCGAGCAACGTAGTATTAGTAGGTAAGAAGCCAGTAATGAACTACGTCCTAGCAGCCCTAACTCTGCTGAACCAGGGCGTCCCAGAGATCGTAGTGAAGGCAAGGGGTAGGGCCATAAGCAAGGCCGTTGACACCGTCGAGATCGTCAGGAACAGGTTCCTCCCCGACAAGGTCGACGTCAAGGAGATCAGGATCGGTAGCCAGGTAGTGACCAGCCAGCAGGACAACAGGCAGTCCAGAGTGTCCACTATCGAAATAGTCCTCAGGAAGAAGGCTTAAAGGAAAGGCAATATACTGTCATGTTTTTATCCTTCCACTCCCTTTAGAGCTAAGCGATGTCGAACCCGGCATATAAGGTGGAGTTTGAGGGTAAGGCCAGGATTGGCGAGATCTTCGGCAACATGGTATCGTTCCAGCTGAGGCCTGAGGACCTCACTAGCCCCTTGGCCATCCAGATGGCGATTTCGAGGCTTTATGAGGAGCTCATGAAGGCGATGCAGGGGCCACCCACTAAACACTACGTCGCCGAAGTGAGGTTCAACGACTCTACGGGCACGCCCGTCACGATAGGCGTCGACTTGGGTCAAACGTTGCCTCCTCTGAGCAAGAAGGAAGTGAAAGTAAAAGTAATCATCGAGTTCTACGATGAAGAAGCTGAGAGCGTCTAATAATGTAGCTTAAGGCAAATAGCTCTACGATTTCATCCAGTGAGAGAACTCTATATCTCTCTTCAGAAACCTTTATTATAAGCCCAGATTTGATGAAGTATTTCAACCTATTCCTTGCGACCTTCCTACCGAAGACCCTCTCGAGCACCGCGAGGGCCTCGAAGTACGTAAAAGGGGTGTCCTTGAACTTGGTGTTCAAGAGGTAAATCATCGCGACCTCACGCTTTTTCAGCCACCTCATCGTCAACAGCCTAGTTATTCCTCACCGCTCAGCCCTTACAAGTCCTTTCATCCTACACTACAGTTATTTTGAACGCGAGGGTAGAAAAACGTGACATGTACGTGGATCGCGGCGATAAAGTCTGTAGACCTGGAGAGTACACATCAATAACGAAGGGCGACTCCGTGCTCGTGGCCCCTGGACTTCTGAAGGTCTCTGGCAGGACGGTTATGTACCCGCCGTTATCCCTAGTTTCGGAGAGGTGCGCGCAAACTATCGAATCTCCAGCTTGGGTCGACACTTATACTGTAAAGGGCGACGAGAAATTGATCGTCCTTTCGGGCGAGGAAGAGGTCGAGGGAGACGTAAGGGTTGAGGAGCCTAAGTTCCTGACGGGCTTCTCTTTCCAGAAGCTCTTCACGAGGCTCAGACTTTCGTTAAACCGTGACTGTCCTGGAGTGAGTTTGATGACGATAACTGGCAGACCCCTGCTAACCTTCTCTAAAGACAGTGTCTACTTATGTACGGATTGTCCTAACCCAACGTTACTCGCCTTAGCTTACTCAGTGTTCTATTACATCAGGCCTGAAGAGTGACCTGGGCATGCGGAGGGGAGGGCGACGAGGTCGTGACTGGTTCGAATCATTCATTATTTAAATTAACAAAAATTGTTGCCCACACTCGTGGGAGTTGGTTTATAAAACAAGGTTGTAAGCGGAAGCCTTATTTGGGCTAATTATTAATTAGTAATTATGGGTAAGAGGATAACTACCATTTCTGTCTCTGAAGAGGTCAAGGAGAGGTTGGAGAGAGAGAAAGGAGACTTAAGCTGGGACGAGTTCTTACTCTTGTTAGTTAATGAACACAAGAAAAGGAGAGCTGAAAAGGGGTTAACGAGGTTAAGGGAGATACTGAGCGAGGACGATATTAAAAGGATAGAGGAGAGCCACAAGAAGATGCACGAGGAGTTCAGAGTATGACGTTAATAGATACTTCAGTCTTAATAGATTTTTTAAGAGGAAAAGTGGAAAATTTAGGCGACTCGATTTCTGTAATTTCCTTAATGGAAGTGCTAAGAGTTTTAAACAAGGAGAAGAGGCTTAAAGTCCTTAAGGAGTTAGAGGAGATCTACGCAGTTTACCCGATTGACGAGAAAGTCGCATTGGAGTATGCCGAGCTGTACTACGAGCTGAGGAACAAAGGCAAGCTGATAGCTGATTTGGATTTGATAATAGCCTCCACTGCCAAGGTGTATAACGAGAAGCTAATAACGAGGGACAAGGACTTCTTAGCTGTAAAGGACTACGTAGACGTTGAGGTAATTTAAGCTAAGGACAGACCTTCGGTACGTTATCGTCATGGTAAACCTACAAATTTCTGCGTTGATTTTCTCTCCCACGAGGCTTTTGTTGGAGAATACTTACCGTCTCCAAATTCCTAGTTTACAGCTTACGTAGTCCTCCTGAACTCAGCAAGTCTACCAGGAATGTAATGGACTCAGTTGGGTTAACGAATCTGCTACGGTATTCCTCAGGAGAAGCAAGCGTAATACTAAACCGCCGTCTTCCGCCCTCCAGAGCACAATTCAAATTTCCTTAGATGGCCCCACTCCGTACCACAACCGAGAACAGAACGTGAAAATCAGGAAAGGAGTATATCGTCCAGATCGAGGGACTTCCTCTTTTTGGCCTGATATTCCTCGGGCGTGCCTTTCGTTACTATTTCGTACATTACGGCGGTCTTTCCCTCCTTCGGCCTGAGGAGCCTGCCCAGCCTCTGAACGAACTGCCTCCTTGATGACGTGCCTCCGACGAGTATTCCGACCTCCGCGTCTGGAATGTCCAAACCCTCGTCGCCTACTGTAGTGACCACCAGCACCCCGCTCGGAGAAGCCTTGAACGACTTCAGCGCGGACTCCCTCTCGCTTTTGCTCAACTTGCCCGTTAGCAGGAAGCCGTTTACCTCTTTGGCTATTTCCTCCGCCTGCTCGACGAACTGAGTGAATACGATGATTTTCTTGCCCTTACTGGCCTCGACGAGTTCCTTCACCTTCTGTACTTTCGCCTTCGATAGGTTGATGATTTTCCTGGCTTCGTTGAGCAACCTTAAGGCGCTTATGGCGTTCTCGTCCCCTTTCCTGGCCAGCTCTACTAGCTCCTTCACCTGCCTTCCGTTGGCGAGCTTTTTGTACGCGTTTAACAGGGATTTGACCTTCAGCTCCTCCTCTGGGGTGAGCCTCACTTGGACAGTTATGACTTGGTAGTTGGCCAAGTAACCCTTCTCGGCTAATTCGTTGAACGACTTGAAGTAGACCAAGCCTCCCATTAAATTGAAGAGCTCTACGTGAAGCCCGTCCTCTCTGAACGGGGTGGCTGAGAGAGCCATCCTGTAAGGAGCTACTAGGCCTTCGGCTATAGTCCTGAACTTGTCGGCAGGCAAGTGGTGGGCCTCGTCAATTATCAGAAGGCCGAACTTGTCCCCCAGCTCGTCAACATACCTGTAAGCCGTCTGGTAAGTCGCGACAGTTATCAGTCTGACCCTTTTCTCTTCGGAATAAAAGAGGCCTATGTCCGTAGGCTTAACGTCTGTGAACCTGAGTATTGTGTCCCTCCACTGCATCATTTGCTCTCTAGTGAAGGCCACGATCAACGTAGGGACGTTGAGCAAGGTGATCGCGGCCGAACCAACGACGGTTTTACCTGCGCCTGTCGGAAGGGCTATCACTCCTCTGTAACCGTTCTCCTTCCACTTTTCAAGGGCCTCCTTCTGATAGTCTCGCAGCTCGCCCTTGACGGTGAACTTTCCTCTTGGCTCTCTCAAATGAGACAATTTGTCGACATATTCCGAGCCTTTTTCATTCAAAATCTTCAAAATCTTCGAATAATTGTGGGGAGCGGAGAAGAACAATTTGCTTTCTTTATCGTACTTGAGTATTTCTTTCAATTCGGGATATTTCTCATAAAGAAAAACATAAGATTTAATCGCTATTTTCCCGTTATTCCAAAATATTTCCAAATCATAGTCAGGAAGCGTCGCCTCTCTGATTTCCCTCTCCAGGTCGCCCGTTACCTCAACGCCCAAATCCCTCAACAGCGATAGGGCCTCGCTCGCCTTCACGCCGTTCTTCTTTGCCCTTACGGGGTCAATTACGAAGTACGACCCATCAGAGTCGCGGGACACGAAACGAGAGAAAGTGAGCAAGCGCGAGAACGTTTCGTCATCTACCCAGCGCCTGATCAAGAAAGTCCTCAAGGTTACCCCCTATGAGTTCGTAATGTTGTAATGCCCTTTTAGCGAAATACTCTTTGGCCCTGCTTAAATCCTTGATACGGCATATTTTGTACGTGTAGCTTCTGCCTTCCACAGTTACCTCGTAGAGCGCTATATCGTGACAGAAGTCCAAATTGTATTCGACGGGCCTCATGAGCAGGATCTCCTCAACGCTCTCCCTCACCTGGTCAACCACTAGAATGACGCCGACGCCGTCATCTAGCATGAGGCCTACGTACTTCTTCCCTAGGTAAACGGCCTCGCTCACCGCGTATAATAAAGTCCTGTAAGAGCCTGGAACTCCTATTATCTCCGCTACTTCACTTATCTCCACGGGATCAAACGTGGCCGGTTCGGAATATACGGTTGTTATATCCACCGTCGACACTAAGGAGAACGCGGACAGGATAGCCGAAACCCTGGTAAAGGAGAGGCTAGCGGCATGCGTGAACGTGATGGGCCCCATAAGCTCAACCTACTGGTGGGAAGGCAAAGTCGAGAAGTCCGAAGAGCACTTACTGATTATAAAGACCAGAAAAGACGTGTGGGAAAAGCTGATGGCTAGGTTGAAAGAGATTCACCCCTACAAAGTTCCCGAGATTTTGTCCCTCAGAGTGGAGGACGGAAATAAGGAATATTTAGCTTGGATCGATGAGAGTCTCCAGCATGGTTGAAGCCGACGAAGCCCTCGTGATGAAGCTCGAGAGGCTCAGCCTGATCTCGCTGAAGCCTGAGGAAGAAAAGAGGATGCTCAAAGAGGTCAAGGCGATACTCGAGTTCTTTGACAAGATCAACTCCCTGGATCTGAGCAACGTAGAACCGCTCTTTCATCCCCTCGCTGAGGGCAAGTTGCGGAAGGACGAGCCCTCCACAGGGCTTAGTAGGGAGGAAGCCCTGATGAACGCTCCGAGGAAGGAGAACGGCTTCATTATCGGGCCCAAGATACTCGGTGAGTGAGTTGATCTCGAGGATCCAAAAGGACCTCGCCGAGGAGAGAATGAGTCCAGAGGACTACGTGAGCTCTTACTTCGAGAGGATAAAGGCAAACGAGGGAAAGGTGGAGGCGTTCATCACCATCAGGACGTACGAGGAGGTCTTGAATGAGGTAAAGAAGTCCGTAGAGAGGCTCAGGCAAGGGAAAGGAGGGAAGCTCGAGGGTATCCTGATCGGCGTTAAGGACAACATCTCGACGAAGGGAATTAGAACTACCTGTGCGTCGAAAATGCTGGAGAATTACGTACCTCCGTATGACGCAACTGTAATAGAGCGGATCAAGGCTGAGGGGGGTATAATCGTAGGCAAGACGAACATGGACGAGTTCGCCATGGGATCGACTACAGAGACCAGCTACTTCGGACCCACAAGGAACCCCTGGGACTTAACCAGGACTCCCGGAGGGTCTTCGGGAGGTAGTGGCGCGGCTCTCGCTGCCCACTTCGTGGAGATCGCCTTAGGGAGCGACACTGGCGGTTCGATAAGGAGCCCAGCGGCTTACAACGCAGTCTTCGGCCTCAAGCCGTCCTACGGGACGGTCAGCAGGTATGGATTAGTAGCTTACGCGAACAGCCTCGAGCAAATCGGCCCCATGGCGAGGAACGCCGAAGACCTCGAGATCCTCTACTCCGTGATCTCTGGGGACGACCCGAAGGACGCCACCACTGTCTCAAAAGTCCCAGAAAAGAGGGAGGTCAGCCTGAAAGGGTTGAGGCTCGGAGTCCTGGAGGACATGATGGAGGCCTCGGACAAGTCCGTTAGGGGCGTCGTGAATGACGTCCTTAACAAGCTGGCCAGCGAAGGTTCCGAAATAAAGGAGGTGAAGCTGGGATACCTCGATTACGCCCTGCCTGCGTACTACATAATTGCGATGTCCGAGGCGAGCAGCAACTTAGCTAGGTTCGACGGGATTAGGTACGGCTACGGGGCCAATTCGGAGGGCACCTGGGTCGAAGTGTATTCAGCTAACAGAGGGGAAGGCTTCGGTTGGGAAGTCAAGAGGAGGATAATGCTAGGTAGCTTCATTCTGAGCGCGGGCTATTACGAAATGTACTACATAAAGGCCCTCAAGGTCAGAAGGCTGATTTACGACAGCTTGAACTCCCTGTTCAAAGCGGTCGACTTCGTGTTGTCTCCAACAATGCCGGTGTTGCCGCCGAAAATTGGAGAGGTAATAAGCGACCCGCTGAAGCTCTTCGCCATGGACGTCAACACCGTTGTAGCCAACTTAGCAGGCGTCCCGGCCGTATCCGTACCTGCCGGCTTCTATAACGGCCTACCTGTGGGCCTTCAGGCCATGGGGCCGTACCTTTCAGACTACGCAATCCTCAGCTTCGCTAAGCGGGTTCAGGAAACCACGGGCCTGAAGGACCTCACGGCGCCCTTGTAGAGCGTTTTATTAAGTACGCGGAGAAACTCGAGACGATGGCACTCAGGCTGGAGACCTTCAGCCTCGTGAACAAGGCCCTAGAGAAGGAGGGCTACCACATCATCGGGAGCCACAGCGCCTACAAGAAGTGCCACTGGACGCACGAAGCTCTAGTCAACGGCAGGTTCTGTTACAAGGGCAAGTTCTA
>JBMFJH010000012.1:0-51776 GCA_049973945.1 Thermoprotei archaeon
ACGTGGATCGAGAGGTAGTAGTCCCCGAGCTTGACAGCGTTCGCGTAGTGCCCAACCCCGACCTCTCCGGCCTTGAAGTAGGCCTTGGCGATCTCGTGGTATTGTTTGAGTTTGCTCAGGTCGACGCCGGACTTCGAGTACTCGCTCACCAGAGGCCTCCCTCCGGCGACCAGTCCGCGCTTACCCCCAGCAGGCCCCTAGCCTCCCTGTTCTTGTAGGTGTACCTCACTACCTCGGCCTTCTCTGCTTGTTCCCTAATCGTGTTGCCTATGTCGCTCCTGTAGATCAGGGGGACTTCGGACTGGATCAGGGAGAAGCACTTGTTAAGCGTCTTGTCGGCCTTCTCGAAGTCCTGCACAGCGACCAGCTCCAACGCCCTGCTCCCTTTCGTTACCAGCGAGTTGCCCTCGAGGGCCACGGAGCCGAAGTAGACTTTACACCCTAACTCCCTCATCTTGGGCAGGTCGAGCCAAATCCTCTTGTTGCTCGCCATCTCTTTATTCAGCGGGTAGCCCCTCGGGGCCACGGCCCTCACTACTGAAGGAGTATCGTCGACCTCGAGCTTAGCCTTGGAGAGGTGGCCGGTGGCTGTCAGCTCCAAGATTTCGCCGAAGTCGCTCTTTATCCTCGGAATGATCGCGGAAGCCTCCGGGTCGCCCAGCCTCGAGTAGTACTCGATTATGGTCGGCCCCCAGAGGCCGGTGAGCATCATCTGGCCCGAGATTATCCCTACGTACTTCTCCTTGAAGGTGTCCTCTATTGCCTCGATCGTCTTCCTCACTATCTCGTAGGACCTCTCGTACTCCTCCTCGTTTATGAAGGGCAACAGCCTCCCAGGGCCGGAAATCGAGCCCATACCTCCCGTCTCGGGGCCTATGGCGTAGGGATAGGCGTGCTTGTAGTCCTGCGCCAAGGGCAACGGTAAAGTGGTGTGGCCGTCGCTGAGAACGTGGAGCGTGTACTCGGGCCCGTCCACCTTTTCCTCTATAATTATTTTCACGTCCCCCTTCGCGTAGGAGCCTATGTGAGAGACGCCCTTCGAGAGGGCGGACCTCTTCTCCTTGCTCAGGTAGGCCTGCATGTCGGCGACTACCTTCACCCCCTTCCCTCCGACCTGTTCCGCCGGCTTTATCGCGACTGAGCCCCCGTACTCCAGGATGAACCTAGCCGCCTCCTCTATGGAAGAGAAGGTCTTGTACCTCAGCCTCCCGGGGATCTTGTACTTCCACATTAGCTCCCTCATCCAGGCCTTGGACTTCTCGATCATCGAGCAGTTCTTCGAGGCCCCGACGACGGGAATCCCTTCCTTCCTGAACTCGTCGGCCACACCGTTGAACAAAGGGTCTTCAGGGCCTATCACTCCGAAGTCCGGGTTTACCGCCTTAATGACCTGCCTGACGCTCTCGGGGTCGGTGGGCTTCCCGATGTAGTAGGTGCCTCCCGTCCTCTCCACGACTTCCTTAATGCCGGGGTTCAGGTAGCTCGAGATCGCGTAGACCTTGTAGCCCTTAGGGGAGTTCCCTAAGGCTTCAGCTAACGCGTTCTCCCTCGCACCGTCTCCCACGAGTAGAACCTTGGCCATTTCAGATCACCTTCGGGTAAACCCTTGTCATGCAACCTGTACACAGTCCTTTTGTTCCCAAGGCCTTGTAAAGCCCCTCGATGCTGAGCCAGTAAATGCTGTCGGCCCCGATGACTTTGGCTATCTCTTCGTCGCTGAGGTTAGCAGCTATCAGCTCCTTTGAGTCGGGAACCTCCATCCCGTAAGGACAGGCAGAGACGAGCTTGGGGCTCCCAATCAGCACGTGCACCTCCCTCGCCCCCAACCTCCTTAGGTTGAAGACCGTGTTCTTCAGGGTGTTGCCCGTAACCATCGAGTCGTCGATCAGCACTACCCTCTTCCCCTTGACCGAGGCCTTGATGGGGTTGAGCTTGAGCTGAACCCCCACGACCTTGAGGAAGTCGTCCTTGGCAAGCATCGTCCTTACAGGGCTCCCAGTCCTCGTGAACCCTAAGTCTAGCCTAAGCCCTAGCTTCCTTGAGTAGCCTATGGCGTAGGGTATCGCGGTCTCTGGGACTCCTATTACGACGTCGGCGTTAATGGGCCTCTCCTCGGCGAGGGCTTCCCCAATCCTGACCCTGACCTCGTAGATGTCGGCGTCGAAGACCCTGCTGTCTATCCTTGATTGGTAAACTAAGTCTATAGCGCAGTACGCCCTCTTCGGCTCCTTGACCTGCTTGAGCTCGACGCCGTATGTGTCGACTATTACCATCTCCCCGGGCTGGAGTTCCTTGGTCATCTCGCTCCCCAACACGTTGAACGCTGAGCTCTCGGAAGCCACTATCGCCATGTCGAAGCCGAAGCCTCCGATCTGCAGCGGCTTTATTCCGTAGTCGTCCCTGTAGCCTATCATCCTGCCGTCCTTTGTAAGCACGATCAAGCTCGCGGCCCCCCTCATTTCCGCTAAGGCCTTCTCAGGGTCCCTCGCTATCGCGTCTGCCAACGCAGGCAGGTCGCCCTTTATGACCCCGTCGTAGACCATCACCGCTTCCCTACCTTCTACCGGAACCCCCTCGACGTTGCCGCTGTAACCCACCCCTGCCCAGCCGTTTAGCTGGGCTACTTTCTCCTCGTCCAAGTCCTCAGGGGCCTTCTTCTCCCTTATAGTAGAGAAGCCCTCGCCCAGCACCGAGAGGCCGCTGTGAGCGTAGCCCCTGTGCTGGACTCCCATCATCCCGTAAAAAACGAACTTGCTGACGTTCCAAATCCTGTCGAAGGCCAGAACTCCAACTATACCAGCCATGACCGTCACCTCGCGAACGCGGACTCGAGCTCCTCAAGGCTGTAGCTCCACCTCAGGGGGTACTTCCCCGTGAAGCAGGCGTGACAGAGGTCCTTCCTACCTATCGCCTGGATCATCTCTTCCACAGTCAAGTACTCCACCGAGTCGGCCCCTATTTCCTTAGCGATGGCCCTCTCGCCCCTGTTGTAGGCAATCAGCTCCCTCCTCGAGGGGAAGTCTATCCCCATGTAGCAGGGGTACCTAATTGGAGGGGAGCCAACCCTTACGTGAACCTCCTTAGCCCCAGCGTTCCTCAAGGCTGAGACCAGCTTCTTCATGGTGTTCCCCCTCACTATGGAGTCGTCCACGAGGACAACCCTCTTCCCCTCGACGGCCTTACTGACCACGCTGAACTTCTCCTCGATTGCGGAGAGCCTCTTGTCCTGGGTGGGCATGATGAACGACCTCATGGAGTAGTGGCTCCTCACTAAGGCGTACTCCAAGGGAGTTCCTGTGGCCCTTGAATAACCTATGGCCACCGGGATGGATGACTCCGGGACTGGGACGACTATGTCTGCTTCTGCCCTGTGGTTCTTCCCCAGGAGCTCGCCCAGCCTCACCCTCGCCTCGTAAACGGAGTAGCCGTCTATCGTCGAGTCGGGCCTGGCGAAGTAGATGTACTCGAAGGAACACGTGGTAGGGGCAGGGTCGACTACCCTCACGAACTCGAAGTGGTCGCCGTTGACCTTCACGATCTCCCCTGGGCTCACGTCCCTCAGCACGTAGCCTCCCAGCTGTCTAATAGGCCCGTCCTCGCTCGCGACCACCAAGTTTTCCCCTATCTTTCCGAGAACCAAAGGCCTGAAGCCCTTGGGATCCCTGAAGGCGTAGATTTCCCCCCTTTCGCTGAGGACAATCGCGGAGTAAGCGCCGTCTGCCTTTTCGTAAACTCTCGCTATTCCCGAGACCGGGTCGCTCCCCGAGGATATGAGGTCGAGGAGGAACCTCGTGTCCAACTTGTAGCCATATTTATAGGCGTTCGTGATCGTGCCGTTGAAGGCCACGGCCAACCTGCCGTTCGAGAGGGGCTGGCTGTCCTCGACCGTGACTGAGCCGGAGGTGGAGTACCTCACGTGTCCTATTGCAACGCTTCCGTTAAGCGACGATAGCTCCTCCTTGTCCAGGGCCTCCTCGACTGTACCCAAGCCCTTCAGCGTGACCAGGACGTTGTCCTGGATCGTGGATATCCCAGCGCTCTCCTGCCCCCTGTGCTGGTGGAGCTTAAGGAGCTCGTAGGTCAGCTCGACCGCGTCCGGACCGCTCACCGCCACTACACCGCAGTGCTCCTTCAACTTCATTCAGCCCATCACCTCGTAGAGGAGCCTGTTCCTCCTCTCCATTTCCTTGGACAGGTCGAGCCTGTTCCAGTCGAACTCGAGCGTGTAGGACTCCCCGTTCACCCTGCCTATTGCTGAGGCCTCGATTCCCTTGGAGTAGGCTTTCGAGATTACCGAATCCGGATCGTCCGTGATGACGACGAACCTCCCGGTGCTCTCGGAGAACAGCTTGGCCACGACGGAGTCCGTGTCGGACTTCACCGCGTTGAGGTTGAGGAAAATGCCTAAGCCTTTAGCCAAAATCGGGACGAGGGCACCGACCAGTCCTCCCTTGCTCACGTCCTTGGCGAAGCTGACCTTCCCCTCGTTTATCAGGTCTATGACAACTTGGGAGGCGAGGTAGTCCTCGTTGAGCCTCGGCCTCACCAGCTCGCCGAACTGGCCGTAGATCCTCCCCAACAAAGTCCCCCTGGTCTCGTCCCTGGTAAGGCCGATCTGGACTAGGGCTCCCTCTTGTACCTTCGGCCTCAGGAACTTCTCCCTCACGAGGCCAGCCATCACTACCAGCGGGGTGGGCTTGATGGGCCTACCTTCCTTGTTCTCGTTGTGGAACGAGACCTTGCCACCCACGATCGGCGTGTTGAAGAACTTGGCTGCCTCGCTTATCCCCCTCACAGCGTCGACGAAGGAGGCGTAGACTTCAGGCTTCCTTGGGTCGCCGAACTGGAGGTGGTCTACAAGCCCAATGCCCTCAGCTCCAACCGAGGCCAAGTTCCTGTAGGCCTCAGCGACGATAGCCTTCCCGCACTCGTAGGCGTCCTCCTGGCAGAGGTCTTGGTTGGCGTCTCCCTTTAAGGCTAACAGCTTCCCGTTGGGCAATTCGACTAATGCCGCGTCGGCCTCTCCCGGTTTCAGTACCGTTGCGGTTCCGACCTCATAGTCGAACTGGCTATAGACCCACTCCTTGTCCGCGAGGTCTGGGTGGGTCACAACTGCCCTGATAGCCTCTTGAACGGGGGGCAGGTTTACCCCCTTTGTCTCAGTCCTCCTCTTCACGACGGGGTATGTGTACCTGGGAGGGTTGAGGAGGAGGTCTGAGGGGAGTCTGACGACCTCCTTGCCCTTGTACCTGAAGACTATGTCCTTGGAGGCCGTTATTTCCCCTATTTCAGCACAGGGGTACTCGTAGTACTCGAAGACCCTGCAGACCTTCTCCACGTTCTCCGGCCTCACGGCGAAGAGCATCCTCTCCTGGGTCTCCGAGACAAGCATCATCTCCGGCGTCATTCCTTCGACTCTCAGGGGGAGCTTGTCGAGGTCGACCACGGCTCCCAAACCGTTGGCCATCTCCGTGACGGCAACGACTATCCCTCCCCCTCCCAAGTCCTTGATCGCCTCGACGTAATCTACTACTTCCAAAGTCCCGTCGAGGACTATCTTTCCAGCGAAGGGGTCAGCTATCTGGACAGCACCGATTTCCTCTTCCCCGCTCAGCTTCCTCGAGGCGAAGGAGGCCCCTCCCAGGCCGTCAATTCCAGTTGCACCGACAATCACGAGCTTGAGCCCAGGCCTCTTCACTACGCTGGGCACGATCCTGTCCTTCCTGACGACTCCGACTCCTGCCACGTCCACGAGCGGGTTGTCCCTGTAGGTCTCGTCGAAGCTGAGCTCCCCTCCTACCACGGGAACGCCTATGCTGTTCCCGTAGAATCCTATGCCCTGGATGATCCCCTTCAGGAGCCACCAGCTCCTCTCGTCCTCCAGAGGCCCTACCCTTATCATGTCGAGGAGGGCTATGGGCCTAGCTCCCTTGCTGATTATGTCCCTAATTATGCCCCCGACACCTGTAGCAGCCCCGTTGAATGGGTCGATGGCCGAGGGGTGGTTGTGGCTCTCCACCTTGAGCACTATGGCCCAACCATCGCCAACGTCGAGGGCACCGGCGTCCTGCCAGTCCTCTATTCCCATCACTACCTTGTCGCCCACGCTGTGGAGAGACCTCAAGTACACCTTCGAGGACTTGTAGGAGCAGTGCTCCGACCAAAGGGCGTCAATGGTTAGCCACTCCGCCTCGTTCGGCTCCCTACCTAGCGCCTTCCTAACGGTCTCCATCTCGTAAGGGCTGAGGGTTAACCTCACTTCGCCAACCCCCTGAAGAGAAGAAGGCCGTCAGTAGTCGAGTTCGGGGAGGTGAGCTTGAAGCTCGCCCTCTCGGGGTGGGGCATCATCCCCACCACGTTCCCCTCCTCGTTGGCCACAGAGGCTATGTTGAGTATTGAACCGTTGGGGTTCACGTCATCTCTGACCTGCCCCCTCTCGTCTGAGTAAGCCAGGACGGCTAACCTCTTCGCCCTCTCAAGGTCGGGGTGGTAGTACCTCCCCTCGGCGTGGGCTATGGGCATGTAGATGACGTCCTTCTCCAAGTGCCTGGTGACGAAGGTGTCCTTCCTCAGAACCTTCAGGTAAACCCACTTGCTCACGAACCTCAGGCTCAGGTTGGGGAGCAGGGCGCCCTCGAGCAACCCCGCCTCGACGAGGATCTGGAAGCCGTTGCATATGCCCATGACCTTTTTTCCCTCCTTGGCCATTTCCTTGACCATCTTCATGACTTCCGTGTTCGCCGCTATCGCCCCAGCCCTCAAGTAGTCCCCGTAGCTGAAACCCCCAGGCAGAACGACGGCGTCGTACTTGTCCGGGTCGAAGTCCCTGAACTTCACGATCTCCGACTGAACCCCGGCCTCGAGGAGGGCTTTATGGACGTCGACCTCGCAGGTCGTGCCGGGGAACTTAATGACCGCCGTCCTGGCCAACTACCCTCACCTCTATCTTGTGGACTAACGGGTTGTAGAGCCTCTTCTCCGAGGCCAACCTCTTGACGAGCTCGACCGCCTCGTCCTTGTTAGACCCTTCGACCTCGAAGAGGACGTACTTCCCTACCCTAGTGCTCAGGAACTTGCTCGAGAACTTCTCAGCCACGTACCTCTGCAACGTCTCTCCTTCAGGGTCTCTTACGCCTTCCTTGTTGGTGATTATCAGCTCTACCTTGAACCTCATGACACCAACCTCCTGTAGAACTCCTCGTAAGCCTTCCTCACGGTCTCGAGGTCCGCCCCCTTCCTGTACAAGTCCTTGTCCAGGATCCTCCCTGTGCCCTCCTCCCTCACCCTCATGGAGTCGAGGGATATCTCGTCACCCACGACCAGCTCGTCGCCCAGCCTGCCGAACTCGAGCTTGAAGTCGTAAAGGATCAACCCCTTCGACTTGAGGAGGGGGAAGAGCACCTCGTTCACCTTGTACATGATCTCCTCCACAACCTGGGCCTCCTTCCTCGTCATGAGCTTGAGGTGCTCCATGTGGTAGTAGTTCAGCATGGGGTCGTGCCTCTGGTCGTCCTTGAGGAAGAACTCTACAATGGGAGGGTCGAAGACCTCCCCCTCCTTTATGGGTAACCTCTTGACTATGCTCCCAGTTGCTATGTTCCTCAGGACGACCTCCACGGGGATCATCTTTAGGGCTTTGGCTATCATCGTCCTCTCGTCGTACATCCCCACGTAGTGAGTCCTCACCCCCTTGCCCTCGAGCACCCTGAAGAGGTAGGCAGAGGTCTGGGCGTTGAGCTTCCCCTTCCCGGGCAAGACGTCGTGCCTCGCCCCGTCGCCCGCAGTAATGTCGTCCTTGAACTGGAGGAGGACTAGGTTATCCTCGTAAGCGTAAACTACCTTGGTCTTACCCTCTCCGAGCTTCGTAAGTTGCATCCGTGAGGATTTACCTGTATAACTAAATAAATCCTTCTCAATCCCGTGAAACTTTTACTTGCCCAAGTTAATACGGGAGGGAAGATGTTATTATTGAGGGGCCAACCATGTCACTCGTGAGCGAGGTAAGCATCGAGGACTTCCAGAAGCTGGACGTAAGGGTAGGGGTGGTGAAGAGCGCTGAGAGGATAGAGGGGACTAAGCTCCTCAGGCTCATTGTGGACGTGGGAGGGCAGGAAAGGCAGATAATCAGCGGGATCGCCCCCTGGTACGCCCCAGAGCAACTCGTGGGGAAGAAGGTAGTGGTTCTGGCCAACCTGAAGCCCAAGAAGATCAGGGGATTCGAGAGCCAAGGCATGATATTAGCAGCTGGCTGCGAGGAGGGGCAGAGACCCTTCATCCTCACGGTTGACGGGGAGGCCCCCTCGGGCTCAAAGGTCTGCTGAGATGCCGCGGAACCCCTTCGAGGGAGTCAAGCTCCCTCCTGAAGTCGAGGCGTTCATTTCATCCCTGCTGTCCAGGATAAGGAAGGTAGGGGGCACCACAATTAAGGACAGGGAGTTGAGGAGGTTGGCCCTCTACAGGGACTCGCTGAAGGTCTACGAGGACTTCGTGAGGAGCGTGCCTTCGATAGACGGCTTGCACCCCTTCTACAGGACTGCCCTCGAGTTGATCGCGGGCGACCTAGAAAGGGTGAAGGTCTGCCTCGGAGCGGTCTCGAGGGGGGTTAGGCTCGCCAGGAAGGTAGTGCTACAGTACATGAAGGAGATAAGGGCAAACGAGGAAGACCAGGCCAACGCCCTCATGAGGGCGGGCTTCGGCAGGGCCTCGAGCATACTAAGGAGGAGGGCAGAGTGCGTCTCCTACTTGAGGAAGGTCTTCGCCGAGGCCAGGAAGCTCATGGCCATAGACCCCGACCTGCCCACAATAATCGTGGCGGGCCCGCCGAACGTTGGGAAGTCCACCCTGGTCTCGAGGATCTCTACGGCTAAGCCCGAGGTCGCCTCCTACCCTTTCACCACTAAGGAAATACACGTGGGTCACATCAGGACGGACTGGGGGCTGATACAGGTCATCGACACGCCCGGGATCCTGGATAGACCGATGGAGGAGAGGAACGTCATTGAGAAGAAGGCGATCAACGCGATCGTGAACTTGAAGGGGGTCATAGTGTTCATGTTCGACGTCTCGACAGGAGCCCTCTACTCTGCAGAGGAACAGATAAGCCTCTTCGAGGAGGTCTCGGGCCTGAAGCCTACGGTGCCCGTGCTGAACAAGGTGGACGTGCAGGACGAGGGGTTGAGGAAGTTAGTTGAAGACTACCTGAAGGGGAAGGGCGTTCGGTTCTTCACCATTAGTGCCGAGAAGGGAGAGGGCGTGGAGGAACTGGTGAAGTTCCTCCTCGAGAGCGTTAAATGAAGGGCCTGATTCCTCGACTCCATCTGAAAGGCGTATATACTAGGTGGAAGAAGTGGAAAACGTGGAAACGATTAAGGTGAGGCCCGAGACCAAAAGAAGGCTGACCGAGATAGCGGGCATGCTAGAGCAGAGGCTGGGTAGGAGGGTGTCATACGACGAGGTCATCAACTACCTCATCGAGGAGGAGCTGGGAAAGAGGAGGGGCGAACTGAGGAAGCGCGCTGAAGACCTCTTCGGCCTGCTGAAAGGAGTAGACCTCTACAGCGAGCTGGTGAAGGGCCGCAGGGAAGATGAAGAGGTTAGTGCTTGACGCCGGAGTTATACTCGGCTTCCTCGAAGGGAAGTTCTACGAGGCTTACGAGGGACTACTGAACGGCGACGTTGAGGCCTACGTCAGTAGTATAACCCTCGCTGAGGTCAAGTACGTGCTCTGCAGGAAGCTAGGAGAAAAGAGAGCGAACGAGGTCTTCGAAAAGCTAGTCAATTCGGGCCTCTTTCACGTCGTAGACGTCCTTCCCGAGGTCGTAAACTACGCCTCCGAATGCAAGTGCAGGTATAAAATAGCGTTAGGGGACTGCTTTACCATAGCGACGGCCAAGTACTTGGGGACGAAAGCCCTTTTCAGGGAAGAAAGCGAGTTAAAAGGCCTCAACGTGCCTGAGGTGACTTTCGTCAAGGAGTGAGACTGGCCAGGACATCCACTAGATCCCACTTCACTTTCGCCTTGCTCGTCCACCCCACCGCTCGATTCGTAGAGGCACACCACGAGGTAACTAGTTCTGCGTAAGGCGAAGCGAGAGATTCATTAGCCATCGCTCAAGTCTTCTAGAGTCGGAAGTGACGACGGTCTACTACGTCAGCGAGGTCTTCGTCTCCATACAGGGCGAAGGTCTTGTAATAGGTCAGCCGTCCAACTTCATCAGGCTCGCTGGTTGTCACTTGAGGTGCCTCTGGTGCGACACCAAGTACAGCTGGTTCAGGTGGGAAGGGAAGAGGATGACCGTCGAGGACTTGGTCAACGCGGTGGACAGGAAGGTCAAGCTCGTGACCATTACTGGCGGCGAGCCCCTGCTCCAGGACTTGGTGCCTTTAGCCTCGAGGCTCAAGGAGCTCGGCCACAGGATCCTGGTCGAGACCAGCGGGACTATTAGGCCCAGCCAGAAGCTTAGGGAACTGGTCGACGTCTTCTCGGTCTCGCCGAAGCTGAGCAACTCGGGCCACGTAATTAAGTACGACTTCAGGGGCGAGGACTGGCCGACCTACTTCAAGTTCGTGATAGTGGATCCAGAGAGGGACTTGGACGAAGTCGACAGGTTCGTGAGGGAGCAGGGAATTAGTCCTGAAAAGGTAATCCTCCAACCCAACGGGCTCAGGAAGGACTACGAGGCCTCGTTAAGGGAGCTAATGGAGGCCGTCGTCTCCAAGGGCCTGCCCTACAGGGTTCTCCCTCAGCTCCACAGGATTGTCGGACTCAAGTGACCTTAGCACCGCCTCCTTGAGCCTCTCCTTCCTCTCCTTGCCCTTGAGCAACACCCTCATCGCCTCCTCCGCTAGCCTCGCCAGATCCTGTTCGGGGGTGAGCAAGTGATCCATCCTGACTCCCGTCCTCAGCTCCACTAGGTAGCCCTTCTCGTTCGCCACCATGATACCGCTGTGCTTGAAGCCGACCCCCCTTGCAATGGACAGTAAAGTCATGGCCTCCTCCAAGTCCTTAGCGTACACGTGGAATATGGGGCCCTGGACGATCAGCCAGTACTTCTTCCTGGGCGGTCTCGAGACGTTGTCCCTGAGGTCGTCCTCCGTGACTATCAGGTGGTTCTTGAAGACCACAGTGCTCCCCTTCCTGTCCCAGGGGAACTCGGCGTCAACGATAGTCACCCTACCGCTACAACTGCTCATCGTGAAGCTCTTCCTCCTCCTGTTTATGGCCTCCAGCACGTCGAAGATGTCGGGGTCTAGATAGCCAATCTCCCTGTCCCTCAGGATCCTCTGCCAGGCCAGCTCCTTGAAACGCTCAAATTGCTCCCCGACCAAACCCTTCAGCGTTAATGCTGAAGGACGTCCTAAAGAGGTTTTACGAGGCGAAGGAGGCCTTCATCGAGGTGGAGGAGGGGGAAATAAGACCGGAGGAGTTCACGGAGCCTATCCCGCTCGTGGTTACAGTAATAATAAGGGGGAAGAGGAGGAAGAGGGTAGCCCACCTGGGGGCGCTGTCCAGGGTTTACCTGTTCTGCCCCGAGCTGAGGGACTTCGTCAGGGACTACCTCGACCTCTCCCTGTCCCTTGAAGACATAATCGAGAGGCACTGCCTTTACACCGACTGGGAGGCCCTTAGTCTCTGCCCTGAGGAGGCCTATAAAGACGAGCACCCCGACTACGCCTTCGCCCTGAAGAGGATCAGGGAGATCGTCGAAGCTAGGGGCTGTCGCGGACGTCACGCTTAATACTTTTCTACCTCCAACTCAGGACGTGCCCGACTTCGACGTCGTAGTAGTCGGAGGAGGAGTAGCTGGAATAACCGCGGCGATAAGGAGCGCGGAGCTGGGCAAGAGCGTTGCCATAGTAGAGAAGGACGTCATTGGAGGGGAGTGCTTGAACAGGGCCTGCATCCCGAGCAAGACCCTAGTCGACGCTGCCAAGCTCTACTTCAAGGCGCTCAAGTCCCCCTACGTCAAAGGAAGCCTAACCCTAGACTACGCGAAGGTGCAGGAGCAGAAGGACAGGGTAGTGAGCGCAATCAGGGAAGGGGTCACGAAGGCTTTGGAGAGGAACAACGTTAAGGTGATTAAGGGAACTGCGAGCGTCAAGAGGGAGGGAGAAGTCGAGGTCGACGGCAAGACCGTCACTTACTCCTATTTAGTCATAGCGACCGGCTCCGTCCCCATATCGCTCCCCGACTTCCCCCTCAACGGCAAGAACGTCCTAGACCCCTGGACGGCCATGAACCTCAGGAGCCTGCCCGAAAGGATAGTGATAGTTGGGGGAGGAGTGGCTGGAGTGGAGCTGGCCACCCTCTTCAGGGCTGTCGGTAAGGACGTGACCGTGATAGAGCTGATGCCGCAACTGCTCCCTGGCTTCGACAAGGACATTGCGAACGAGACGAAGAAGAGGCTGGAGGAGAGGGGAGTCAGGATTTACCTCAACACCAAGTCCAAGATAGTCAACGCTGAGGGGAAGGTCGAGTTCGAGGCCCAGACCCCGAGCGGGGTGGAGAGGATCTCGGGAGACCTGGCAGTAATAACGATAGGCAGGAAGGCCTCCACCGGAGGGATCGACCTCAAGGCCATCAACGTCGAGACCGACCAGAGGGGGTACGTGAGGGTGGACGAGACGGCTAGGACTACCAACCCGAGGGTTTACGCGGCTGGCGACGTCGCCGGGATGCCGCTGTCTGCCACTAAGGCCTTCAGGCAGGGTTTAGTAGCGGGAGACAACATTGGGGGGAGGAACAGCAAGATGCCCAAGTACATACCGACCTCCATCTTCGCAGACCTAGAAATAGGCACTGTGGGCGCGACCCTCGAACAGGCATCTAAGGAGGGCGAGGCCAGGGAGGTAATCGTCAGGATGGCCGAAGTCCCCAGGGCGTGGACGCTGGGAGACACGGAGGGCTTCCTGAAGCTGGTCGTGGACTCTAAGGGCGTCATTAAGGGAGCCCACATGATAGGCGAGGGGGCCACCGAGGTCATCAACGCCATAGCTTTGGCTATGGAGGCAGGACTGACCGTCAATGACCTGTACAAAGTCCAGTTGTCCCACCCGACGGTCTCGGAGGTAATAGTTGAGGCAGTACAGCGGGCGGTCGTAGGCCCCGTTTTCTAGGCAAGGCTTTCTCGGGTGTTACCCCTTTTATTGCGACCTGGGTAATCCCTAGTTCTGAAGTGAGGAGAAAGAAGGAGTTACCCGAGCTACTCATTGACGTCAAGCTGACCAGGAGGAAGCTACAGCACTCCATATCCAGGCTCGACCAGAGGATAAAGACTCTCGAAGCCGTGGCGATACAGAGCTCCTCGACTATCACTGCCCTTTCCGCCAGGATAGCGAAGGAGATAGACCAGCTCGAGAGGATCAAGAAAAGGCTCTACACCCTGGACGTATTACTAGAAATGTTGGAGATCAGGCTGGAGACGGTGATCTCAGTGGGAGGCCTCTTGGAAGCCCTCAGGCCTGTGGCTACTGCCCTGAAAGAAGTGGGGAAGTCCTTCCCGATACCCATGGAGATCTCGGCCGACTTCGACGACCTCCTCTCCTCGCTCGGCTCTTACGTCTCCTCTGGCTCCGGGATCAACATATTCGCCAAGAGAACTATCAGCGAGGAGACCAGGAGAATATTGGAGGAGGCCGAATCTATAGCGAGTATAAAGATTAAAGGGGAGGAGAGGGAAAAACTACAGAGTTAACATGGCTGAAGTAAAGGCTACTAGGAAAATCCAGCTTACTGGCGGTTCGACCTATATAGTCTCCTTACCGAAGGAGTGGGTGAAGTACTTCAACCTCAAGGCAGGGGACGAGATTGAGATAAGGTCAGACCCCTACATGAGGTTGATAATAACTCCAAAGGACTATAGAGTCCAGGAGAAGAGGGCCTTCCCCTCTGTGGACTGCGAAAAGGAGAACGTCGAGATGTTGGTGAGGGACGTCATCTCCTATTACATGGCCGGGTCGGAAGGCGTCAACGTGAAGGTGAGGTGCCTCTCCCCAGACGAGAGGGAGGTGATAAAGAGTAACATAAGGTCGAGGCTCTTAGGCGCTGAAATAGTCGACGAGAATAACGAGGTCGTCTCGATCCAGTTCGTGGTGAGTTACAAGGACTTGGGCATCAACACCGCGATAAACAGGGCCTTCACGATAAGCTCCAACATGCTGAAGGACGACCTTAGGGCGATGAAGAACAGGAGGCCCGAGGAAGCCCTCGACGTGAA
Source organism: Thermoprotei archaeon (assembly GCA_049973945.1). Taxonomy (GTDB): domain Archaea; phylum Thermoproteota; class Thermoprotei_A; order Sulfolobales; family Sulfolobaceae; genus Acd1. The sequence goes on from JBMFJH010000012.1 coordinate 14,217, forward strand.
GTTCAGGGACAACGAGGTGGACAGGTTTTACTTCTATGTGGTCAGGTTACTAAGCCAGGGATCTGAAACGTTAGAGTCGCTGAAGAACGACGGGTACAACGCGTCTCAGGTCGTCAACGTGTTCAGCGTGATAAGGAGCATAGAGAGGATAAGCGATCACGCCACAAGGATCTCTGAGAACATCCAAGGGCTCATGATGGGCGATTACCCCGACACTTTGGTGGAGTGGGGTTACTCGGTTCTAGAAGTGTACACTAAGGCGATGAACGCCTTCATGTCGAGGAAGAAGAGCCAAGCGAGCGACGTCATAGTGAGGAGCTCCACTCTGAGGGAGGGGATGTGGGTGAACTTGATAAAGAACGCGACCCTCGTCAGCAAGCCCGAGCAGCTGCTCTCCGCTGCGTTGATTGTAGATTCGTTGAGCAGGATCACCAGGTACTCTATGGACATAGCCGAGGCTACGATCGACCTTATAGCGAAGCAGGAAATGGAGGCCTAACGCGGGCTCGTCGAGTCTTACAACTCTTCATCCGACCATTCAAGGGGGCGCGATTTCCACCAGCAAGCCGTTGAACTGGAACGACCTCAGCTTCTCCAAGTACTCCTCGACCGTCCTGACCTTCTTCACCTCGTTCGAGAGCCTGAGGAGCTTGACGTAGTCCTCCTCCGTGAAAGGGCCGTCGAGGCTCAGTGAGAAGTAGCACTCGACGCTGTAGACGGAGAAGACCACTAGGCCCCTGGCCAGCAGGTGCCAGGCGGCCTTGTAGTCCTGGGAAGACGGGAAGCAGATCCCTGGGTGAGTGTGTACTTCCGCTATCGCGCTCTTTACGGGCACACTCACCCTCCCTTCGTCGCCCTCAACTATCAGGGCGAACCCCTCGTCCGTCACGAAGCCGAGGAACTCGACTTCCGTGTCGTTGGTCTCCTCGGCGTAGGGCCTGAGCCTACTCCTCACGAAGTCCCTGAAGGTCTCCCTGAACTCCTTAAGGAGACCCTTGTACTCGCCGAGGAGGTTCTCCCCATCCTCTTCCATCCTCTCCTCCAACTCGTTCAGCTCCCAGTATATCTCGGCGAGCCTCTTAGTCCTCTCGTCCTCAACTACCTCCTCCCTTTTCGCACTCACTCAGGGTCGACCTCGCCTCCTCGACGATTAGCACCGCCTCTTTCACAGGGTCTCTCGAGGAGTAGATCCTCCTCCCGACGATTTCGACGTCAGCTCCCCTGCACAGGGCGCTCCCTGGCTTAGCTCCTTGAGCCCCGACGCCCGGCGAAATTATTTTTAGGCTTCCCAAGTCGGCCCTGACCCTCGAGACCATTTCGGGCTTAGTAGCCCCAACCACCACGCCCTTTGGAGAGACGCTCTTTACTACCGAGAGGAGCTCGGAGTAGAACACGTCGTTCCAGCCGGGATGCGACATGGAGAGGACTAGGTAGAGCCCCTTCCCTTTCGCGTCCAACTCCCTCTTTAGAGGGCCCAACGCCCCCTCGACCCCCACGAATGAGTGGGCAATGAACGAGTCCGCGAAACCAAGCTTCGACACTACCTTGCTCATGGTCTCGTAGATGTCGGCGAGCTTGAGGTCCGCTATTACCTCGACCCAACTGCCCGCCCTCACGAGCTCGGCGACGCGTTCCAACCCTAGTTCGACTATGATCGGCCACCCAATCTTGAGGACGCCGACGACCTCTGAAATCTCGGAGAGAACCCCCTTGGGTAGGGGGACGTCGAGAGCCAGAGCGATCCTCTCCCTCAACTCAGGCCCACCGCGTTCTCCTGCAGGTACTTCCTTATGTTCTCCTTGTCTCCTTCGCCGATTAGGTTCGAGTTCAGGAGGGAACCAAGAAGCTCGGAGACCCTGTAGACCGATAGGAACTTCACCCCCATACCCTCGATTAGTCCCTTAGCCCCCTCCTGCCTGTCGACAACTACTAAAGCGGCTACGACCTCAGCACCTTCTGCCCTCAAAGCCTCTACGGAGTTCCTCAGCGACCCTCCCGTAGTGGCGACGTCGTCCACGAGGAGGACTTTCCTCCCCTTTGCCTCGCCCTCGACCAACCTGCTCGTGCCGTGGCCCTTCTTCTCCTGCCTCACGTAGCCCATCGGCTTCCCTGTCCTGCAGGCTATGAAAGAAGCTAAAGGCACCCCTCCCGTGGCGACGCCCACGACGTAGTCGTAGTCCACTCCCCTCAGGATCTCCAAAGCCCTGTTCACGACCTCGCCGAAGAGGTCTACGTGACTCGGTAGTCTCCTCAAGTCGATGTAGTAGGGGCTCTCCTTTCCCGAAGTGAGCTTGAAGGTGCCGATCAGCATAAGCCCTCGTCTTACCAGCTCGGAGGCGAAGTCCATCAGACCACATTTCCTTCAGTTCGCTTTAAATCCGAGGCGTACCAAGCTTAAGGAAGGGCGTTTGCCTGGGCTTGTATCGATTTACGACCTGACACGTTCCGACATAGAGGAGATATTCGAGGACACAGACCGCAGGCTCGCCTCACCCCCCTCCAAGGAGCTGGAAGGGAAAATAGTCGCTCTGGCCTTCTTCGAGCCCTCAACTAGGACTTACCTGAGCTTCGAGACCGCGGCTAAGAAGTTGGGGGCCGACGTAATAGGCTTCACGGGAGAAGAGGCGATAAGCGTCGCCAAGGGCGAGAACCTGGCCGACACTGTCAGGATGCTGGAGAACTACGCCGACGTCATCGTGATGAGGCATAAGTTCGACGGCGCGGCTAAGTTCGCCTCGAGGATCACGAGGAAGCCCATAATAAACGCGGGCGACGGGAAGCACGAGCACCCGACCCAGACCTTAATAGACTTGTACACGGTCAGGAGGAACTTCGGTTACATCGATAACTTGACCTTCGGCTTCCTGGGCGACCTCAAGTATGCCAGGGTAGTGAACAGCCTGCTAAGGGGGTTGAAGCTGTTCAAGCCCAAGACGGTCTACCTTATTTCGCCCGAACCCCTGAGGGTCAGGGGCGAGATCCTGGAGGAGCTGAACTACCCCTACAAGGAAGTGAGGGATCCGTTCGACGTGATAGGGGAAGTTGACGTTCTGTACGTGACGAGGATCCAAAAGGAGAGGTTCGTCGACGAGCAGGAGTACGAGAGGGTCAAGGAGTCCTACAGGGTAGATCTCAGGCTCCTGAACTCCATGAAGAAGGACGCTATTATCCTCCACGCCCTCCCGAGGGTTCAGGAGATCGACAGGAGGGTAGACCAGGACAAGAGGGCTAAGTACTTCGAGCAGGCGTCCTACGGGGTGCCCGTCAGGATGTCTGTCCTGAGCAGGTACGGAGGGGGGAGGAAGTGAGCTCACCCACGCTCACCGTGAGCAAGATAAGGAACGGCACGGTGATAGACCACGTCCCCGCGGGGAGGTCTCTAGCAGTCCTCAAGGTCCTCGGGATTACGGGATCCGAGGGGCTGAGGATCGCCATCCTCATGAACGTTGAGTCCAAGAAGCTGGGCAGGAAGGACATAGTGAAGATCGAGGAGAAGTACGTAGACGAGAGGGAGGCGAACCTCATCAGCCTCATAGCCCCCGAGGCGACGGTCAACATAATAAAAGACTTCAACGTGGTCGAGAAGAAGAACCTGAAGCTCCCCGAGGTCGTCAAAGGCCTGCTCAGGTGCGTCAACCCACACTGCATTACCAACAACGACCCCGAGGCGGTGAGCGAGTTCGTCAAGGTCTCCGACAAGCCGTTGAGGCTGAAGTGCGTGTACTGCGACACTCAGCTGGGAGAGGCAGACGTGCTGAGGCAGGTAGTGGGGCAATGATGTTCAGCAGGGTGCTCTCCGTCTCCAAGGAGGGGCCGGTGCACAGGATAGAGGTCGAGTTCCCCCGCGAGCCGAAGCCGGGGCAGTTCGTCAGCGTTATACTCAAGGGCCCGAAGGAGATCCCCCTTAGCGTTGGGGACTGGGAGGACAACAAGCTCACTCTCTTCTTGGAGAGCGAGGCTCTGGCTAAGTCCTTCGGGGGGTACGTCATGGTAAAGGGCCCTCTGGGCAGGCCATTGGACTTGAGGGGGAAGAGGTTGATAGCTATCGCTTACAGGAACCAGGTCTTCGACCTCAATTACGTCCTCAAGTCCGCCCAGAGGAGAGGCATGGAGGTCTACGTCAAGTGCTACGAGTGCACGTCCCCATACCCCGAGCCGAAGGAGCTCGACGCCGACCTGATAATCGCCTCTGTGCCAAAGGAGATGGTGAAGTCCCTCCCCAGGAATTCCCTAGTTTACGTCAGGTGGGCGAAGATGAACTGCATGGTGGGAGTCTGCGGGAAGTGCGAGGTCAACGGGAAGCTTGCCTGTTTGGACGGGCCCTTCCTCAGGTGGGAGGATGTGGTACAGGGCTAAGTTCCTCTACAAGGGGGAAATCGTCGAGGGGTGCGTGAACGCCTTCAACACGGTGGTCGAGGTCAGGAAGGAGTGTAGGCCCGACGTAGACCTGAGCAACGAGGGGCTCATGCTCCCGGCTTCTATAGACCTGCACGTCCACTTGAGGGACTGGGAGCAGGCCTACAAGGAGACCGTGATAACTGGGACCAGCGAGGCCGTCTACGGCGGGGTCGGGATGATCGTTGACATGCCTAATACGATCCCCCCGCTGAAGACTTACGACGCCGTGGTGAGCAGGCTGACCCACCTGGACAGGTACGCTAGGACGGACTTCAGCGTCTTCGCGGGAGTCCCCGAGACCAAGGAAGAGGCCCAGAAGATCTCGAGGCTCCCCATTCCGGGCTTCAAGGTCTTCCCCGAGGATCTGGAGAAGCTCGACAGGTTGGAAGGGACAGACAGGCTGAAGGTCATCCACCCCGAGGTACCCTTGGCGGTCAGCTCCTTCAGGAACCTGAGGTCTTACTGGATGGAGCTCGCTGCAGTACTCTACATGAGCGGGAGGACCCACGTCACGCACAGCACGGGACTCGAGACGATTAGGCTGGCTAAGTCGCTGGGCTTCACGGCGGACTTCACGTTGCACCACTTCTTAGTCCAGGGCGAGAGGGACTGCCTGACGAAGGTGAACCCGCCAATTAGGGACGCAACCACGAGGAGCCAACTCCTCCTGGCCTTCTATGAGGCAGACCTAATTGCGAGCGACCACGCCCCCCACTCGGCCTGGGAGAAGCGTTTGCCCTACGAGCTCTGCCCCCCTGGAATCGCCGGGGTCTCCTTCACTACTCCCTTCGTGTACAGCCTTGTCTTCAAGGGGGTACTGGACATGGGGAGGGCCCTCGACCTGCTGGTCAGGAACCCCGCGAGGGTGCTCGGTATCAAAGCTGGGGAAATAGATGTCGGCTACCCGGCGAACTTCGTGGTGATAGCGAGGGAGGACTGGAGGTACTCGACCAAGTTCAGCAAGGTGACCCAAACCCCATTCGACCTCTACCCCTTGGAGGCAAAGGTGAAGTACACGATCGTGAGGGGAAAGGTAGTCTACGACGGCGAGGCCGTCTACCCGGTCAAGGGGCTGAACCCCTATGCGATTCCTAAACAGGGAGTTCGATAGGCTAGTCGGCGTCGCCTCGGGATTACTCCCCCCGGTGAGGAGGCAAGTCGAGGTTGTCTGCAAGGAGTACTCTCCCGCGTTCGTCACGTCGAAGACCTTGACGCCCTACCCCGTCGAGCCTCACAGGGAGCCAACTGTAATCAAGTTCCACGACGGCTGTTACATGAACGCGATAGGGCTGGGGAACCCTGGGCTCGCGGGGATAAAAGAAACGCTCGCGGAGGGTTGCACGGTAATAATAAGCGCCGGTGGCTCCAAGCCGGAGGACTTCGCCGAGGTCGCCAGGAACTCGGAAGGGGCGTTCGCTGTGGAGCTCAACATCAGTAGCCCGAACAGGAGAGGTTTCGGGGAGTCGACTAAGTCCTACCTGAAGGACATTGTTCAGGCCGTGAAGTCGGCTACGAGGTTGCCGGTAATCGTTAAGCTCGGCCCTTGGGACGACATGGTCGAGCTGGCTGGAAAGGCGTTGGAGTACGGAGCTGACGCGCTGACCCTGATAAACACCCTGAGGGGGAAGCTATACGAGATTGAGGGCTTCACCCCGCTCCTGAGTTACGGTACTGGAGGGATCTCGGGCAAGTGCATCTTGCCCTTAGCGGTTAGGGTGATCTCGGAAGTCTACAGAGAGTACGAGGCCCAAATCATAGGAGTAGGAGGAGTTATGGACTGGCAGGACGCGCTCATGCTCATGGCCTCGGGGGCGAGGCTGGTGGGCTTAGCCTCGGCGATCATGGAGAGGGGCTTCAAAGCTATAGCCGAAGTGGAAGAAGGGCTGAGGAGGTACTTCAGCGAAAAAGGGTTAAATCCCGAGGACGTGATTGGCGTAGGAGCGAAGAGGTGAACCGTCGCTTTGCCCATGAAAGGTAGGGACTTCGAGACGCTGGTCTTCCTAGGCAAGCTGAAGGACGTGACTGTGGAATTTTGCAACGAGGAGAAGACAGAGGCCAAAGTGGTCGGAACCTTAGTCACCGGGGAGAAGGTCGAAACCGAGTGCATCCCCACCAGGGCCGCGGGCAAGATCTCGACCGTGGCTAAGCACTATATTAGGATGGGAATAGCTAAGTACATATTTCAGGGAGTTGGAAAAGACGTTAAGAACGTGGACGAGATAGGGGGAGGGGAGGATGGTCAAGTTCAGGATTGATAAGATCCCAAAGACCGAAGAGGACATGGAAGAGATAGTTAGGCAAGTCCAGGAGGAGCACGCCCACGAGCACCATCACCACCACCATCACGAACACGAGCACGACATAGTGGAGGAGCTCCTGGTCTCCATACAGTCCCTGGAAGGGAAAGTGAACGGCCTGAGCAACGACGCGGAGTACTGCAGGAAGGAAATAAGGAGGATCTACTTGGCCCTCAGCAAGCTGGTGAAGGCTATGTTCGTTAGTGACGAAGCACAGAGGATTCAAATCCTAAGGGAGCTACTCGACGTTTTGAAGGCTGATGCCCCTGGCGCTTGACCTTCTCGCGGTTCCGGTGATCGTGGTTAAGCTCTTCGCGATCATAGACCCTTTCAGCGTGATCCCGTACATCTTAGCAGTTTACGAGACGGCAACGAAGGAACAAGGAGGGAAGCTTTCTTGGACCGCGCTGACGAACAGGATAACTACAGCCGTCACCGCCCTCCTCGTAATCTTCAGCCTGACAGGATCGTACATCCTGGAGTTCCTGGGGATCTCGCCCCAGGCCTTCGAAATAGCGGGCGGAATCCTCCTAATTTACCTCGGCATCGACACTATGGGCGGCTTCCAGCAGTTGAAGTTCGCTAGGAAGTTGGAGGAGGCCGTTGTTACCCCGATAGCCACTCCGCTCCTCGTAGGGCCTGGGACTATCACGGCCCTAATCAACCTCTCCATCTCGTATTCCGCCCTGACTTTGGTGATAGCCAGCCTCATAACCAGCTTCCTCGTCTATCTCAGCCTGCTGTCCGGCCCTTACTTGCTGAGGGTTCTGGGCGAAGTAGGTACAATAGCGGCGGGGAGGTTCGTGGCCATAATCATAGCGGCCTTCGGCGTTCAGCTAGTCCTCTCGGGCCTGAGCGAGGTCATCTCTTCTGGCAAACTATAATTTAGTCCGTTGAATTTGTGAACCCTGTTTAATTTACTCCGTAACCCGCATTCAAGGTTTTTAATCAAGGGGGACGAAATAACTGTGAGGCTCATGGAGAGAACTCAAGAAGCTGGCAACGAAGTTGCCGAGCTGGATATCATTGACAGGAAGCTTCTGAACGAGTTGCTCAAAGACGCCAGAACCAGCTTGAGGAGGCTGGCCGAGGAAATGAGGGTAGCTCCAGCCACCCTACACAACAGGCTGGCAAAACTCGAAAGAATCGGAGTCATCAAGGGGTTTACCGTACTCCTGGATTACCAGAAGCTGGGTTACGGGTTGACGGCGATAATAATGATCAAGGTCAACGGGAAATACATCGTCGACGTGGAGAAAGAGCTGGCTAAATACGCTAACGTCCTTGCGATCTACGACGTCGTCGGCGAGTACGACATAATGCTCGTCGCCAAGTTCAGGCACATAAACGAGCTCAACGACTTCGTCAAGGAACTGCTAAAGAACCCCAAGATAGAGAGAACCCACACGAACATCGCGTTGAACGTGATAAAGGAGGATCCCAGGCTGAGGGTTTTCGACACAATAAAGTAATTTCCCGAGTTTTCGACCACAATCCTTAAATTGTGCGGAAACGCGGGGAATCATTAACCGTGATAACATGAGGTTTTGCCCTAAGTGCGGAGGACTGATGGTTCCCGTCAAGAAGGACGGGAAGGACTACCTGAGGTGCACTAAGTGCGGGTATGAAATGAAGATGACGAAGAAAGAGAAGAAGGAGTTCCAGGTCAAGGAGCAGATCAGGAACAACGTGTTGACCACTTCAACCGTGAGTAATTTGAGCCAAAGAGGTCTCGACGAAGAACAACTACAACAGGAGAGGGAGGAGTACTACAAGGAGATAGGGCAGGACTTGCTCCAACGTGAGTTCGAGGGGGAGGAGGAAGAGTAACAAATAAATCTCGACCCACCGCTCTTTCCCCGAAAATGAAAATAACCAACGTCGAGTCGAAGAAGATCCTCAAGTTCAAGGGGAAGGAACTAGTTATAGAGGAGGCTAGGAACGAGAGGGGCGAGAAGATCATAACTGTCAGGGAGCTCACCAGCGCCAAGCTCGCTAAGGGCGACGAGGACTGGCAGGACGACCTCAGCAACGTGCAGAGGGTGTCAATGAGCGAGCTCAGTCAGGAGATCAGGGAGCTGTTGAGGAGGGCATTGAAGAACAGTTTATGAAATTCGTATTTTTAAACGGCCTGGATTCCAATTTTCAATAGGTTGACGCTGAACCTAGACTTCGTCCTAACTACCGACCGCTGTTTAATGACGAACCACCACGGCAAGGAGTTCATCGGCTTCATGGCCACAGGGCCTGCAGTAGGCCTCCCCGAGCCCGTGTGGAAGTGGATGGCGTGCCCGAAGATGAAGGTCGACGAGTACGGCAGGCCATGGCAGGCCCCCTACGGGATGAGGAAGATCGAGGCCGCCTTGCAGGACGCCGGGTTCAAGGCAGCAATAATCGACCCTGACCACATCGGGAAGTACTTGAAGACTGCTAAGGCCCTGATGTTCTCCCATCACGATTACTTCGCGTTTGGCCCGCCCTCCTCGACCTGGTGGGCGATCACGAAGAAGGAGCCCGTGAACTACAAGAGCTTCGTAGGACTCATCAGGAGGCCCGAAGTGAAGGAGGCGAAGGCCAGGGGAGTCAAGATCGTTGCTGGTGGGCCCGGGGTTTGGCAGTGGTTGTGGAGGACTGACCTGGTGGCAGAGGTGGGCCTTGACACGATAATCGACGGCGAGGGGGAGAAGGTGATAGTGGAGGTAGCGAAGAAGATCGTCGAGGGCGATCCGCTGCCGAGCTACATTTACGTCGGAGCTGAGGACGCTCCCAGCGTAGACGAAATACCAGTGATCAAGGGGGCCAGCGTCAACGGGTTGATCGAGATAATGAGGGGCTGTGCCAGGTCGTGCAGGTTCTGCTCGGTGACGTTAAGGCCTACGAGATACTACTCCCTGGATAAGATAGAGCAGGAGCTCCTGGTTAACTACAAGGCGGGGGTGAGGCACGGAGTAATTCACTCCGACGACGTCCTGTTCTACGGGGCTACCGGGATTTACCCGAGGCCTGAACCGCTAATCAAGCTACACCAGCTGGTTAAGAAGTACTACAAAACTATCGCGTGGAGCCACGCGAGCTTAGCCGCAATTAGGTACGCACAGGAGAAGTACGGGCTAATAACGAAGATAACTGAGATCGTTTACGGCGACGGGAACCAGAACTACTTAGGCGTCGAGGTCGGCATAGAGACGGGTTCGGTCAGGTTGGCCAAGGAGATAATGCCGGCCAAATCATCGCCCTATAAGCCAGAAGAGTACCCCGAGACCGTGGAGGAGGCGTTCAAGATAATGCACGAGCACCACATCGTTCCCGCAGGGACGATGATCATCAACTTGCCCGACGAGAGGGAGGAGGACGTCATAGCTACCATCGAACTAGTCGATAGGCTGAAGGACTACAGGAGCATATTGGTGCCCATGATGTTCGTGCCCTTGGGCTACCTCAAGAACAGGGACTGGGTTGACAGGCTCAAGCTGAAGGATTCCCACGTAGAGCTCTACAAGAAGGTGTTCTGGCACAACGTCAGGTGGGCAGAGGACATGTTGAGTACCTTCTACCTCAAGGGTCCCCTATACGCCCCGCTGAGGCTGACTCTGAGGATGTTCCTGAGGTACGCTAAGAAACAAATGAAGAAGATCGAGGCATACTTAGAGTCTAAAGTTAGACAATGAGTTTGGCCGTACGATAAAATGCGTTTTTCGAATCGCTTAACTCTTCTTCTCTCTGGGCAATATGTAGTCCTTAGGCGCCTTCGGGAAGACCTCTAAGTACTTCCTGAGAACCTTAGGGATCTCCACGCTCCCGTCCTCGTTCTGGTAGTTCTCGAGGATAGCCGTTATCGTCCTAGTGCTCGCCACTGCCGTGCTGTTCAGGGTGTGGACGTAGCCCTTCCTCCTGTTCTTCGGGTCGTTGAACCTTATCTGCAACCTGTAGGCCTGCCAGTCGGTGCAGTTGCTCGCGCTCACCATCTCCCTGAACTTGCCCTGGGCGGGCATCCAGACCTCCAGGTCATACTTCTTGGCGGCACAAGCTCCCAAATCGCCGGAGGCTATGTTAACAACCCTGTACGGAAGTCCTAAGCCCTGGAAGATCTCCTCGGCGTTGCGTATCAACTCCTCGTGGAACTTCCAGCTGTCCTCGGGCATGGAGAAGACGAACTGCTCGACCTTGTGGAACTGGTGAACCCTGAATATGCCCTTCAAGTCCTTGTTCGCAGCTCCAGCCTCCTTCCTGAAGGCCGGGCTGAACCCAACGAACTTGAGGGGCAATTCGTCCTTGTTTACGGTTTCCCTCCAGAAGAGCGCGGCTATCGGGTGCTCCGCCGTAGCTATCAGGTAGAGGTCCTCGTCTTCTATCTTGTAGATCGCGTCCTTGAAGGTGGCCAAGTCTATCACGCTGGATATGACCTCTCCCCTCAGCATGTAGGGGGGCAAGACCAGCGTGTAGCCCTTCTGCGTCATCACGTCGATTGCGTAGAGAAGCAACGCGAAGTCGAGCCAGACTACGTCGTCGAACAGGTAGTAGAACCTGGAGCCCGCCACTTCCGCGGCCTTCAAGGTGTTCCCCAGCTTCAGGACGTTCTCCAGCTCCTCGGCGTGGCCGAAGGGCCTTTTCTCTATTACGACGTAATCGGCCTGCAGGTTACCTATCTGGGACTTGAAGGCTTCCAGGTCTTCCTTAACGACCTTGAACTTGCCCCAAACCCTGATCGGGACGTTGTAGCTGTCGTCAGGGCCCACGGGGACGGACTCGTGAACCAGGTTGGGAAGGCTCCTCAGCAACTCGTCCCTCTGCCTCTCTATCTCTTCGAGCTCCTTCTCCTTGGCCTCAAGCGTTTGGAGCAGTTCCCTCGCCTTCTGCTTCAGGGCCTCCTGCTCCTCGGGCTTCGCCCTGGCCACCTGCTGGCTTATCACGTTGTGCTCGTGCCTTATCTTGTTCACTTCCTGCTGGACTTCCCTCCACTTCCTGTCGAGCTCTATGGCCCTCTCAACGAGGTCTGAAGGCATGTAGCGCTTCTTCAGCGACTCCCTAAGCGCGTCGGGGTTCTTCCTGATCGCCTCCAGTAAGCTCCAGGACACAAAATAGAGAGAAAGAGCCTACCTTTATTGTTGCTGATCTGAGACGGGAACTCCGTAGGTCTGAACCCACATCTCGACTATGTCGTAGCCGTACATCTGCTTGAACTTCTCCCTTCCTTGGGGAGTCATCATGAGGGGGGTCCACTGCTTCTCAATGTCTATGTCGACCTGGACGCTCTTGGCGGGAACTGTCTCCCTGATCGCCTGTTCAACCGTGTAGATCAGGTCGTCCACCACGGGACAGCCTGGGGCCGTTAGGCCCATCCTCACGTAGACGTCGCCCTCGTCGCTGATGGTGAGCTCGTAAATGAGTCCCAAGTTCACGATGTCCACCGGTATTTCCGGGTCGTAGACCTGAGTTAGGGCTTCCAGGATCTTCTTCTTCCACTCCTCCATCTCCTGCGGCGTGAGCATCTTTAACTCGGTTCAAGTAAAGTTTCGAAACTTAATAAATAGTGATAAGAAGAGCTTGACGAGTTTAACCCTAAGTCTTGCCCTCGAGTACTTCCTGTGCAGTCCTGTAGAAACAGCTCCTGTTCCCGGTGTGGCAAGTAGGCCCGTGGGGCTTGACCTTGACTATTAGGGCGTCATTGTCGCAGTCTACCCTCACCTCTACGACCTCATGGATGTGACCGCTGGTCTCTCCCTTCATCCAGAGCCTCTTCCTGGAAAGGGAGTAAAGGTGCAACACCCCCGTGGTTAAGGTCTTGATCACGGCCTCCCTGTTCATGCTCCCCACCATGAGCACCTCCTTATCTTCGGCGTCCTGGACTACCGCAATAACTGTAGAGTCGGTGTGCCTGTACCAGAGGCTGTCGGCGAGCTTCTTGGCCTCCTCCTCGCTCATCCTCACCTCCTGACCCACCTCGCAAGGTTGTAGAGGAAGACCTCGCCGGCCTTCGAGCTCTTCTCGGGATGGAACTGCGTCCCAACAGAGAAGTCGTTGCAAACTACTGCCGGGTACTCCACGCCGTAGAAGGAGACGGCCGCTGGCCTCTCTGGAGTGTAAGCGACGTAGGAGTGGACGTAGTACACGTACTTGCCGTCGAGGCCCTCGGTGAGCTCGCACCATCCCAAGTCTCTAACGAGGTCCCAGCCTATGTGGGGCAACTTCACTTCACCCTTGATCCTGTCCACGATCCCCTTGTACCAGCCCAGGCCGTTGTTCAGACCCCCCTCTGTGCCCTTCTCGAACATGACCTGCATTCCCAAGCAAACGCCCAGGAACTTTACCCCCTTCTCCTTCGCCTCCTCAATAGTTTGCCTCCTCTCCTCGAGGAACTTCGCTACCGCCGAGAAGGAGCCGACCCCCGGGAAGACAATTAGGTCGACGTCGCTCCTAACTTCTTTTGAGACCTCTACCTGGAAGCCCGCCCTCTGGAGGCCGCCCTTTATGCTGTAGATGTTCCCTACCCCGTAGTGGAGGACCAAGGCCTTCATTTCATCCTCCTCCTGAGCTCCTCCATTACCTCGTCAAGCGATATCCCAGAGTCCACGAGGAGCACTAATAAGTGGTAAAGCAGGTCTGCCGTCTCGCTGATAACCCTCTCCCTAGTCTCGGCCAAGTAGGCTACCGCGGTCTCTACGGCTTCCTCCCCTACCTTCTGGGCTATGTAGGGCTTCCCCTTGGAGAAGAGCTTCGCCGTGTAGCTCCCTTCTGGCATCGTCGCTTTCCTTTCCTTAATTACGTCGTACAGCTTGTAGAGTACCTCACACGAACCTCCTTGCAACGCTCTCACCGTGAACCCTGAAGCCCTCTGCGTTAGCTATCGAGACCGCGCTCTCCACCACTTCCTTACTCGGGGACTCCGTCACCGCTACCATCACCGGCTTGAGGAAGTCGTAGACAGTAAGGCCTCCCCTGAACTTAGCCCAGCCGTTGGTGGGCAGAATGTGGTTGGGGCCGGCAGTGTAGTCTATGAGGGCCGGAGGAGTCCTGCCCAGGGTTACGGCCCCCGAGTTCCTGACCTTCTCCAAGGCCTGGTAGGGGTTGCTGACGTGGAGCGACAGGTGCTCTGGTGCTATCTCGTTCGCGATCTCCAACGCCTCATCCAGGCTCCTCGTCACCTTGATGTAGTACGTGAAGTCGTCGTCCTTGAGGGCCTCGGCCACGCTCTTCGCCAGTCCCTCATCCGTAGTCAACAGCACCACGAAGGAGGACTTCCCGTGCTCGGCCTGGGCCCTCATGTCTAGGACTACTTCCTCCGGCCTAGCGGAGGAATCGGCGACGACGACGAGCTCGGTCGGGCCCTCTATTCCGTCAATCCCGACCCACTGAGAGACTATGTACTTAGCGGCTTGGACGTAAACGTTGCCCGGCCCCACAATTTTGTCCACCCTCTTCACGGTCTGAGTGCCGAAGGCGAAGGCCGCAATGGCCTGAGCCCCTCCCATCAGGTAGAGCTCCCTCACCCCTACCTTAAGGGCGGCGTAAGCTATCGCTGGGTTCAACCCCGACTTTGAAGGGGGAGTAGCGGCGTAGATTTCGCCGACCTTGGCGACCTTAGCGGTTACCCCTGCCATCAAGAGCGTCGAAGGGTAAGCCTTCTGCCCTCCAGGGACATAGATGCCGACCCTCTCTATTGGCTTCCAGACGACACCCCACTTGACCCCTCTTTTTGCACCCCACATGACCGGGGGCTTTATCGAGTCCTGGAACGCCTCTATCTGGTCGTACATCACGTCTATAGCCCTCATCAGCTCCCCCGACAGGGAAGACGCTATCTCCTCCAGCTCCAGCTTTCCGAGGGCGAACCTCTCCAGCCTAACCCCGTCGAACTTCTCCGTGAGCTCTAGTATCGCCTTGTCGCCCTCGGTTCTAACCTTCTCTATTATTTCCTTGACCCTGTCTAGCACTTTCGAGAAGTCGTTGGGCCTCTCCTTGGGCAGGTCGAACGAGATCACAGTCTCACCTCTATCCCGTTCTTCTTGAGGTAAGCCTTGAGCTCGGGTATCCTTATCACGCCGTCGTGGAAGACCCCAGCCGCCAGCGCGGCGTCCGCTTCAGTCTCCTTAAAGACCTCGAGGAAGTGCTCCATCTTCCCAGCCCCTCCGCTCGCTATCACGGGGATTCTAACTGCCTTCGCCACGAGCTTCGTGAGCTCTATGTCGTAACCCATCCTCGTCCCGTCCCTGTCTATGCTAGTCAACAAGATCTCGCCCGCGCCAAGCCTCTCCACTTCCTTCGCCCACTCTATCGCGTCTAGCCCCGTGTCCTGAGTCCCAGACCTCACGAAGACCCTGAACTGGTTCCCAACCCTCTTGGCGTCTATCGCCACTACAACCGCCTGTCTCCCAAACTGGTCTGCTATTTCCGTGATCAGGGACTTGTTCTCTACTGCGGCGGTGTTAATCGAGACCTTGTCGGCCCCGCTGTTGAAGGCCGTCTCGGCGTCCTTCAGGCTCCTTATCCCTCCCCCCACGGTCAGAGGGACGCTTATCACTTCTGCCGTCTGCCTCACCTTCTCGAAGAGGGTCTTCCTCCCCTCAACTGTAGCGCTGATGTCGAGGAACACTATCTCGTCGGCTCCCTCGTAGCGCGAGGCGAGCTCGACCGGGTCGCCCTTGTCCTTAAGGTTGAGGAAGTTAACTCCCTTGACCACCCTGCCGTCCTTCACGTCGAGGCAGGGGATTATCCTCTTGGCCGTCATAGCGACCCCTTCGTGCTCGGTATTTCGGCTGTCTCCACCCTAATGGCGTCCCTTAGGGCGAGGCCCAGGGCCTTGAACGAGGCCTCTAATATGTGGTGGGAGTTCTCCCCCCTCAGCTGGATAATGTGGATCGTAATCCCCGAGTTGTAGGCGAAGGACTGGACGAAGTGCTTAGCGTTCTCTATCGCGAGTCCGCCCACGGAGTCCCTGTTTATCCTCCACTCCACGAAGGCCATCCCCCTCCCGCTCACATCTAGCGCTACCTGGACTAAGGCCTCGTCCATAGGGACAGTCCTGTCTGCGAACCTGGCTATTCCCCTCTTGTCGCCCAGGGCCTCCTTGACCGCTTGCCCAAGGGTTATCGCGACGTCCTCCACCACGTGGTGGTCGTCGAAGGGCTTGAAGTCCTTGGCCAGTATCGTCGCGTCGGCCCTCATGTAGAACAACATGCTCTCAAGCAGGTGGTTTAGGAACGGGACTGGGGTCTCGACCTTGACTTTCCCCTGGCCGTCCAGGTTTATCTCCACCTCGACCAGAGTTTCCTTAGTCTCCCTCCTAACCTTGCTATACCTCGACAATCCCCCTCACCCTGCCCGTGTAAAAGGCCATCCCCACTACGGCGTAATCGAAGCCCATGCTCTTAAGCGAAGCTAAGTCCTCGGGGGAGCTTATTCCCCCTGCGTACTCCTTCAGGCCTTTGATCAGCCTAGCCCACTTCCCCGCGTTGGGGTCTATCCCGCCTGTCGTGCCCTCCTTGTCCACGAAGGTCAGTATAACCCCCCTCACCTCCGGAAGGGAAGCGATCGCGCTCTCCATCCTGAGCGACCTCTCCGTCCAGCCCTTGATCAGCACGTAGCCCTGTGAGTCGTAGTCCACCGATACCAGCACCTTCTCAGGGCCCACCTCCTTAACGACGGTCTCAAACTTCTTGGGGTCGGTGAAGGGCAAAGTGCTCATTATCACGGCAGAGGCGCCTTGGGACAGTAGCTTAGACGCCCTAGCTGAGTCCCTAACTCCTCCCCCTACCTGGACCCACTCGAAACCTATCTTGACTATGTCCCTGACGAACTCCGAGTTGTCCCCGACGCCCTCGGCCGCGTCTAGGTCAACTACGTGCAAGTGCTTGTAGCCCATGGAGTAGATCTCCTCCGCCACCTTCCTGGGGTCGCCTAGTACTAGGCCGGTGCCCCTTTTTCCCTGGATCCTCTTGACCGCTTTGCCCTCGCTAATGTCTACGCTCGGGAGAACCTTCACCTTATCACCTTCTCTATGTCCACCACTACTATGTCGCTCGCTCCCGCGGCCCTCGCGGAGAAGACCACCTTGGCCAGCTCGGACTCGTCGACCACAGTTATCACTTCCCAGGCGTCCCCTCCCGCCAACTTCGTCACCGTCGGGGCCTTCATCGCCGGCAGGACTTTCAGCACGTCGTTCAGCCTGTCGTCCGGCACGTTCATGAAGAGCATCTTCTTGTTCCTTCCCGCGAGGGTGCCTTTCATGAGAGTCACTATCATGTTGATAGTCTCTGCCTCAGGGCTCGAGAGCCAGTCCTCCCTGGCTATTACTACTGCCTGAGTCTCCAAGACCACGTCTATCGCCTTGAGCCCGTGGAGCTTCAGGGTAGTCCCCGTGCTCATCACGTCTATTATTGCGTCTGCAGCTCCCAGGGACGGCATGGCCTCCGCGGCGCCGCTTATCTTCACGAGCTTAGCCCTAATGCCCTTCCTGGCTATGTAGTCGCTAGCTATGTTGACGTACTTCGTCGCTACCCTAATTTCGCCCTTGATGTCCTCTGGGCTTCTGACGTCCCACTCCTGCGGTACGGCTAGTACTATCTTCGCCCTCCCGAAGTCGAGGTGGAGCATTATCTCGACGTTCGCCCTCGACTCGAGGACGTAGTCGTAGCCCGTAATGCCCAGGTCGGCCGCTCCAGCTTCCACAATGCTGGGAATGTCCTCCGTCCTCACCAGTACTAGCTGGACGTTCTCCCAGTTGGTGGGCACTATTAACGCCCTGTCCTCGCCCATCGAGGGCCTTATCCCTAGCGACTGGATGAAGTTCAGGGTCGGCTGTTGTAACCTTCCCTTATTTGGTACGGCTATTTTCAAGGACATCCCCCATCACCCTGATTAGTTCCGAGACCTGCTCCCTTGTCCCGACGGAGACCCTGTAAAAGTCCTCCCAGAGCTTCCTTATCGCGAACCCGTTCCTCATAAGCGGGTTCAGGATGTCGCCCTTGTACCTGAACAGGACGAAGTTCGTGACCGAATTGTAGGCCTTTAGGCCCAACTTCCTCAGCGAGGAGATCAGCTCCCCCCTGACTTCGCTCACCATCTTCACTAGGTCTCTGACGTACTGGGGGTTTTCGAGCGCCGCTATAGCTGCGGCGTAGCCCAGGAGGTTGACGTCGAAGGGGGTCCAGACCTTGTTTAGTTGCGATATCACTTCCTTAGAGCCCAGCAGGTAGCCCACCCTCAGGGAGGCCATGGAGAAGGCCTTACTGAAAGTCCTGACGACCAGCAGGTTCGGGATTTCTTCCACGAGCCTAGCGACGCTGTAGCCGGCAAACTCGTGGTAGGCCTCATCTATCAGCACAAAGCCGTCCACCGCGTTGGCCAACTCCTCGACCAGCTCCCTCTTGGCCCCGAGCATCGGCGAGCCAGTTGGGTTGTTGGGGTCGTCGATGACTACGAGCCTCGCTCCCTTCGCCTTCTCGAGCAGGGATTCGAAGTCCTCCCTCCACCACTCTCCGTCCTCGATCAGGTTCACCCTCTCTATCTTGAAGCCCCTCGCCTTGGAGTAGATCCAGAACATGCTGTAAGATGGGTAGTTCAAGACCACCCTGTCGCCGGGGTTCGCCAGGTTGTACAGCACCGTCTTTATCGCCCCGTCGCCTCCCGCGGTGGGCAACACGTTGCCCGGCTCAACCCCTGCGTACTCTGCGACCAGCTCCTTGAACCTCTGGGCGATGTTAGGGTGAGTGTACTTGTTGACCTCGCTGAGCCTCTGGGCCGCTCTCTCCAGGACTTCCCTGGGGGGAGCTAATGGAGACTCGTTTAGGTGGAGCCTGACGCCGGAAAGTATGTCGTCAAAGGAGTACGCTTCCGCCTGCCTTAAGTAGTGGGGTATTAGGTCCTCTACTTTCCTTGGGGTTGGTGCAATTGAAGACCCCTCCTTACCTTTTTAGAGTCCTTTATAAATGTAACAGGCCGGATGGGGTTAATCGAGGAACTGCTTAAGGAGCCGACCCTCGTGGTCAGCTACTACACCTCGGCCTCGATAGCCATCCTCTTCTCCGCCTGGGAAGCGTTGGCCTCCCAAGGGAAGGAGGTCTGCGTGATCAACCTGGACAAGTTGCCGAAGGACGTCCCGCTGAACTACCCTAATTATCAACCGAGGTGTTCCGAGACCTCGGAGAACCTGGTCTACGCCGCCGAGAGGCCGAGCGAGGTCCCCGTAAGGTTCAGGCTAGCGATCTCAGTTAGGAGGATCCTGGAGGACGTGAGGTGGGGGAGGGTTGAGAAGGTCGAGAACAACCTGTTCAGGCTGTGGCTAGACGACGAGGTGTACCTGTTCAGGGTCGTCAACGAGAGGGTGAAGGACGAGAGCCTGCCCCCCATAAGTAAAGCCATAATCGAAGTTCTCGATGAGTACGGCGGAAGACTGCCCATGAAGGACGTGGTGCTGATCGTCTCGGGGAAGACCAGGGCGACCAGGGACCAGGTCAGGGCGAACTTGGCCCTGCTGAAAAACGTGGGTTTGGTGGAAATAGAGGAGGGGGTCGTCTCACTCAATAATTATGGCGGGCTTAAGCGGGGCCGGCGTCTTCTTTGAGTCCTTGAGCTCCGCCTCGTTGTAGACCTCAACCGTTAGGCCGAGCCTGGACTCGATGAACTTCTTCTCCCTCTCGTAAATCGAGGCCTCGTCGAAGTCGTAGCCCAACAGCAACTTCCTCTGGAAGGACGGCATCTCCGTGGCCAGCTGGTAGTACTTGGTCATCAGCTGGGCGTACTTCTTGTCGACTTTCTGCATGAGTTGCTTCAGCGGCGTCCCGGACTCCACCGCCTGAACGGCCTGCCTCATGAGCTCCACATTGTCCTTGGAGGCCACGTAGATCTTTACCTTGGTCGGCTTTCCCTTGAAGACGTTCATTATCGCCCTAACGTCCTCCATGACCCTCTTGACCTGCTCGTGCTCCAGCAAGATCTTCCTGTTCACCTGGACCTCGTCTACTTCAGGCCACCTCTCGACCACGACGAAGGTGTTGTTGCCCAAGGCGTGCCACATCTCTTCGGCCAAGTGGGGGGCGAACGGGGCTACCATTTTGACCCAGTAGGCCAACAGCTCCTTGATGAGGCGCCCGTTCGGCTCCCTGCCGTAGAGCTTGGTTAACTCCGCGTACTCCTTCAGGGCATCAGACAGCGCGAAGATTAGGGTCGTCCCAGCAGTCCTGAGGTCGAAGTTCTCCATCGCCTTGGTGACTTCAACCACGGCGTTGAGGAAGTTAGCCCTGAGCCACTCCTCCTGCCAGTCCATTTGCTCTCCCTTGTAGGTGTCGACGGAAGTCAGCGTCTCGTAGAAGAACCTCAGGATCTCGCCGATGGACTTGGCGTACTTCTCGGAGAAGTCGATGTCCGTACCGAAGTCCGCGGTGGAGGTGACTGCAATCCTCACGACGTCGGTTCCGTAAGTCCTTATCGCCTTGAGGACTGGGACTATGTTCCTGAGGGACTTGCTCATCTTCTTGCCCTCGTAGAGCACGAAGCCGTTCACCGCTATCGCCTTGGGCCACAGCTCCTCCGGGAAGATGGCGGCGTGGTTGAAGATGAAGAACGAGAGGTGGTTCGGGATCAGGTCTTTCCCGCTGTGCCTGACGTCTAGCGGGTACCAGTACGTGAACTCCCTCCTCATCCTCTCAATCAGCTCCTTGCTGACCCCCGTCTTCTTGGAGACCTCCTCGGGATCGCCCTTGCCCAAGAGCACGTAGTCCCAGAACTCCTCGGTGAGCTGGTGGGCGTAGACCTTGTTTGCCTTGATGTGGTGGGCCACGGTGTAATACGCCATGTAGATGGTGGAGTCGCTGAGGCTCTCGATTATCCACTTCTTGTCCCAGGGCAGTGGAGTCCCCAACCCCCTAGTCCTGGCACAAGCCCTCTTCTGTAGCCAGTCCGCGACGTAAAGGAACTCCTTCCTCGCGTCGTCAGGGTAAAACGCCATCTTGGAGATGAGCCTCTTCGCCAGCTCCTTCCACTTGGGGTTGCCGTAGTCGAGGAACCACTGGTCTTTCAGTACCTTCACAACTATCTCGTTTCCGCACCTGCAGTACACGGGCCTGTTCATGACCTCGTACATCTTCGAGCCCAACTTGTTGTCCATCAGGAACTTCGTTACCCTCTCCCTGGCCTGAGGCACTGGCAAACCGCTGAAGTCCTTGAAGGCCTCCCTATACTTAGGGTCGACGAGGTTAGTCACGTCCTTCATCCTGCCCTTGTTGTACTCGGTTCTGTACACCTCCTGGGTCAGCTTCTCGAGGTCCTTGTCGCTCTTGGGGTTGGACTGTTCTACCACTATCGCCGCTAGGGCGTCCTTCCCCTCGGTCTCTATGACGGGGACTACCTCGGGCTCTTTCTTCAGTACCTTCTTCATGTAGTAGTAGTCGAAGGGCGCGTGGGCGGGGACGCTCATCACTACTCCCGTAGCCGTGTCTGGGTCGACGAAGGAGGCCCCGAGAACGGGGATCTCCTTGCCCGTTATCGGGTTCCTCACGGTCAGCTTGGTGAGCTCCGAGCCCTTGACCTTCCCCACGACCTTGACGTCGTCCCTCTGGAACTGGAGCTTCAGGGCGCCCCTCTCGGTGACGACCATTCTCTTGGAGTCCACTTCTATTATTTGGTAATCCACGTCCGGGTTGACCCAAACGGCTATGGCCCCGAAGACCGTCTCCGGCCTTAGGGTAGCCGCGGGGAAGACGAAGTCCTTGGACTCGAAGTAGATGAGGACGAACTCGCCTATCTCTGGCTCGACGTCCCCCTTAGTGTCGTGCATCCCAACTGGGATGTGGTGAACAGGGCACCAGCCGACCGGGTGGGTGTCCCTAACTAGGAAGCCCTTGCTCATCAGCTTCTGGAACTGCCAGACGATGAAGGCCGAGAACTCGGGGTCGATAGTCGTGAACTCCCTCCTCCAGTCTACGCTGAGGCCTAAGGCCCTCATTCCCTCCTTGATCTTCTCCTTGAAGTAGTTGGCCATGAACAGGGGGTCGGCCAACTTGGGAATCACGTCCTTCGGGATCTCGTAGATGTCGGTGAAGATGGAGATCAGGTCCTTGTCCCCCTTAGCGACGTCGTCAGCCATGGCTATGATTGGGGTCCCCGTGTAGTGGAACCCCATGGGGAAGAGCACGTTGATGCCCCTCATCCTCTTGTACCTCGCTATTATGTCGGCGGTCACGTAGGTCCTGGCGTGGCCTATGTGCATGGGCGAGTTGGGGTAGGGGAATGCCGCAGTTGTGAAGAACTTGGGCACTCCTTCCTTCGGGTCGGCGTTGTAAACGCCCTTCCTCTCCCACTCGGCCTGCCACTTCTGTGCCACGTCGTTCAGGAACTTGACGAACTCCTCAGCCGTCGTAATTGTGAGGTCACCTAGTCGCTTAAAATCCAGGTTGATTAAAAGCAATACCGTGTTCACGAGGGAGGGCGACAAAGGGGAGACCAGCGTAATTGCCAAGAGGGTCGGGAAGGACAGCCCTCTAGTCAACTTCCTGGGAGACCTGGACGAGCTGAGCTCCTTCCTCGGCTATGCCGCCTCGAAGATTCCTTGGGACGACATGAAGGAGGACATCTACAGAGTCCAAGTCCACCTCTTCGAAATAGGTGAGGACGTGGCGACGAACGGCCAGAAGAAGAGGATAACCGAGGAGTACGTCAAGTTCCTGGAGGAGAGGACTGTCGCCTACAGGAAGGAGTCGGGGCCGGTGAAGCTCTTCGTCCTCCCTGGGGGTTCAGAAATAGCCTCAGCGATCCACATGGCGAGGGCAGTGGCGAGGAGGGTCGAGAGGAACGCGGTCAAGCTCTCTAAGGAAATTCCTGAAATGAACAAGACCGTCATAGTTTATCTCAACAGGCTTTCCTCGCTCCTCTTCGCGATGGCAGTGCTGGCCAACAAGAGGCTGGGGGTGGAGGAGAGGTACTACGACATAGGCAAGTTCTGGTGAGCGTACTTAGGCTCCAACCCGCTGGCGAGGAGGAGCTCGCAGTTCTTGCATATTTCCCTGCCGTAACTGGTCGGCTCTCCACAAATCTTGCACCTGGGCAGCTGGGAAGACAGGGACTTCACGAGCTTCCTCCTCTGGCTCGATGCCATGGAGTCGAACAATTCGAGGAGCCTCAGCAACGCCCCGGGCCTCTGGCTCTCTATGCTGTAGAGGAGCTCCCTGACCTTGGCCCTCAGCGTCGGCCTCTGCGTTATGTAGGGGCACTCCACCTCCTGGAACTCGTAGCCCCTGAAGTAGGCGTACATCGCGGTCTCCCACTCGTAGACCTTCCTGAGGGGCTTTACCCTTTGCACGAAGAGGTCGCTCAGCCTCACTGGCTCCTCTCCCTCCCTTACTAGTCTACTCACGTCTCCCCTCAGGAAGTTGATGAGGTAGGTCTGAACCTCGTCGTCGAGGTTGTGGCCGGTGGCGACGAAGTCCGCCTTGACCTCCCTCGCCACGTCGTTAATGAGCTTCCTCCTGAAGCCCCCGCAGAAAGTGCAGGCGGAGACGTTGAGCCCCTTCGCCTTGGAGGCCGCTACCATCTCGTCGAGCGTGTAGCCCACTTGGCCCTTAAAGGAGCCCTCGATGAGCTCTATCCCCCTGTCCCTGAGGAAGTCCCTCAGCTTCCTGACGTGCTCGACCCTGTTGTAACCCGCGATCCCCTCAGTTATGTTGTAAGCTATCAGCTTAACCCCCCTGAGGACGCCGGACAGCGTGTCGGCGAGGACATAGCTGTCCTTCCCGCCGGAGACCGCGAGTAGTATCTTCCTGGCGTTGAAAAGCCCCAACCTTCTGGCCTCCTTCTCTACTCTGGCAGTGACGTCGGCAATGAAACACTCCCTGCAGAGCTTGAGGCCGCTGTGGGCCTGGTAGACTTCGGCCTCCCTAAGCTTGCAGACGTCGCAGAGCATTTACCCTATTTCTCCTTCTTGGCTGAACTAATTAGCACCTTACCGCTGGCGACCTCGTCTATGCTGTGGATAGCGGCCCCTGACTCCTCGAGGACGTTCTTCACGCTCTCGAAGTCTATGTCAGTGCCCTCTATCACAACCATGAGGCCCATGGTCTCCACATCCATGTCGGTCACGCTAATGTTGACCCCTTCCACTCCCTTCAGCGAGGAGAGCTTCTCAGCGAGGTCAATAATGGATACTCCTCTTATGGGCTTAAGTACGTCCAGCACCAGCCTCCTTATCGTCAATCCCCTTTCCTCCTCCAGCTTAAACGTCAGTAGTGATACTTAGGGGGATTTGATTGTCACCCACCGTTAAAAAGATTGTACTCCAGGGCGATTCGGTCTCTACGGTAAGAACGAGCTCTCGTAATACCGGATCGGCTTCGCGGGCTGGCGGTTCATAAGGGGAGGGGAAATATTTAAATAGCAAGAGGGGGGTCTCAGTGAATCGGGGGCGACATGAGGGGGGCAGTCTCTCAGGTTTCATCAGTCGTTGGGAGGCAGGTTTACGGGGAGCTCTACGACTGCGACGAGGAGGTATTGAAGGACGAGAGGAGGCTGAGGGAGATAGTGACTAACGCGGCGAAAGTAGGCAACATGACGCTTCTTGACGTGAAGTCGTGGAAGATCGGGGAAGGAGTGAGCGTGATGGCCATCGTCCTCGAGAGCCACATTACCATCCACACGTGGCCAGAGTACAGGTTCGCCACCGTGGACGTTTACAGCTGTGGCGCCCACACCGACCCCAAGAAGGCCTACTTCTACATCGTCGAGCAGTTAGGCGCCAAGAGGTACACCGTTAAGGAGGCTGACAGGTCATCAGAGTTCTGATCGCGGGGGGAGGGATAGCAGGCCTTTCTTTAGCTTACAACTTGAGGGACTTCGACCCCATTGTTTTCGACAGGAGGCGCTTCCCAGGGAAGAAGTGCACTGGCATAATTTCCAGGGAGACCTTCGAGAGGCTCAAACTGCCCAAGGAGTTCGTCGACGCGGAGTTCAAGGAAATAGTAATGGTCTACAAGGACAAAGAACTCAGGTTCAGGGTAGACGTGCTCAGGCTGAACAGGGAGAAGCTGGAGAGGGAAATCTCGAGGGAGGTTAGGTACTTCAGCTCCGCCAACGCCAGGCTCCTCTCGGAGAAGGAGGTAGAGGTCAACGGGGAGAGGTACGAAGGCGTGGTGATAAGGGCCACGGGGTGGGACGGGAAGGGGAGGAGGGTCAAGGCGATCGAGAGGGTTCACGAGCCCATCGATTCCGACGTCATCACGGTCTATTTCCACGACGAGAACGTGGGAGGGTTCTCTTGGGTAGTCCCACTCCCAGACAAGACATTAGTGGGAGCTTTGGGCTACGACGAAGTGGAGAGGTTCATACCGAGGCTCGACAAGAGGGTCGTTGAAGTCCACGGGGGCACGATTCCCAGGTGTAAGCCAAGGAGCGTCCCAGGGCTAGCTATAGGGGACGTCCTTTGCACGGTGAAGACTTTCACGGGCGGAGGGATTTTCGGGATCTCAAGGCTGATCGAGCCGATCAAGAGGTCGCTTGAAGGCGATGAGAGGCCCTACCTGGAGGAGCTCAAGAGGCTGAAAAAGGAGATCTCCAGGCAGTACAGGCTAGTGAGGCTCACAGAGCTTGCTTGGAGGACGAGCCTTAATCTCGGTTTCTCCCTACTCAACGGGAAGACGATCAACGTGAGGGAGGAGTTCGACTTCCACTCACTTCTCTTCGGTAGGGCCCTTCACTAGGTTGAAACAGCCCTCGCCTTTCTCGATCACTCCCATTTCTATTAGTTTCCAAATCACTTTGTAGGGCTCCCTAATCCCGAGCGACAGGAGCTCCTTGTAGGCGAGCAGTTCGCCCACCGACCTCACGCTCTTGAAGTACTTTATCGCTTTCTCGATGTCCTCCTTCGTAACGTCCTGAACCGACATAGCCTTATTACTCCTCTCAGTCCCGTTCAATTAAAGTTGAGAGTCAGGGACTTACTACAGCTCATAAGGGTTCATAACACCGTCGGTTCCGCCCTTTCCGACGTCATGGGCTTCGCCGTGGCCAGCCACTGGGACTTCGAGCCAGTACCGCTCGCGGTCTCCGCCCTCGTGGTCTCCCTGATAGCTGCCGGGGGGTACGTGATAAACGACTACTACGACGTCGAGATTGACAGGATAAACAAGCCGTACAGGCCCTTGCCCTCTGGAAGGGTCAGCCTGAACGCCGCCAGGAACCTGGCAATAGGCCTCTTCGCGGCTGGAGTAGCTCTGTCAGCCCTCCTCAACCCCTGGGCCCTCTTAGTAGCGATAATAGCGAGCGTAGCCCTTTGGGAGTACGCGAGGAGGCTGAAGAAAACGGGCTTGCCCGGAAACCTCATCGTCGCCCTCTTCTCGGCCCTCTCGGCGTTCTACGGCGGTTTAGCTTACTTCCGCGGGGACTGGCTTTACTATGCCCTGATCCCCACGACGTACATATTCTTCTTCACGCTGGCCAGGGAGTTCATAAAGGGAATAGAGGACTACGAGGGCGACAGGGCTTACGGGGTAAGGACGTTGGCCGTAACAATTGGAATAAAGAGGTCGTGGGTTGTCTCTAAGGTCATCCTGGCGGGGCTCCTGCTAACGAGCCCGTTCCCCTACTTCATCTGGGGCTTCAACGCAGTTTACTTAGTGGCGGTTCTAGCCCTCGACGCGATTCTAGTCCTTGGGCTGATTCAGCCTCCCACCATTAAGTCGGCCGAGAGGATGAGGGCGTTGCTTAAGGTCTACGCGTTGGGGACGCTCGTGGCCTTCCTAATAGGGAGCGCCCCCGCGCTCAGACTCTGAAGTCGAAGGTCTTGCGGTACCCCGCTACTATGGCAACTACCCTGACCGACGCGTTCTGGTCGAGGTTGTTCGAGGCGATCGAGAGGGAGTCCCCCGGCTTGACCGCCTGGAAGGTCTTGTAAGCGACCGAGACCCCGTTCTTCAGCACGTTGACTATCGCCCTGTCCAAGACTACTTCGCCCTCGTAAGCGACGCTGATCTTGTCCCCAGACCTCGTCACCCTGACCTCGAGCTTCGGGGCGAAGGTCTTGGCCCTAACGACAGACACAAGCTTGGCGTAACCCTTCTCTGAGTCGTTCGTTATCGTGAGGCCCTTGCTGAACTCCACGTCGTAAATGGAGTCCGGGGACATCAGTTCTCTCCTGCCGTCGTAGTCGAGGAAGACCCTCGAGTTGACGGAGGACTTGACCAACGCCCTGCAAGTCCCCTCGCACTGCTCCCTCCTCGTCTCCTTCGGCTCTATCACCAGCTCCCCCGCCTCGAGCGAGTACTCCGTGCGGAACTTCTCCGCCCTGTAAAGCAAGATCGTCGCCACGCTGTTCAGGGTGAGAGGGGTTTCCCCCTTGTAGGTGACCTTGACCTCGTTCTTCCCCCTCTTTATGACGGGCGTGACGTCGTAGATCGTCAAGGCGTGCTCGAGGTTCCCTGCGCTCACGGTGAGGTTCGGCTTGAATATTTTCGTCAGGGAGAAGTCGTTCAGCCAGATCCTCCAGGTGGGCGAGTGCCTCTCTGGGAATTCGGTCTCGATCATGAGGTAGGCCTTAGCTACTTCTCCCTCGACGAAGACCGCGGACTTAATCTCGGGGTTCCCCGTCCAGAGCCTCCAGGGGCCGACGTCGACATTGACGTCGATCACTCCCTCGATGCTCCCCGAGTCGAAGGGCGAACACTGTCCATTGGGCATAGCTTAGATAGAAAAGGTATCAGTCGTTATAAATCAGAAGAGGAATGCTGAGAGACCTGCTCAGGGCGATAAGGAACTCAGACCTGGTGGTCGAGGTCCTCGACTCCAGGGAGCCAGACCTCACCAGGTCGAAGTACATAGAGAGGAAGGCCAGGGAGATGGGGAAGAAGCTGATGATCGTGATAAACAAGGGAGACCTCGTCCCTCTTGAAGTCCTCAAGGGCTGGAAGAGGTACCTCGAGGAAGTCGAGGGCATTCCAACCGTTTACATCGCGGCGACCCTTCACAAGGGTACGAAGGAGCTCAGGGACAGGATGAAGGAGATCCTGAGGGGAGGGGGAGTAGTGAGCTTCGTGGGCTACCCAAAGACGGGGAAGTCGTCTATAATCAACGCCCTCAAGGGGAGGCACTCTGCGAGTACCAGCGCCCACCCCTTCGCGCACGGCTACACCAGGGCGGTTCAGCTGTTCAGGATAGACAGCAGGCTGTTGGCCTGGGACACTCCTGGAGTGATCCCGCCCGACGGCAACGAGCTCGAGAGGGTCATCAGGGGTTCCAACGTCGACGAACTTGAGGACCCGGTCAGGGTCGCCGTGAAGCTGATCCAAAGGGTCGAGAGTTTCAACCCGAACGCTTTCAAGGAGGCTTACGGGGTGGAGTACTCCGACCCCTACGACTTGCTCTCCAAGATAGCCCTTAAGAGGGGGTGGATCTACAAGAGCGACAGGGAGCCCAACATAGACGAGGCGGCGAAGGCCCTCATCAGGGACTACCACGACGGTAAAATTAAGTACTACGTCCCTCCGCCTGAATTGCCCGAGAGAAAAAGCGCGAAACCCTTGAGCGAAGACGGGAGGGAAAAGCCTCAGGCCGGGTAGAAGCCCGTGACTTTTACCCTCGATGTCTCGTCGTACACGTAGAGCTCTCCAGGCGCCTCGTCCTGGGTCCTCTTGTGGGAGCCGTCGCAGAAGGGCTTGTTCCGTGAGAGACCGCAGGCACAGATGTAGAAGGTCTCCCCGTCCTTCGCCTTGACCTCGTAAGGCCTGTTCCTGTCGTGTCTGACGAGTCGAGCCATCAATTGTTCTATACCTAACTAATATAAATAATTAACTTTCGAAAGATATGAAAAATTAAGTCACGCCCAGGAATTCCTCCCCAAAGTCTTTAGTACTTCTCCGAGCGAGAGAACTTGAAGCTGATGATAAAGGCGGTAGTGTTCGACGCTGACAAGACGCTGTGGGATCACCACAACATCTCCGCCTTCGTGGAGCCGCTCAGACTCGTCGGCACCGACTCCGTAGAAGACTCTGCAGGAAATAAGTTGACCCTCTTCCCCTACGTGAGGGAGACCCTCAAGGAGATCAAGAACATGGGGCTTCTGCTGGGCTTAGCCACTTGGAACGTCCCGGACAAGACGGAAAAGGTGCTGAAGCTCCTGGGCCTTTGGGACTACTTCGACATAATAGTGTCCAAGGACTTCCCCTACAAGTTCCTCCACCTCACGGAGCTAATCCTCATAGCCAGGGACAGGGGGATTAAGATAAAGCCGGAAGAGATAGCGTTCTTCGACGACAGGAGGGTTCATTTCGGCAACGTTTGGCTGTACTTAGGCGACGTGAAGTGCTACGAGATGTGGAAGGACGTGAAGTCGTTCCAGGAAGTCCTCGCAATAGTCAAGTCCCTAGCGAAGGAAGGGCGGGAAACGCTTTTATATTGAGAGACTGAATCAGGGGCTCTGAGAAGAGATGGCAGGTGAGTGTACCCTCCAAGTCTGAAACCTCTTTTCGGGGTTTCAGGCCTAGTCTTCAAAGTAAGTCAAGGCAGTTCGAGGGAAGCCTTCTCCTGGTTGGGGAGAGCTTCAGAGGAATCAGGGGTGATAAGCCGTGATAAACGGAGCTAAGCTGACAATAGAGGCCCTGAAAAGGGAAGGAGTGAAGGTGATCTTCGGCATCCCTGGACTCTCTAACATGGCCCTCTACGACGCCTTCCTCGAGGACTTAATCAGCGGGGAGCTCAGGCACGTGCTAATGAGGCACGAGCAGGGAGCACTGCACGCGGCGGACGGTTACGCCAGGGCCTCGGGAGTCCCTGGGGTCGCTACCGCTACTTCAGGCCCTGGAGCGACCAACCTGCTGACCGGACTGGCTACCGCTTACATGGACTCCTCTCCCGTTATCGCCCTGACCGGCAACGTGCCGAGGTCTGTGATAGGGAAGATGGCTTTCCAGGAGGCCGACATCCAGGGAATGGCCCAGACCATGGTCAAGTGGTCGATAAGGGTCAGGACTCTCGACGAGATTCCAGAGGCGATAAGGAACGCGTTCTACGTAGCTGTCACGGGCAGGCCCG
This sequence comes from Thermoprotei archaeon, assembly GCA_049973945.1. Lineage (GTDB taxonomy): Archaea > Thermoproteota > Thermoprotei_A > Sulfolobales > Sulfolobaceae > Acd1. The sequence continues at coordinate 43,916 of JBMFJH010000012.1, forward strand.
GGCCAGTCCTCATAGACATACCGAGGGACATCTTCGGCGAGAAGGTGGACGAGAGGAACATCAAGTGGCCTGAGAAGCCCGCCATCAGGGGTTTCAGGCCTTTCCCGACGATCATAGATAAGGTAGCGATTAAGAAGGCGGCAGAGCTACTGGTAAATGCCGAAAGGCCGATAATTCTCGCAGGGACTGGCGTAGTTTGGTCGAACGCAACAAGGGAGGTCCTTGAGCTGGCGGAGATACTGCAGTGCCCGATAGTATCAACGTTGCCTGGCAAGAGCGCGATCCCACACGATCACCCGCTGTACTTAGGGCCCATGGGGTATTACGGCAGGGTTGAGGCCTCGTTCGCTGCACTCGAGTCGGACGTTATGCTGCTGGTCGGGGCGAGGCTGAGCGACAGGACGTTCACGTCCTACGACGAGATGATAGAGACGGGGAAGAAGTTCATCATGATCAACATAGACCCGACCGACACGGAGAGGGCGATCCCAGCGGACGTCGCCCTATGCGGCGACGCGAAAGTCCTGACAAAGGAGCTGACCAAAGCGGTAGTCGAAATAGGGCTGAAGAAGGACAGGAGCAACTGGCTCAAGAGGGTGAGGGAGCTCAAGGAATACTACGCCCAGTTCTACTACTACGACGAGCCGGGCAAGCTCAAGCCCTGGAAGGTGCTGAAGACCATCAGGCAAGTCCTGCCGAGGGACGCCATAGTCACCACTGGCGTGGGGGAGCACCAGATGTGGGCCGAGGTGTTCTGGGAGGTTCTAGAGCCGAGGACTTTCCTGAGCTCCACCGGAATGGGAACCATGGGCTTCGGCCTCCCGGCGGCGATGGGCGCCAAGCTAGCGAGACCGGACAAAGTGGTAGTAGACCTGGACGGAGACGGCTCGTTCCTGATGACAGCGACGAACTTGGCAACTGCAGTAGACGAGAACATACCAGTCATAGCGGTGATCTTCGACAACAGGACGCTCGGCTTAGTCAGGCAAGTCCAGGACCTGTTCTTCGGCAGGAGGATAGTCGGAGTAGACTACGGCCCGTCGCCCGACTTCGTGAAGCTGGCTGAAGCGTTCGGAGCCCTAGGCTTCAACGCAGACTCTTACGACGCTATCGCTGAGTCGCTGAGGAAGGCCATCAAGGAGAACGTCCCCGCGGTCATTAGGGTGCCCATAGACAAGGAGGAGCTGGCCCTACCGACCTTGCCTCCCGGAGGAAGGCTGAAGCAGGTGATCGTGCGTGACCCAAGGAAGTCGTCCTGACAGAGTGATAAGGGTAGTAGCGTACTATAGGGACCCGTCGATACTGGAGAGGGTGATAGCCCACGTCAGGAAGCTTTTCATGGACGTTTCCTGGGTCTACTCCTGGAGAAACGGCGACGTCATAGAGATCTACATGGGCGTCCCCGACCACAAGAACTTCAACATCCTGGTGGGGAACATCCATAAGACCCCAGAGGTCGAGAAAGTGGAGGTCTTGGAGGACGCGAGGATAGTGAAGTTCGCCGTAGACAGGAAGGGAAACGTGAGGCAGCTGACCGAACTGAATGGGGCTAAGGAGTACGACATGGTTATTAACGCTCCCGTTTTCTCTAAGGTCACCGAATACTCCTGGGGTGAGAGGCGTGGCAAAGATCTATACTGAAAAAGACGCGAGCCTAGACCCCATTAAAGACAAGACCATAGCCGTCCTGGGCTACGGGAGCCAGGGGAGGGCGTGGAGCCTCAACTTGAGGGACTCAGGGCTCAAGGTAATCGTGGGTCTGGAGCACGAGGGCAGTAGGTCCTGGAACCAGGCTGTGAGCGACGGGTTCAAGCCGGTGAAGATGAAGGACGCGGTGAAGCAGGCCGACATAGTGATCTTCCTGACCCCCGACATGGTGCAGAGGACTATTTACAGGGAGTGGGTGGAGCCCAACCTGAGGCCAGGGATGGACCTCGTTTTCGCCCACGGGTTCAACATACACTACAAGCTCATAGAGCCCCCCAAGACTGTGGACGTCTACATGGTCGCCCCCAAGGGGCCCGGGCCAATAGTCAGGGAGTACTTCGAGAAGGGAGGCGGAGTCCCGGCCTTAGTCGCGGTGCACCAGGACTACAGCGGACATGCGTTGAAGAAAGCCCTAGCGATAGCCAAAGGGATCGGGGCGACCAGGGCAGGAGTGATCGAGACCACTTTCAAGGAGGAGACCGAGACAGATCTCTTCGGAGAGCAGGTCGACCTGGTGGGAGGAATCGTGGAGCTCATGAGGGCCGCCTTCGAGACGCTCGTGGAGGCCGGTTACCAGCCGGAGGTCGCCTACTTCGAGACGATAAACGAGATGAAGCTGATCGTGGACATAATCTACGAGAAGGGCCTGGGCGGCATGTTGAGGGCCGTTTCAGATACTGCAAAGTACGGAGGTTACGTCTCTGGGCGGTACGTGATAAACGAGGACGTGAGGAAGAGGATGAAGCAAGTCCTAGAGAGGATAAAGTCCGGGGAGTTCGCCAACCAGTGGATCGAAGAATATGGTAAGGGTATGCCCGCAGTCAAGAACTACCTGAACGAGATAGACAACAGCCTCGAGGAGCAAGTGGGCAGAGAGCTCAGGGAGCTCATCCTGAGGGGCAAGCCCAAGGGTTAAAGCCCTTTCTCGCTCTCAAGCCGTTTTAACCCCATTTTGAACTTTATTGATAATGTCAGTCAAGTCCAGGGCTTCTTCTCTGGAGCGTTACGTCTTGTCCCGGCTCAGGGACAAGGGCTTCGCGGTGATGAGGGCCCCTTCCAGCGGCTCCAAGAGGAAGGATCCTGTGCCAGACCTAGTGGCGATGAAGGACGGAGTGATCCTGCTGATTGAAGTCAAGAGCAAGCAGGAGGAAGGAACAATTTACGTGAAGAAGGAACAGGCGGAGGGGATACTGGAGTTCGCGAGGAGGAGCGGGGGAGAGCCTTTCCTCTGCGTGAGGTTCCCCCACGAGACAAGGTTCGTCGAGTTCTCGAAGCTGAGGAAAACACAAGGGGGGAATTACGCCGTCGACGTGGAAGTGGCCAAGCAAGGAATGACTTTGGACGAGCTAGTGAGGTACGTGGAGTCCAAAAGGAGCAGGACTTTGGACAACTTCATTCGTTAGCGAACTTGACCCTGAACTTCAGGTTGTACTTCTTCTCGTACTTCTTCAACTTGCTTACCAGCTTCTTGTTGAACTTCTGCAGGTCGGTCTTGGGCAGGATTATCACGTACTCTCCATCCTGGACTTCCACTTTAGCGTCGGGTATGCTCTCTGTGATCAACCTCTCCAGCCTGGCCTGAATCCTGTCAACTGGCTTCACCTTCTTAACCGGGACTATCATGGTCTGCTCGCCGAAGACGTAGATCTCGTACTCGACCTCGTCGGTTATCAAGTCCCTTATCTCAACGACTGGCCTCGCCAGGTCAGCCTCCTTCATGCCGCTGGGTACCTTCACGGTGATGTCTAGAGTGTACACTTTCCTCACGGTGCCCGCGTGGATGAAGATGACGGTGTCCAGGATGTTAGGAATGGTGCCTATGTCCACCCTCCTAATGAACCTGTGTATGGCGTCCAACGGCGAGGTCGCGTGCACTACCCCTATCATCCCGATCCCCGCTAGCCTTAGGTCGATGTAAGTCTGAAAGTCCTCGTCGTTCCTCATCTCGTCGTAAACGGTGTAGTCGGGCCTGCTCAGCAATAGGATGTCGTGAAGTTCCCCTACCTCCGCGTAGTTCTTCGAGTACTGCGTTATTTCTGGGGGCAAGTGCATGTCCCTCGGCGACTCTATGGTCTTCACGACTTTCCCCTTCTCCATGTAGAACTCGGCAAGGGCCTGAGCGAAGGTGGTCTTCCCCATTCCCGGCATTCCGGCAATCACTATTCCCTCCGCCCTCTCCTCGAGCCTCTTCAGTAGCTTCTCGTCGAGGTTGTAGTCGGAGAGCTTCTTCTTCGTCACAGGCCTAGTCACGGTAATTTCCCAGCCGTCGCTCAGCGGCGGCCTCGTGACAACTACCCTGTAGGTGTCTAGCTGAAGGATTATGGATCCCTTCCTCTCTATTTCCACGAAAGAGTTCTTCCTCGTCTGGACGGCCATCAACATCTCCATCAGGTACCTCTTCAGCTCGTCGGCCGTGGATGGCTTGTCTCCAACAGTTACGAACGTCCAATTGCCGGGTAAGCCCTTCTTAGCCTTCGGTAAAGTCCCCTCCTTGAGGTGGACGCTCATGGTGTTCTGATCGAAGAACTTCTCTATCGACAGTCCCTCCGCTTTGGGGGCTAGGTAGTAGACCTTGACGTTCATGGACTCGGCTATCCTCTTCAACTGCTCCGTACCGACCATTAGCGTGCAGTCGTGGGACAGGCAGTAGTCCAGCTCGACCTCTATGCTCGGCCTGTTGATGGGCTCGCCGACTACGTCGAAAGCGAAAAGCAACCTCTCTGACAGCTCCCTGACCTTGGCCAATTCGTCCAAAGCTATTTCAGCTGAGATCAGCCCCTCTCTCGCTTCCCTTTGCAACTCCAGCAACAGGGACTTATGTACCCATATGTTACCGAAAACCGCCCCACTCTCAATCGCGTCTGCTAGGTTCACTAATAGAGCGGACTTGTCAACGAGGTAATCCTCCAAGCCCTCTTTACCCTCGATCAAGATTTCTCCCATCGTCTAATAAAACAGTTACAAACGGAGTAAGGGTAATTACCTCCTGGCTCACGCTTTGGTCATCCTCAGCAAGTACCTGTGAATAGCAGTCGAGTTCGAGAGCTCCGGGTGGAAGGTAGTAGCCAGCATGTTACCCTGCTGAGCGAAGACTACGACTTCGCCGAGCCTCGAAAGGGGCCTCGCGTTGCCCTTGGTTTCCACGATTGCTGGGGCCCTTATGAACACCGTCCTCATGACGCCCTCGTTGATGGAGCTGAGGTCGACCTCAGCCTCGAAGCTCTCCCTCTGCCTGCCGTAGTAGTTCCTAATGACCTTAACGTCCATTAACCCAATAAGGGGTTGGGACTTCCTGCCTACCTTCGCGTCGGTTACGTCCTTAGCCAACATAATTGCACCGGCACAGGTGCCGAGGGTGGGCAGTCCTTCCCTTATCCTGTCCCTCATTTCGTCCAGTAAGCCCACGCTCTTCGCTACAATCCCGATCGTGGTGCTCTCTCCTCCTGGGATGATCAGGGCGTCTATCTCCTTCAGGTCAGAGGGCAGCTTGACCTCGACCACTTCCCCCTGGTAGCCCAACTCCTTCATCGCCCTCACGGTCATTAAGGCGTGCTCCTCGAAGCTCCCCTGGTAGGAGAGAACGCCGACCTTCACAGTCCCCTCACCTGCATTAGCTCCTCGGGCTTGAGCTGCCTTATGTCGATCCCCATCATGGTCTTGCTCTCGCTTATCATCTTCTGGGCCTCGAGCACTTTCTCGGGCTTGTCCCAGAGCGAAGTCGCCAAGACAATCGCGTGTGCCCTCACCTCGGGATCCTGGCTCTTGAATATGCCGGAACCGACGAAGATCCCGTCAGCCCCCAGCCACATCATCAACGCGGCGTCGGCTGGAGTTGCTATCCCTCCCGCCGCGAAGTTGACTACCGGCAACCTGCCGAGCTTGGCCGTCAGGTCGACCAACTGGACGGGAACCTGGAACTCCCTCGCCTTCTTCAGCCTCTCCTCGGGGAGGAGGGACGTCAGCTCCCTGAGCTGCTTCATCACTATCCTCATGTGCTTCACTGCCTCACTTACGTTGCCTGTCCCGGGCTCTCCCTTAGTCCTTATCATCGAGGAACCCTCAGCTATCCTCCTTAGGGCCTCCCCGAGATCCCTGGCGCCGTTCACGAAGGGGACTTTGAACTCCCACTTGTTTATGTGGTGCTCCTCGTCGGCCGGCGTGAGCACCTCGCTCTCGTCAATCATGTCAACACCCAACGCCTCGAGCACCCTAGCCTCGTAGTAGTGGCCAATCCTCACCTTCGCCATGACTGGAATAGTGATAGAGTTCATGACCTCCTCGATCACTTTCGGGTCGGCCATCCTAGCGACTCCGCCCGCCTTCCTCACGTCGTAAGGTAGCTTGTCAAGAACCATCACGGCGACAGCACCGGCGTTCTCGGCAATCGTCGCCTGCTCTACGTTCGTGACGTCCATCACGACCCCTCCCTTCTGGAACACAGGAAAGGCGTGCCTGACCATGGAGGTGGCCTGGGCCGGGAGCTTGAGGTCCTTCTTGAACTCGGGATAGTACTCTAAGAGGCCCGCGTCCTTGATGACGTCCTTTATCTCCGCCAGTCTGTAGAAGAACTCCTCGACCTCCCAGAAGGACAGCTCGTACAGACGCATTGTGGAAGACTTAGACTAGCTTACTATTTAAGCCGACTTCAATTGGAAAGGAAATTTGTCTATTTTGAAATGAATACTAAGCCCTCAAAAAGGCGACTATACCAGGCTTTACCCGAGTCTGGCCTTCTGCTTCCTCTCCTCCTCAGCTCTTATCCTGATGATTCCGAAGTGTACAGCGCAGTTTATGCAGTAGCACTTGGTCACGGGATACCTCATTATAATAGCTCCTTTCTTCTCCAGCTCAGCCGCTAACCCTGGGTCGACGGGGCTGTAGTACCTCGTGACGCATATGGCCTTGTCCTCGGGAACCCTCGCGCCGCAGTTGTCACACGAAATGTAACCAATGTGACCCTTGTCGCCCTTCCTCCTTCCCCTGTTCTCCCTCTTCTTGGGCAAAGTCCCGACCTCTGTCTATCCGCTCAATTACTTTTAATAAGTTTTTGCGACCCTTAAGAGCGTCTTCGCCTCCCTTCCGCACACTGGGCACTTACCCTCCACTTTCACTTCCTCTACCGGAGAGCCCAGGACTCTGGCCTGCAGGTGGTCCTCGACCTTAAGGCCGCACTCGTTCTCCCCGCACCAGGGGAGTTCGACTATCCCCACCCTTTCGTCCAAGAGCTTCTTCGCCTCCTCCAAGTCCTTCGCCCTCTTTATCTTGGAGTTCAGGAAGTCCCAGGCCCTCTTCTTCAGGTTCTCGTAGATGTCCTTCATGAGCTGGTTCACCGCGTCGACCAGCTCCTCCTTCTTTACAGCCTTCCCCTCGAACGTGTCCCTCCTCTTCAGGAAGACCTTGCCCTCGTTGAGTTCCCTGGGGCCCACCTCCGCCCTTATGGGGACGCCCTTCAGCTCCCAGACGTAGAACTTCTCCCCAGGGGTCATCTCCGGGTTGTCGTCGACCACCGCCTTGATTCCGGCCTTGTTCAGGATCTCACCCACTTCTTTGGCGTAGGCCAAGACCCTCTTGGTCTCCTCCTGGGCCCTCTGCTTGTCCTCGGCCTTCGAGGGTATCGGGATGACCACTACCTTGATAGGCGCGACGTAGGGGTTGAGGACTGGGCCGTGGTCGTCGCCGTTAATTGCTATAGAGACTGCGATCACCCTGTCCGAAATGCCGTAGCTTGTCTGGTGGGGGTAGTCCAGGCTCTCGTCCTTCTTCTGGATCTTGTAATCGAAGGCCTTCGTGAAGTGAGTGCCTAGGTGGTGCACTGTGCCTATCTGCAAGACCCTCGAGTCGGGCATGACGGTGTCGAAGGCAATTGTGTAGACTGCCCCCGCGAACTTGTCCCACTCGGGCCTCCTGGAAATGACGTAGGGGATCCCCAGGATGTCGAAGAACCTCTTGTAGATTTCTACTGCCTCCTTTACCTGTCTCTCGGCGTCTTCGTAGGTCTCGTGGAGCGTGTGGGCCTCCTTGAAAGTGGTGACCTCCCTGAGCCTAATCATGGGCCTAGTCGCCTTCGTCTCGTACCTGAACACGCTGACTATCTGGTAGAGCTTCTTGGGCAACTGCTTGTAGCTCTTGTACCAGAGGCTCTCGAAGTAAGTTA